>CAIXQV010000837.1 GCA_903921605.1 uncultured Planctomycetaceae bacterium | reverse complement strand
GGGCGAGAACCTGGTCGCAATGACCTGCGTGAGCCTCGCCGCAATGATGGGCGTGAACCCAGCCGATTTCAGAGTAGTGGCCGGCCTGAAGGCAACCGAGGCAGAAATGATGGGCCTCGTGGAGGCGATGGAAGAAATGACGGGAATCGCGGGCGTCGTGGTGGCCGAAATGACGGGGGCCGCAACGATGGCGGCCGTGGTCGACGTAGTGAAGTCGGACCACCTCGTGGTGGCCGGGATATGGGGCGCGGACGCGATCTTGGAGGTCCGCGACGCGGCAGAACGATTCAGCCGTCCGGTGAAGTCGTTGAAGGCACGTTCGATGGCGTGCTGGAACTTCATCCAAGGGGATATGGTTTTCTTCGCGACCCAAAACGAAACTACGCTGCTGAAGATTCCAACCCATTTGTATCCAGTTCACTGGTAGAAAAATACAAGCTACGACAAGGGGTTCTGATTCGTGGTGACGTAGGGCAGGGCACTCGTAACCAGGGCCCCCGACTTCGCGAAGTAGAACTCATTGATGGGTTTACTCCGGAAGAGTATTTGAATGTCAGGAACTTCGATAACCTCACGGCGATTAATCCGTTTGAGCAAATCAAACTGGAAATTGGTCCTAAGCCGCTGACGATGCGAGTCATGGACTTGCTATGTCCGATTGGTAAGGGACAGCGAGCACTGTTGGTTGCGCCTCCTCGCACAGGCAAGACCATGCTGCTTCAGGATATGGCGAATTCTGTCAGCATTAACCATCCGGAAATTCATCTGATGGTATTGCTGATTGATGAGCGGCCTGAGGAAGTGACCGAGATGCGCCGAATGGTTAAGGGCGAGGTCATTTCGTCCTCACTCGACAGCGATGTTGAAAGCCACATTCGTATCGCGGAGTTGATCATCGAGAGGGCAAAACGTCTGGCCGAAGAGGGCAAAGATGTCTTCATTCTGCTCGACAGTATTACTCGACTGGCTCGTGCCTTCAACAAGGCCAATAATTCCGGAAGGACGGGAACCGGCGGTCTGGACATTCGGGCCATGGATATTCCCAAGAAGCTTTTTGGGCAGGCACGTCGCTTTGACGAAGGCGGTTCTCTGACAGTCTGTGGAACGGCCTTGATTGACACTGGCGGCAGAATCGACGAAGCCATCTTTCAGGAATTCAAAGGTACGGGCAACATGGAAATGGTGCTCAGTCGTGAATTGGCTGACAGACGCATTTGGCCGTCGATTGACATCACGAAATCCGGAACTCGTCGGGAAGAGAAAATTCTTGCACCTGACCTGCAGGAAGGGATCACGATGCTGCGTCGAAGCTTGATCAGCCTCAGTCCTGTCGAAGCGATGGAGCAACTGACGAAGACGATGGACCGATTTCCAACGAATCGCGAGTTTTTGACGAAGATCAAGGCCGTGCTTTAACCTTCGGCACTTAAACATGTTGATGAGTGATTTGTGAAAGCCCGGCTCCGAAAAGAGTCGGGCTTTTTTATTGGAATTTGATCCCCACGGAGTTCTGTTTTGCACCTCTGTCGCTCGGTGAATGGCTCCCCGGGATTTGGGTTGAATGCGAAGCTTTTGACTGTAGAGCGAAAAGAATGATGAACGGTTCACTGAATGCCGATTCTCATGAGGGCGTCGATTCTGCCAGCAAGGATGCGTTGCGCAGATTGTGCCGCTGGGCGTTCTGACCTGGCTTCAGACAGTCCAATTCTGAAAATATCTGCTTAACCGAGGTTACAGCCATGGAACGGCTCAAGATCGTGCTAATTATCGCAGCAATGGTTGCGACTGCACGGACCTCTCCCGGACAGCAGGCAGCCCAGTCTCCGTCCTCCGACGCGGATCACGCACAACCGACATTCGTGGTGATCGGAGATGTTCGAAACCACAACTACTTCGTACTTTCGCCGCATACGAGAATCACGATTCATCAGGCGGTCATCCAGGCGGGAATGCTTGGTGATTCAGTCAGTGTTTCAGTCGTACGAGGAAAACAGCAGAGAGCCGCGTTTACTCAGAATTTCTCGCGTGCGTCGACTGATACTGGTGAGCTGGTCATGGAAGGCGATATTCTTGTCGTGCAGTCCATGCAGCCTATCCAGGAAGCTCACCAAAAGAACGCCGCATTGCGAACCGACGGCGGTGTCGTTCCTGTGACCCTGGCCGATGAATTTATCGCTGTAGGTGATGTTCTTCAGGGGACAGGCGGGCTTCCATCGGCCGACCAACAAGTCAAAATCGCCTGCCGTTTCCGAGGACGTTCGCTATTGGAAAACGCTGCCCTTTCAGATCGTGTTGAACATGGCGATGTGATAACGGTCGTACACAGGGCTCAGGCAACTTCTCGTGGCTTTGGGAATATGGTCCCGGCATCGTCAGAGTGGCAGACCTCTGAAGTGACTCAACCTGTACCGGCCAGCTTAAATGCTGCAGGGAACCTTGTTCCTGAAGTAGCCCCGGCAACTCCTCTTGAGTTCCCTGTTCAGGCTTCTGAGGCGAAGACTTTGGATGATTCTCGAAATCCGTTTGCGGACCCTGCTGAGCCCGCAGATGATGCAGCTCGGGAATCGCATTCAGAAATGGAACAGAGTGAATCGGAACACTCTGTCAGATCCGTTTCTCAAGCCGCAGCAGTACCATTTGCTCCTGCAGAGAACATCGCACCTCCGGCTCCAGTAGAGATTGCTGTTCCTCTTGAAGCTGCTCGGCAAGTACCAGCCGCATCAATGGGACTGTGGAATATCCTGTTCATTGGTGGTCTGCTCGTTGCAGGATCGATGATTCTGATTGGCTCCTTGAGAGCTGAAGACGAAAATCTCGGTTCCGAAAGCTCCGCAATGCATTACACCGCGAATTCTGGAAACGTGGTCAAGAACTTTGCGGCGCCGGTTAGTCCATCGATTGAGCCTGCGACAGTCCCCACACCTTCTGTGCCTGAAAAGAAGATCACAGCAACGGCCACCACAGCAGCTGTTACTGCGGTACCTGCAAAGCCGCTTTTGACATCGGAGAATCTTCCCAGTGCAACAGAGACGCAGGCTTGGTTCGGTGGTGACTGGAGGAGTACACAAGCCAGTGCTTCTGTTTCCTCGATGTTATCAGAGCAAGCTGCCACGTGTGATTCTGTGATTGTTGCTGCCGGAATTGATCAAAGCGGAAAAGTTGATTCCCCATCAATCTATCTGATGGAAAAGATGGTTGTTGAATCGTTGAGTGATTCGAAGTCCGCTCATCCTGTAATGATGACAGAGAGCGTCGCCGTTGAGCACAACGCCGCATCTGTGGCCCCCACAAAAAAGCCAATCGCGCCCATTCCGGCATCTGTTTCCGTTGAGCCGGCAATGCTGTCTTCTACGCCAATCCGACCGGTGGTGTCCGAGTCTGTCGTGAATGGTGCAAAATACTTATCAGATCTGGAAGATCTGCTGCAGAATCGACTGCCGATTGATCTGTGTCAGGTAGAGCTTCCTCTGAGAGTTTCTTTGTTCGGGCGTCCTGCTGGTCCGCGTCGGCTGCGAATCGATGCGGCGCATTCTCGAGTACCAGCTCCTCACATGAACATGTCATCCGAGCGCCGGCGTGATGAATCTGTCACTGTGTCAGCGCAGCGGTCAGCCTTTGAGATGCCATTGCAGGAAGAACAGGCAGGAGAGAAGAAGTCGGCAGCGACCTCTGCAAGCCTGGACCGGGCTCTCCACTATCTTCAGGATCGGACAGACACATGATTTGCGCCATCGACTTTGGCAGCTGCTGGATTCGTTCAGTGTTTCGCAATCCGCGGACACCGGACCGGTTATCGATGTATGCTGAGAAATCAGAGTACGCTTTGATTCCGGACACTGGGCATCATCGAAGATCTTTGGCTGATCAACAGATCCCGTTCGCGGAATGCGAGGGATCACTTGCGGTCGTTGGAAATAACGCTGCGAGAGCCCAGTGGTTGAGCCGAGTTCCCTGCACTCCTCTGTTCGTTGAGGGGGCAGTTCCGTCGGATGATCCTCCAGCTCGGCAGATGCTCAGCGTTTTGACGGAAGCGATGCTGCCTCCGGTGGACGCGGAACGAAGTCTTTGCGTATTGACTGTGCCCGGCGTTCCTGATGAGTCACCGCGGGTTCAGAAGAATGCCGAATTTCTCTCACGCCTTGTGAGAATGCGAGGATACTCGCCGTTCGTCGTTAACCCGGCTGAGGCCTCACTTTTGGCGACTTGCCACGATGCCACCTTTACCGGCATCAGCATTGTGATGGGTGCCGAAACAACCAGTGTCTGCATCGCGCGATATGGAATTTCGCTGGCGAAGGAGTCGATTGCGATCGGCTGTAACTGGATCGATACGGAAGTGGCCAAGCAGTTTCAGATACAGGTTTGGGATGAAGACGGAAATGCGTTCATCGACATGGAAAGCATCCGTCAGTGGAAGCAGCAAAGTTGTCCCCATCTGCGGAATGCCGTGGGAGATCGCGAGCGAATGATGTCACGCTTGTACACGGTTGTGCTTGACCGAGTGACACGGACAGTAGCTCAACTGCTGCAGTCAACGCCGGTCCGAAATGCACTCCATCGTCAGAAACTGGCTGTGATGCTTTCCGGTGGTGCCACGATGATCGAGGGCTTTCCCAGCCTGTTGACAGAGCGATTTATTGAGCACGAAATCGCCGAGCGAATCCAGTCCATTCGCCTCGCCCCCGATCCCGCAACAGCCGTTGTCCGTGGAGCCCTGATCTTCGGAGAATTGGAAGCACGAGCCCTTGCGGTTGAAGAAGCCGCTTGAAGGCCCTGTAAGATCGAGCAGGGCGGCACACTCACATTCCGCTGCCCGCTGCATCATTCAGGCGACTGATATCAGAAATCTGCTGATCAATCGCTTTCTGTGACAGCTTCTGAAAATCGCCTTCCATCAGCGAATCTGATAATTGACCTGGACGGCCTTCCTGTACTCGGTCAAGCTCTGATGCCAGACGCTGCATCCAGTCGGGGGGTTCGATACCTGAACCAATGCGAGTGCTCATAAAGTCCGCAATTTCCTGACGCAGCGTCTGGAAGTTACTGTTCACTTCGTCCTGTGATAGTCCAGCCGCGTCTGAGCAGGCTCGCGAAACCAGGGCTGCCATGCGGTTTTGAGCCAGCGCGCCGACAACTCGTTCGCCCACATGATCATGCAGGGCCGGAAGTCGGACTCCGTATTCGGCTTCCAGTTGCACGAGTTCTTCGACAAATGAATTAGCGATGTCCCGGGATTCATCACCGACATACTCTTCGACGCCGGCCGCAACTTCCAGTTCTCCTTTTCGAACCATCGTCTCGTGCGCGACCTGCCACGGGATCGTGTTCCATTCGAAGCGATCGTACAACGCTTCGAGCCGAAGAAAGTCGAGCAGACAATACAGGCGATTGCCATAATCCGAATGTGTGGTCGTTGTGTTGTATTCGAGGAAGCGATCAAAATTATCGACGACGCATTCGTAGACAAACTCCGCCAATTCCGCGGCATCCTCGCGGTCCAGTTCACCGCTTTCGAGGTCTTCCAGGATCTTCACGTTCTGAGTCAGTGCGACCGTTTGCTGGAGTTCATCGAAGAGCGACTCCGCACCGTGATGAAGAATGGCTCGCGCATTGCCGAGCGTCAGCATTCGCGTGTGGAACAGATCTTCTCCGTAGGTTTCAATGAACTGCTTGACGTCTTCGGCGTACTCTTCGTCGTGAAGATCTTCCACAACCGAGAGACGCATCGAGCCACTGTGTCGCGTCCAGAGGTCTGAGTATGCATCGAGGAGCCTCTGAATACGCTTCAGGATATTGCGCACTTTCTGGCTCGATTCACCCTTCCATTTTGCAGCAGACTGAAGAACGGCTTCGACAGAGCTGCTGAGCCCGATTCGAAACAGTCGGTCAAACTCTGTGACGGCTTGTCCCGATGGTCGTGAAGTTCGCTCCATCTGCAGAGCGACCTGCAACAGTTCAAACGTTTCCGACAACAATCCAAGTCGAGGGAGCTGACTTAACAGCACGCGAATCACCGACTGCAATGTGCGTGCTTTGAGGATCGCTGCGGGCTGACCCCCGTTTTCGAACGGAACATACAGAAGTGGGCGTCGCTTAAGTTCTTTGCAGAGACCAGGAAAACACTGGCGAGCAGCTTCGGCACTGCGAGCAAACACCGCTCCGAACATTCGCGACAGTTGCCGATCCAGCGATGCGGTATCCTTGGTAATCGATTCCTCTGAGATGACTGCACCGATTAATCGCTCGGCCATCAGGAATTCGACGGTCGTGGAAAGAGCGTTCTGCATCAGGAGAAATCGACATTGCATCTGAATGTCGTACTCGATGTTCCCTTCCAGTCCGGAGCCCAGCGTCGTGATTTCGTAATCGCGAACCTCACGGACCAGTTCACCCAGTCCGTGCAGTCGTCCCCGAATTGACGCCAGCCATTCTCGGAGGTGTTCTTTCTGATCATCGGCTGCGGTCAATGTCGCGGCCGAACGTGAAATCCAGACGGCGGCGATTCCCCACAATGAACCTACCGTATGCAGGAACTTCAGTCGAGGTTCCATTTGGCGGTAGAGCACTTCAAACTCAGTCGTCCCCGGAGCAGATGCGCCATCCATTGTGTCGGAGGCGTTGCCGTCGTCCGTTGAATCCCGATAGGTGACGTCATCCCAGGCCGCTTCCAGAATCTTGTCTTCGGATTCGTCGCCATCGAACAGATGTTCGATATCAAGATCGTCCTTGGCTTTTTCTTTGCCGCCTTTCCGGCCACGTTTACGCTGCTCGGCAAATTCGCCAAGACTTGGGATTTCCCAGAACAGTCCCGCGTTCGCTTCGATAAATGCAAACAGTCTGCGCAGATGATTCCAGCGTTTCTCCGGTTCCGACTGATCGCAGATACACTGCAGCAAACGGTGCAACATTCGGTGAATGGAATGCGGTCCGTTTTCCAAAGGAACGGTTTCCGCCTGGCCCAGCCATTGCATCAACAATCCCATCGCTGCCACATGATCTTTCCGATCGAGCAGGGCAGTGACAACCTGAGCAAAGCTGCTGGTCGCATCAAAATCTTCGACATGCCGTCGCCAGAAGTTAATATCGCCGGCCGACTCACCGGCCGTTCGCCATTCGGCAAGCACTCGCGCAACCTGTGTTGCAGCTTCTACTGACTTCATGCCTTCGACCTGAGTCAGATCGTTAACCGTTGTCGTGGCATATCGATCCCAATGCTCGGCCAGTTCGCGGAAGTCCTTCAGTACGGAATCATGCAGATCTTTTTGGCCTGTTGCCGCTGCTTCGCTCATCGTGAGCGAACAGACATCAAAAATCTGTCCCATGATGTCCAGAAGGACCTCCACGCGTGAATCCGGTATCGAATCCTCACGAGTAAAGAACAGCGGAAACAAGCCCTGAAATCCGAGGATGTTCCATGGGTCGACGAGACCGCCGCATTCGATGCCACGGTGCAGGAATTCTATGACCTCCGTAATTAATCGGCGTGCGGTATCCAATTGTCCTGCACGCACAGTTCGCGGGACCATGACAAGTCGCGACTGGATTTCTGATTCAAACCGTGCGGAGAGACAGGGGATTACCGATGCTTCTTCGCAGCTGGCTTCTTCAAAGCCCATCCGCGCGAACATCCACGACAAATGTCGATGCTGTACCTGATCAGCACCGTACTTTGCGAGGTACATATTGAGTTCATGGCGTACGTGGCCGAATGGCTGCCGCGATTCGTTCGCCAGCTTTTTCAGACGTCGCGATCGATCTCCGGATGCCGTGTCCAGCAGCCGCTGATAGAAGTGATCTCGTTGTCGAGCAACAATCGGCAGCAGAGACGTTAATGAGACGCTGGAATCATAAGTCTGTGGCCCGGATCCACTGATCGCAGACGCCATCAGAATTGTTCCGGCCAGCACGGCCGAGGCATCGTACAGCCGTTCGGGATCGTCCGGTTTGTCTCCGCGCTTGATCCAGTCGATCAACGAGTCAAGAATAAGTCGTCTGACGACGAAACGCCGGTAGAAACCCTTGGTGTCAATCTCATCCGGGTCCCATTCGCCAAACACATAGTTCGTGCGTTTATTGACGGGATGCAGATGGTCGTGGGACCTCATATCGAGGCTGAGTTCAGCAAGTCGTTCCAGAGCAAAGTGCGAACTCCCCACCAGATCTTCAGGGAGTCCTTGCATGAATGCGATCGTCGCGTTGACGATCTTCTCATATGGGCCTGCGGCCGCTCCGACGTCACCAAAATACAGAGGCAGCGGGCAGAATCTCTCACTCGAGTAAACTTCTGAACGGCGATCGTTCTCGAGGACCGCAACAGGACGGTAGCCAACAAAATGGTTCAACCGCTTCAAGGCTGATTCGATAACTTTTGAGGTTCTGTCATCTCCGACTTCTGCACGCGCAGAGAGCACAGATTCAAACATTCGGGCCATCAGAAACGGCGCATAGAAATCCGATTCTGACAGATGTCCCAGCAAGTCCGAATGATGAGATCTGTAGGCCGGAATGAACTGATCGATGGTGAAACGAATGACAGATTCAGCCTGAGTGGGATCTGAGCAGGCGGCATCACCAGACTTTGACAACCGCTGCAATTCACCGATCAGATAGTCTCGAAGGACCGCCGGAGAGTTGGCTCTCGCCGGATCTCTAAACAGACTGTTCAGTGTGGCGCGAAACCGAGGACTGATGGTCCCCTGTGAAAAATTCAGATACCCCAAAAGATCACGAATCGCATCCGGATCAACCGGCTGGATTGCAGACTTTGAAGTTGTTTTCCTGGTACTCACGCGAGAATTATTCTGTCTAAACAAGAAATGTCGTAGCGGGCGCCACGAGAATTGATTTTTCAGTGTGCGGCCAAGATTGAGTTAATGATCTGAATGAGAGATCCCGCGAACGCCCGGCCTCAGTTTACGCAGCCCGAAGAAGACATTGCTGTTGAAGCCTGATGTTCAGACTTCAACAGCAATTCGGCAACAAGTTTCCCTGAGATGTCTCATGGACACCGCCAGGTTGTTCAACGGATGAACATAAAAGCACAGGTCGGATAAATTTCTATTTTGCATACTCCACGTTGCGAGTTTCGCGAAGTACCGTGACTTTGATTTCTCCGGGATAGGTCAAGGACTGTTCAATCGCACTGGCGATATCACGACTCATTCGAGCCGCCTGGCGATCATTGACTCGACTTGAATCAACAATTACTCGGATCTCACGACCGGCTTGAACTGCGAAGGCATGGTCTACACCAGGGAATCCGCAGGCGAGACCTTCCAGCTCTTCGAGACGACGAACGTATTTTTCCAGAGTTTCACGTCGAGCACCCGGGCGAGCTGCAGAAATCGCATCAGCTGCCGCGACAAGCACGGTATAGATGTGCTCCGGACGAATATCATCATGATGGCCGGCAGCTGCATGGACAACTTCTGAACCCTCACCGTATCGCTTCAGCAGTTCTGCACCGACTGCAGGATGGCCGCCTTCCATTTCATGGTCGGCCGCTTTGCCAATGTCGTGCAGAAATCCGCAGCGACGAGCGATTGTTCCATCGAGGCCAAGCTGCTCAGCCATCATGCCAGTCAGATGAGCCACTTCAATAGAGTGCTGGCGAACATTCTGGCTGTAGCTGACGCGGAAATGCAGGCGTCCCATCAGATCGACAATCTTTGGGTGCAAACCACGAACACTGGCTTCTTCGCAGGCCTGCATGCCCAGCTTGCGGATATGCTCATCCATTTCCTTCGTTGTTTCGGCGACGATCTCTTCGATTCGAGACGGGTGGATTCGACCGTCCTGAATCAGTTTGGCCAGAGACATTTTGCCGATCTCGCGACGAACATTGTCGAAGGCCGAGACGATCACCACGCCTGGTGTGTCGTCGACGATCACGTCGACGCCAGTCGCTTTTTCAAAGGCTCGGATGTTTCGACCTTCGCGACCGATGATGCGACCCTTAACTTCGTCGCTGGGGATATCGACCGTGGAAACGGTCGTCTCGGATGTATGTGCTGAGGCGTATCGCTGCACGGCCATCCCGATGATTTCGCGGGCCTTTCGCTCGCAATCCAGCTTGATTTCCGCTTCATGCTTCAGAATCATCGCCCCGGTCTGATCAGACAATTCCCGATCCAGTCGCTTCAACAACTGCTCGGTTGCCTGCTCACGGGTCAGCTCACTGATCTTATACAGAACTTCCTGCTCATCCTTCAGAAGACGATTCAGTTCTGTTTCTTTGGCTTCCATCGCCTTTGTGCGATCAGCCAATTTCTGTTGAGTACCCTGCAGCATCTTTTCCTTCTTGCGGAAGGAATCCTGCTGCTCTTCGAGGTGCGCCTGCTGTTTGTCCAGCTCACGTTCTCGACTTCGCAGTTGATTTCGGGACTCCTCAAGCTTGGCTTCCAGCTCTTCGCGCCGCTTGAGCATGTCCTCTTTGATCTTGAGTTCCTGGTCCTTCCGCAGGCTCTCGGCATCGCGCTGAGCCTGTTGAATGATTTCTTCACGGGTCTTGTAGGCCCCTCCTTTGATCAGACGATCAATAAAGTAGCCAACACCAACACCCACGATCCCGGCGAAACTGCCGACGATCAGCGGATCTGCCATGGAAACGCCTCTCACTTCAATTCATAAACCAACTCTGCCCGCTCAGAAAGAGCAGTGAAGAGCTGAAGGCAGGATCAGATCCGAGGACTGCGCGGGGCTTGCCGCCTGACAGTCAGTCGAAATCATCGGCCAGAGAGGCAGCAGGGTCTGAGCAGCCGAAATCGATACACAATCCGACACATGGCCACGATGAAGGAGATCGGACTGTCGCCACACAGCCTGCGGCCCGGGCGGTCCCGTTGCAGAAGGCAACGAGAGGTCTTTTTCATCGACAGCCGGAGATTCTGTCAGGGAGCATTGAATGCCACTGACAGCCATCCAGAAATCGCGCGCACCGCAGGCTGGTCGCAGAAAAACTGCGACCCCCAGCATGCATGAGACCAGTAGAATTAGTAGTCCGAGTAAAACCATGTGTGTCGTGGGTCAAGAGACTCAATTGAGTCTAAAGCCGAATTCAGGCTGCGCAGCACTGGAGAACCAACGCCGAGCGATCATACTTTCAGTTTCACAGCAGGTCGGGAAGACCAAATCTGTAGACACTCTTTCTTCCCCGCAGAACAACTTTCCGACGAGTTCAAAAAAGAGACAGGGGAATGCTAACAAAGCGGGACTGCGAATCAACCGGTCTGAACAGTTTCACAGTAACCCCCATGGAACAGGGCTCTCCCTTCCTGACGGGATTGGTTGATGGACTGGATCGACTTGTTGCTGCAGGGCAGGGGATGTTGGTTGCGGTTTCCGGCGGTGCTGACAGTATGGCGATGCTGAACGGTTTGGCGGAGATTGGTCGCCAATCATTGTCGGGGAGGATCGCAGTTGCTCATCTGAATCACGGACTGCGGGGCGAGGAAAGTGATGAAGACGCACGATTCGTCGAAGAAACGTGCTCAGCTCTGGGGGTCGATTGTCTCGTGGAGCGACTCGTTCCGGGATCGCTGGATGTGGATTCCCGAGGAAGCCTTGAAGAGGCCGCGAGGAAAGCTCGTTACGAATTCCTTGCTCGTGCTGCAGAATCACTCAATCTGTCTCTGATTCTGACAGCTCATCACCAGCAGGACCAAACGGAAACCCTCGTTTTCAACATCCTGCGTGGTACGGGCCTCCGTGGATTGGCCGGAATTCCGGAGTATCGTGAACTTGTTCCCGGTGTTCGGGTGATTCGCCCGATGCTGAAGCTCAGTCAGGCGACAATTCGAGACTTCGTGTGTCATCGCGGAATCTTGTTTCGTGAGGACTCATCCAATGCCACATCGCAGTTTACAAGAAATCAGATTCGGCATGTCCTTAAATCAATGCCGTGCGAAGTTTCTGGTTCGCTTGGGGCAAGTCTACAGGCTCTGAGTGACCAGGCTGGCCGGACAATGAGCGTGATTGATGAGATGTCAGCTCGAATTCTCAGCAACGCAGTTCGGGAAGAGAGTGAAGCTTGTGTCCAGCTTGATTGCAAAGCTTTGACCATTTGGCCGGAGCCCTTCATTCGGCACGCACTCATATTCCTATGGGCTCGCAAGCGATGGCCCAGACAGCAAATGAACACTGCGCAATGGATGAGGCTTTCTGAGGCAGCTCTGACCGGCCAGCCGCGGCGATGGACATTTCCTGGCGGGATCACTTCGTGTGTCAGACGACGATTACTGACGTTACAGCTTGAAAGAGCCTCTTCACCAGAATGAAAATTGGATTTCGAGCTACAAAATCTTGTACCGTGAACAAAACCTCGCTGCGACGGCACGAAGAGACAGAACAATTTGCCATGCCGGTAATTGATCGGCGGCCTCTTCCAGTACACAATCAGAACACAATTGGATTTCGCTTCCAGTTCGTAAAATGCCGGGCTCCGTTTCTTTCCCTTATAGTAAGTACTCTCAGCGAGAATCCTGTATGCAGATTTTCCAGTTCCTGAGTCGGCAGATCTGCTCGATGGCGAAATTACTATTGTGGGTGCTGGTTTGCGTCCTGGCGATTTGTGTTCGTGGTGATGCTGTCGAAGGGCAAGAGCTTGAGCGATGGGTTTACGCGCCTGTGAACTTTCTTGTTCCGGCCGAGGTCGATCGCCTGGAGAAGTTGATGCGGGAGGCGAAGAGCCTCGAATATACTCATTTCCTCATTACCGATTCAAAGTTTTGTCGCCTTCATGAGTTAGACAAAAAGTACTTTGCACACATTGAACGGGTTAAGGGACTCGCCCGGGAGTTGGATCTGAAGTTGGTACCGGCTGTTTTTCCAGTTGGTTATTCGAACAATCTTCTGTCTCAGAATGTGAACCTGGCGGAGGGACTTCCCGTTCGAGAGGCTCTATTTGAAGTTCGCGACAGTGAAGCTCGACTTGTACCCGACCCCAGTGTTTCCTTGCCATCTTTTTCGGAACGCAAAGAATGGCGGTTTATTGATGAGCCGCTCAAGCCGGATGGTAACGGTCTGCGAGTGACTGAACCGAATGGTGAAAACTGCCGCGCGATGAAGACGCTGGCTGTGTCGCCGTTTCGGCACTATCACATTTCGGTGAGAGTGAAGACCGAGAACTTTCGAGGACAGCCGCAAATCACGGTTCTGGAGCCTGAAACAGGTCGCCGGTTGACTCACACCAATCTGAAGATCTCGCGGACTCAGGACTGGTCGGTTCAGCACATCACATTTAACTCTCTTTCGAACAGTTCTGTGAACGTTTATATGGGAGCGTGGGGGCCGACAGGGGGATCAATGTGGCTTGAGGATCCTGTGATCGAAGAGTGTGGACTGCTGAATGTGTTGCGTCGACCGGGAACGCCATTGAAGGTCACGACGGATGAAGATCGGACGCGAGAGCTGCAGGAAGGCGTTGATTATGATGTTGTTCGAGACGAGCTGTTGGGAAACGTACCATATTCAGGGGAGTATGAAGTCTGGCATGAGTCGCCACCAATCCGCATGAAGGGGGACTGGCCAAATGGAACTCGCTTACGGGTCTCTTGGTACCATCCGCATGTGATTTATGATGGTCAGGTATGTGCCTGTGTGACTGAGCCTGAGTTTGTTCGGCTGTTGCAGGAGCACGCAGCGGGGGTTGAAAAAATCTTCCCGGGCACAGATCGCATGATGTCGCATGATGAATGGCGAGTGATGGGATGGGATGAATCTTTCCAGAGAGCGAAGAAGACCCCTGGAGAAATTGCAGCTGAAAACGTGCGACTCTGCACAAAAATTCTTCGTGACCAGCGGGCTGATTGCAGGATCTTTGTATGGAACGACATGTTTGATCCTCATCACAATGCGGTCGACAACTACTACCTGGTTAATGGGGACTTGTCAGGTTCATGGAACGGGCTGGAAAAAGATGTTGTCATCATGAACTGGAACTTTGGCGTTCGCGCGGAAAGCCTGAAGTTCTTTACTGAGCGAGGTCACAAGCAGGTCCTCGCAGGTTTCTACGATGCGGACGCTGAGCAGATCGGTAAATGGCTGGATACCGTCAGGAAGAACAATGTGCCGAATGTGCTGGGTGTCATGTACACAACATGGCAGCAGGACTATTCGCAGCTAAAAGAATTCAGCGAAGTTGTTGATCGGTTTGAAGCGTCCTCACCTCAATAGTTCCGGTCCGGAGCCTGGATTGGGGCGAGGGTGTGGATTTCTTTGGTCGTTGAAAGACTCCGGTGAAGTAGAGATCCGACTGGCCGGCAACGGTTTAGCGGGTGTTCTCGGCTCCTCATTGAGTATCCTGAGTGACAGTCGAAAGCGCCCGCGTTAGAATCGGAGTTCTCTGACTTTCTTCTCCGGAGCCTGTGTCACATGGAAATGCTGGCCATCGTCGGCTGTTCAGCAGTCGTTCTCACTATTGCGTACTTTACCTATGGCCGATTGCTGGCGCGATTGTTTCAGCTCAACGATGCCGTGCCGACTCCTGCTAATACGATGCGGGACGATGTGGACTATGTTCCGTGCGAAACCGCGCCTCTGCTGGGCCAGCACTTTTCTGCGATAGCTGCCGCTGGTCCGATCGTCGGGCCGATCTTTGCGGCACTCGCGTTCGGGTGGCTTCCAGCGCTGCTGTGGATTCTGTTTGGTTCGATCTTTATCGGAGGAGTTCACGATTTCGCGGCACTGGTCGCATCGATCCGGCATCGAGCATCGTCCATCATCGAAGTCGTACGAGTACACATCAGCCAACGGGCCTACTTGCTCTTCCTCGCCTTCGTCTGGCTGGCTTTGGTTTATATTGTCGTGGCGTTTACCGACATTACGGCTTCAATGTTTGTCGGGGCTATCGATCTGCAGACGAACACTCCCTACAAGACGATGGCAGAGGCCGCTGAAAAAGTCGGCGATGCCGAAACGGCGATGTTGGTCAAGTCTGGTGGTGTGGCAACGTCGTCGTTGATCTATCTGATGCTGCCGCTGCTGATGGGAATCCTTGTTCGCTTTAAGGTCATGTCGATGGAGAAAGCGACATGGGTCTTTTTGCCACTGGTCGGGATCGCGATCTGGGTCGGTCAATTCATCCCGCTGAATGTGGATGCGATCTTTATGGCATGGATTCCGGGGCTGTCCGTGGCGGATGCGAATCTTTACGCCGTACGCACGTGGGATATCTTTCTGTTGATCTATTGCATCGCTGCATCTATGACTCCGATGTGGCTTTTGCTGCAGCCTCGTGGACAGCTTGGCGGCTACTTTATGTATGCCGCTCTCGGCACGGCAGCCATCGGCTTAGCGCTCGGAGGAAAGCCGATTCTGCAGCCAGCGACGCTGGGCTGGATGACACCAAAGGGAACGACGCTTTTTCCGTTCCTGTTCATCATGATTGCCTGCGGGGCCTGCTCAGGATTTCATGCCCTGATTGCATCGGGAACAACATCCAAACAATTGAACCGTGAGACCAATTCACGACCAATCGGCTACGGCACGATGTTGCTGGAGGCGATGGTGGCAATCGTTTCTCTGTGCTGCGTGATGATGCTGCCCCTTGATTCGCCGTTGGTGACGGCGGAGAATCCGAACCCCAGCCTGATCTATGCGAACGGGATTGGTTCGTTCCTTAGTCTTGTTGGGCTTGCGCCGCGAGTGGGGATCGTCTTCGCGCTGGTAGCCTTCAATACCTTCGTTTTCGATACTCTGGATGTGTGTACGCGACTTGGTCGTTTCATCATTCAGGAACTCACCGGCTGGCGCAATGCGGGTGGGCGCTGGTTCGGGACAATTCTGACTGCGGGAGTTCCTGCATTCTTTGTAACGCAGAAGCTGATGCTCAACGGCAAGCCTGCACCTGCCTGGCGAATCTTTTGGGAACTCTTTGGGGCCAGCAATCAACTGCTGGCCGCATTGACGCTTTTGGGCGTGACCGTCTGGCTGTGGAGAACTCGCCGAGCGATCTGGGTTTTGTTTGTTACGGGAGTGCCGGCGATATTCATGTACATTATGAGTTCTTGGGCGCTGACAACGATGGTGAAGGCGAAGTTTGCGAATGGAGTCAACTCTGATCCAGTGGCCTGGATCGCCGTCGTGCTGCTGGTACTGGCCGCACTGATGCTGCTGGAAGGTATTGCCGCGATGCTGCGGCGCGATGATCGTAACTCACCGCTTCTGCAGCCGGCGTAAGCTGAAGCAGCGGGTGCGGCAATACGCTTCTGCTTAACTTCATGATGTTTGCTGTCGGGCGGTTGTGTTCAACTGCGGATCGATGCAGATGTCCTCCCGGGTGGGCGGGGCTTGCACGAGCTTTCAACGGCGGCAGTTCACTTCGTGAACCTGGAGCGGCCTTCCATCCATACTGAAACGGTCACTTCGCACGAAGATTTTTCAAATGCAAATCCGACGCGCAGAATCTGCGTGAAAAAATTGTTAACGAATGACGGTCAACCTCAGAACACGGACAATCCATACTGTTTGAAAACTCACCTGCGTCCTGACCAGATTAACACGACTCTGATGCCTGTAGTGATTGTTCGGGCCGGAGATTCGCCTGCAGTTCCTCCATCTTCCATAACCGTTACATGTGGACCGAAAAACGGCGCAAGTAATTGCCTGGCAATCATCTGTGGAAACTCAAGGTAAGGAAACAGCATCGACGATAGACCTGTCCAGCCCCTCGAACTGCAGATGGCAAACATTGAGATCATGGAGATCTCAATGGCCCGAAATACAGATGAGAAATCATCGACTGTACAGCCGGTTTGGTTGTCCGTGATTCTGAGTAGCAGCGACGTGGTGTGAAGGTTCAAACCAGTCCCGCCGCAGGTCGAGGGAATCGGCAATGGTTTTGCCGACACGATAGTTCTTCACGGATGGTCAGGTTGGTCAGGGCGGTCGAAGGAACGATTTCCATGAGAAGGAGACTCTTCAAGATGAAATGGACTCGCGTATTCAGTGCGGTACTCGCACTGGCTGGAATGACTGCATCGGCTGATGCCGGTCTGTTTGGTTCCGGCGGATGTAAGAGCTGCGGTTGTGCTGAAGACTGTCAGCCAGCTTGCTGCAAGCCAACGATTGCTCGTCCGTGTCACACAAACGTGTACACGTACCAGCGCAAGTGTTCAGACATTAAGCCGCCATGTTGCGACACATGCGGCGATCCAGGTTCAAGCTGCTGCCCAGTAACGTGCTGTGCTCCAGCTGACGCTTGTGGTAACGGTTGCAATGCTGACCCAAGCTGCTGTGCTCCAGCTGAAGCTTGTGGCAACGGTTGCAATGCTGACCCAAGCTGCTGTGCTCCAGCTGACGCTTGTGGTAACGGTTGCAATGCTGACCCAAGCTGCTGTGCTCCAGCTGCTTGTGGTAACGGTTGCAATGCTGACCCAAGCTGCTGTGCTCCAGCTGCTTGTGGCAACGGTTGCAATGCTGACCCAAGCTGCTGTGCTCCAGCTGCTTGTGGTGACAACGGCTGCTGCGATGCTGGCAATACCTGCGGCGAAGGCTGCGATTGCTGCAACGATGACGCCTGCGAAATTGCTAAGCTGATCTATACTTCAATGACAGCTTGCCATGGTTCAGAACGCCGCCGTGCTCTGGACAAGCTTGGACGTAAATTCGACTGCTGCTGCCATCCGGAAATCATGAACGCTTTCGTCTACGGTCTGAACGACACGGACGAACGAGTTCGCCGGGAAGCTGCTGACGAAATTGGTGACCAGGTTCGTCGTAACAAGTGCTGCTGCAGCCCATGCGTTGTATCAGCTCTGACATGTGCTCTGGCTGACTGCGACCGAAGCGTTCGCCGTGAAGCAGAACAGGCACTGCGAAATTGTGGTTACGAGATTGTTGACGGATGCTGCGACGGCTGCTCAGACGCTGGATGCTGCTCAACAGGCTGTGGTTCAAACGCCTGCGGTGCAACTCCAACTGCTGCTCCAGCAGAAGCTCAGCAGCCAACACCAGCTGCTGAAGCTGCTCCAGTAGCTGCTCCTCCAGCTGATCCACAGGCTTTCTTCCCTTCTCGCCTGCACAAGCAGTCGAGCAGCAAGAATGGTCTGGCTGGTTTGTTCGGAATGGCCCGATAATCAGGTCGACCTGAGGTGGGAAAGAACTGCTTCCTGTTCTAGCTCGTCCTCGCTCTAACTCAGAAACCAGCAGCTTCCGAGAGCACCCTCTCTCGGAAGCTGTTTTCGTTTGCACCTGCGAAGAATCTCACAGTTGATGTCAGGTGAAGTTGTCCATTCTCAGGAGACAAGTTTTCTTGCTGCCGCCAGAATGCAAATGGTCTTCGGTCTGATTCCAATTATGCAGATTCTCTGCTGTTCAGCATCTTGCGAACGCCGGGTTTTCCAAAGATCTTCCCTCGGCGAATCCGTTAAAGACGTAATCGAATGATGTAGGAGACTTTTTGAAGCGCCGGGCTTGTTTCAGTGGGCAGTTGTGTTGAAGCTTTGCGTATGGAATCGAAAGTCGATCTGACTGTTGCTGCCCGACCAAGTCTGAAGAGCATTATTTGCCTGAGCTTCAGTGGAGCCAACGTTGAACTCTGACGCTGCGAAACGAAAACAAATCTCACTGTGGTTGCGGATGCTTGCTGCAGGCTGGATGGTTTGTTTTTTATGTGTTTGGTTCCGAGAACCTCTTCAGGCGCCAGAATTCAAAAGGTCTGATCTGTGGTTGATGCTGGCCGACACAATTCTGGGAGTTGGGGATTCGGGAGCAGAGTCTGAGGCTTCTGTGCCTCCACACGGACTCCAGTTTCTTCCTCAAAGGCTGCGATTGTTCGGCTGGGCTTTTCTTATTCTCAGTCTTGCCAGTTGCCACGGTTGGGCGATTGTTCGCAGGCTTAATCTCGGATTTCGACTTCTCCAAACGGAACGTATCGCTCTGATTGGAGGAATCGGACTCGCGGTGCAGTCGTTGATCACACTCATTGCTGGTCTGGCCGGGCAACTGAATCCGACAGCAATTTGGCTTCCTTCTCTTCTCAGTCTGATATTGGCATGGCGTTGGAGGAGTTCAGAGCCATCGTTGGCAGAATCCTGTTCCAGTAGCGAGGTGTCTGACCGACCATCAAGGTACCTCCCGGGTGTTGCTCTGATGATCATTTTGCCATTTACCGTTTATCTGTTGTTGGGCTCATTATCACCGCCGACAGATTTCGACGTCCGTGAATATCATCTGCAGGGGCCCAAAGAATGGTTTCAGCAGGGACGCATCTCCTACTTGAGACACAATGTCTACACCAGCTTTCCTTTTCTCAGTGAAATGTTGCCTCTCACGGCCATGGTGTTGGTTGGCGATTGGTGGGAAGGCGCTTTGGCGGGGCAGGCTGTGCTCGCGTGTTTTCAGTTGTTGACGGCTTGTGTCGTATTTGCAATCTGTACTCGTTGGCTCAGTGTCTCGGTTGCGTGGCTGGCAACACTCATCTATCTGACAACGCCGTGGACATTAAGGATTTCCCTTATCGCTTATGCGGAAGGATCCCTAACCTTCTACCTCATCAGCTCGGCGATGGTTGCATTCTGGTTGAAGGAACAGTTAGGTCATCGTCACACAATATCGTTTTTGGCGGGCCTGCTGGGTGGATGCGCGATGGCTTCCAAGTATACCGGGCTCGTCTCTGTCATTATCCCGACCGCGTTGATCCTCATGGGGGCGTTGCTTAGTCGATCAGAGAAAGATCGAGTGGACCTGCATGGTGAGATCTCTCTCAGGGACAGGTTGCAGAGCCTGATTCCGCCGCTTGGCTATTTCGCTGCGGGGGTATCAATAATGGTTGCTCCGTGGCTCCTTAGAAATCTGTACGACACAGGCAATCCCGTGTATCCTCTGGGCTATTCGATTTTTGGCGGTTCGGAATGGTCGCCTGAAATGAATGCTCGCTGGGTTCCCGCCCACTCCTCCCGTGAGCACAGCCTTGCTCTGCTTCCGCGCCACTTCATGGACGTGGCTGTTTACAACATGTGGACCAGCGGTCTTTTGTTTGCGCTGTCGATTCCCGCGATGCTTTTGATTCGTCGCATTGTCATAGTGCGTACAAGTTTCCTTCTGATTGTGTGGGGATTCGCGACGTGGTGGGCATTGACTCATCGAATTGACCGCTTTTGGATTCCTCTGATTCCACTGCTAAGTATCACTGCCGCTTGCACTTGGTTGCTGCATTCGTCCGGTCTCTGGCGAGGTTTTCTGTCCGTCTTGATCACTGCCGGGACAAGCTACAATATCTACTTCTGCACCTTGGCGCTGGTCGGATTTCATGCGGGCCTGATGGATCTGGACGCGGCGCGAAAGTTGACGATTCGATCTGATATTCAAACGTTAAACGCTACGCTGCCGTCAACTTCGAAGGTGCTGATGGTTGGTGACGCGGAAGTTTTTGATGCGACGTTTCCGTTGGTCTACAACACGGTTTTCGACGACAACATTTTTGAGGAATGGACAGTCGACTCTTCCGACACTGCGACGCCCCTCCGCGACCGAAGAATGCTGCTCCCTGATGAAATCCGCCGTGTTCTGAAATCACAGCGAATTACCCACGTTTTTGTTCACTGGGGTGAGATTCTCCGTTATCGCCTGCCTGATTCGTATGATTACACGGCCTATGTGCAACCGAATCGATTCAGCGAGCTTGTGTCCGCAGGAGTTCTTAAGCCACCCAAAGTTATGCTCCAACGCCCCTCGCAATCTCTTTCTCCTGTGGAGCAGAAGACGGTGAGTTCCTGGGCTGGCTATGAGAGCCTTGTCGTTAACGACGCATTTTCGATCGTGCAACTTTATGAGGTAGCTGAATAAACTCAGACGTTCGGGTCGTGCTGATTGAACAGATCAAGAAACCTCTACGAGAGCCGCCAGACTCGTCGCATGATCCATTCAAATGCCAGCATCATGACGAGCAAAAACATTAGCCAGCCTCGATCCCATAAAGTTCGCAATTGCTCGTCAACAATGATGGGTTGACTTTGATCAGGCAGCAGCGAGGGCAGTGTCGAGATTTCCGAAAGGCTCAGATAACGCCCCTGAGTGTCTCGAGTGAGATTTGAGAGAAGCTCAACGTTCTGAGTGGGATTCTGAGCTTCGAGGTTCGGTACCACAACGTCAATTGTTGTTTGAAGCACATCCGAAGATTCCGGAACTGGAACCGTGATGCGATAAGCACCTGACCGGGGAGGACGAAAACTGTTGACGTACTGTCCCGCGCCGCGTCCATCCGCGTTGAGTCGGTCTGGAATGTTTATTGTGCGACCTTCCGCATCAACAATGGACATCGGAACCGAGTCTGTCGCGAGCGGCTGAAGTCGAGCATCATAGAGTTGTGCGCGAATACTGACGGGTTGACCGGGAGCAACCTCTGTTCGATCCAGCAGCAGCAGTCCTCTGGCGGTGCCTCGGCTTCTCCGTCCCTGGCCAACTTCCCGAATCAGGCTCGTCCAAAACCGCTGATGTCCTTCAGGAGAGATTTCTCGCAGGCGCCATGTCTCTGCCGAGCCAACGAACACCGTTCGTCCTGTCCCGTAAAACTGAGACGCAAGGAAAGGAGGCTGGCCAAGCTCTGTTCGAGCCCGAGGATTTCCGTATTCGATGAGTACAACGGCACCATCACGAATTCCACGGACGGGGTAAGATCGATAGATGCCTTTGAACGTTGACCAGAGGTCTACGCTGGCATTTCCTGTGGCATCGGCGATCTTCAAAAACTCACTTGTCCGTCCTTCGGGAGTCAATGTGACAGGCCAGGGCTCATCGGCACGTTGCGACAACTGCATATCGGGCAACATTCGATTCAGGAGAACCGGGTAAAGCACATTCACATCACGAAACGAATCCGGTTCCTGAGCAAGTTTTGGTGTGAAGATTTCGCCGGCGATCACGACGAGGCCACCGGAATGTTCCGAGACCCAGCGATTCAGAAATGTCTGTTGTTCTGCAGACAGTCGACTCCAGTCCGGGTCAAATGCGACGATGACGTCGTAAGCGAAAAGTTCGGCTTCAGTGGTCGGAAACTTCGTCAATAAAGTTTTGGCTTCCTGCGATACAAAGCCCACGTTTTCGTCCGTTACAGACTGCAGCCAGACATCGGACTCGATCCCACTGTGCCGGAACAACGCGTTTCGAACGAACTGATAGTCTCTCATGGGACCGCTGGAAATCAGCAGCACTTTCATACGACGGTCAGTCACTTCGATGGTACGACGACGTTCATTGTCGTCCGTTGTCATCTCCGTGATGCCAGTCGGCGATTCAATCTGAACCACAAACTCATATTTTCCGGGCACTGTGAGTTGCTGATTGAATCGCAATGCGATCGGCAAAGTGTCGTCTACAAAATCGATCGACTGTTCACTCACTTGCCTCCGGTCTTTACCATCACTGTCTGCTGATTGCTGAAATAATCGGACTGTGCCTTTCTGGCCAACAGAGCCGGTTCCCTGAACCATGACGTTGATATCGAAGGGATCACCCTGATGCACGTCCGTTGGTGATTGCATTCCAGCAATCCACAGGTTCATTTGGGGCTTCTGGCTGCCAAGTCCGACCGTGATGAGTCTTGTCCCCGAGCGTTCCGCGCGAACTCGAGCCGGTTCTGTGTCCAGGCCTGCATTGGTTCGACCGTCTGAGACAACAACAACTCCGCTCAGCGTACGCCCTGATAATTGACCAATCATCTGATAGAGCGATTCACCAAGTCGAGTTTCTGCACCTCGTGGCTGGAGGATTGTGTTCCATCGAGTGAGAGATGCGGGGGCTTCAATCGCGTTTGCTGCATCGGATGTTGGTTCATCCAGACTTACGGTCGCCAGAGATGAGCTATTGCCAGACTCTGGATCTTTATCTTTTGTATCGACGAAGCGAACCGTTTCATCGCTGGCAACAGCCAGCGGGCCTGCCAATTGAGAATCAAAAGTGTAGATCGCTACCGCGTGAGTTCTGCTCAGTTCTTTCAGGACGCCTGATGTCACAAGCGATTGAAGAGCAGCGTTGGCTCGGGAACTGACCTCAGGAATTGGAGTGGTTGATGCCGGTTCCGCTTTGCTGTCTGTCTTCTCTGGAGTCGAAGAGGCGTCCACGGCTGGAAACGCCATGGACAATGAGGTATCCAGAAGAATCCCAACGCGAGATTTCTCGACTCGACTGAGTTGAGTTCGACGCTGCGGATTGAGCACGATAAACAGGACGAGGGCCAGAACGACTAAACGAGGAACGAGCAATACAATGCGTGCCTGTCGACTGAGGAATCGCGAGTCTCGCAGTGAGGTTCTCACAGTCAGGGCCAGCAGCGAGATTAGCCCGAAGAACAGCAGCAGAATTCCGGCGGTCGATTCGGGCAAGTCCAATTCAGTCGTCTGAAAAGACTGCGAATCGACCTGAGTGCCGGCCTCAGTTGGCGAAGGGGAGGCCGCACCGGAAGCGACAGACGGCACTGCCGATTCAGGTTCAGATTGCTGAAGTAAAATCATCATGATGGGACTTTAGCGAATGACAGTTCCGGATTGAACCATCGCCGGGGCTGATTGCCAGCGGCAAAATTCACAGGGATACCGTGAAACTGAACAAGAGTATGGCTGGAGGGAGTTGTGACGGAAGCGATTCGTTCCTGCCGTGCGTGATTCGTGACCCCGCGAGGTGAGTGCCGTCCTTCTGGACACCATTCCCGACAATTGGTTTGATCGCGAACCATCGTCGATTGACATGGCTCTTTCGGAATCGTTCAATCCCACCGGTTCGGAGTCTGAACTATGCCTGTCTCCGATCTTTGATAACTCGGCCATCGACGGAATCAGTGCTGCGGCGGAAGATGTATTCGCAGTGTTTCGCATTCCCGCTCCTCCTGCCCCTATGATTCAGCCATGCCACGTTTTGAATTGATTGCCACGACCACTTTTGGCCTCGAGACTGTCGTTTCCAGAGAACTCGAAAAGCTGGGTTACACCGAGCTGCGCGTTCTGGATGGCAAAGTTCATTTTTCCGGAGATGAACGAGATATTGCACGCTGCAACATGTGGTTGAGAAGCGCGGATCGATTGTTGATCAAGGTCGGTGAGTTTCAAGCTCCTGATTTTGGTGCATTGTTTGATAAGACGGTCGATCTGCCGTGGAGCGACTACATCCCCGTGGACGCTAAATTTCCAGTAGCGGGCCGAAGTGTTCAATCAAGACTGCACGCTGTGCCGGCAGTGCAGGGGGCAGTCAAAAAGGCGATCGTTGAAAGTCTAAAGAAGAAGTACAACCGATTTCGCTTTGAAGAAACCGGAGCTGAATTTCCCGTGGAGATCTCCCTGCTTCGCGATGTGGCGACGCTCACGATCGACACCTCGGGAGAAGGGCTGCATAAGCGAGGGTATCGAGAATACGCCGGACCTGCTCCGCTGCGAGAAACGATGGCCGCCGGCTTGATTCAATTGAGCTACTGGAACCGCGATCGCCAATTCGTTGATCCTTTTTGTGGCAGTGGAACGCTCGCCGTTGAAGCTGCAATGATTGGGCGCAATATTGCTCCCGGTTCAGGGCGTTCCTTTCTGGCCGAAGACTGGCCGTGGATGGACCGCAAGATGTGGAAGGATGTTCGCAGCGAAGCTAAGGATTTGCGTTTGCCAAGAATGCCAGAACCAATTATGGGCTACGACCATGACCCCGCCGCCATGCGGCTTTGTGAACGCAGTGCCTCGGAAGCCGGGGTGAGTGGTGATATTCAGTTTCGAGTTCAGGAGATTAGTGAGTTCAAATCAAATCGTGAGTACGGCGTTATTGTCTGTAATCCGCCTTACGGAGAACGGATGGGCGATCAGCAGGAAGTTGAAGCCGTCTATCGCGAGCTGGGGCGGATTTGTGATTTGCTTCCGACATGGGGCGTCTATGTAATCACGTCCAATCAGTGGTTCGAGAAACATTTCGGTCGTCGAGCGCCGCGTCGCAGAAAACTTTATAATGGCCGGCTCGAATGCCAGTACTATCAGTATCTGGGACCAGCTCCACCGAAATTAGCGGACGGTGCGACCGGAGTAGATGTTGAAGAGAATAAACCGGAGTAACTCGATCCTCCGGGATTGAAACGCGAGTTCCCGGGAAGATGCAAACTGGCACATCGCAGGATTTTTTTCGCGCTGACTCTTGTTGGAATACGATAGTCGATGTCTGCTGCACAGCCATGGCTTGAGAATAACTGGGTAGAGCATACTCAGATCCTGTTGAACTCGTTTCGGCGATTTGTCGGAAGAGATTTGATTGAACGGTTGGGCGATCCGGTCGATGAAGCACGAGCCGTGTTTGAGGCGCCGTTCGTTGTTGTCTCGCATGCGACCCAGGACGATCCCATTTTGAACTACGGGAATCAAAAGGCACTCGGGCTTTGGGAAATGGACATCCCCACGTTGACCTCAATGCCCTCCAGACGGACCGCTGAACCCATGCATCGCGATGAGCGTGCTCAATTGATGGCTCGTGCTGCCAGAGATGGTTATGTGGACGACTATCGAGGTGTTCGCATCAGTAGTTCCGGACAGCGATTTCTGATTGAACAGGCGATTGTCTGGAATCTGGTCGACGCCGCAGGAAATCGGGTTGGACAAGCGGCCACGTTTTCTCAATGGAAACCATTGAATTAGGCTCCGCAAACGGCAGATATTGGAAGTTCCGGCAGTCGATCTGCAGGAAGAAGTTCCGATCGGTCGATTCTTATGGTAGGCTTTTCCCAGAATGCTGCCTCAGGGCGGTATTGCCTACCAGCTTCTTGCCCACCCATAACATCGAGAGACCCTGCTCATGCTCTCAATCTTCGGTCATAGCCGCAGTACGCTTTGCGATGGATTGACTCGTCGAGATACGCTCCGCCTGGGAGCTTTAACACTCGGCGGTCTTACGCTGCCTCAGTTGTTGCAGGCCGAACAATTGGCAGGGATCAGGAAGTCACACAAGGCAGTGATCATGATCTACATGTGCGGTGCTCCTGGGCATCAGGACATGTACGATCTGAAGATGGATGCACCATCCGAGATTCGAGGTGAGTTCCAGCCGATTCCAACAAATGTCCCAGGCATCGAGATCTGCGAACACATGCCACGCATGGCCTCGATTATGGACAAGTGCGTTCCGTTGCGAAGCGTCTACGGTTCTCCTGATGGGGATCACGATTCTTTCATTTGCTACACCGGGCATTCGAAGCGAAATCAGCCCGCTGGCGGATGGCCTTCGATGGGTTCGGTCGCATCGAAACTTCTGGGGCCTAAGAATAAAGCGGTGCCTCCATTCGTCGGGCTCTCGCCGGACGCGGGGCATCCACCGTATGGTTCACCCGGGCTACCGGGGTTCCTCGGCGTTGCCAATTCTGCCTTTCGACCTTCAGGACCAGCCAGTGCTGATATGAGACTGGAAGGGATCAGCAGTGATCGCCTGAATGATCGAAAGTCTTTGCTGAGCAGTGTGGATCGACTTCGTCGAGATATGGATAACAGCGGCACGCTGTCTGGCCTTGATGCGTTGTCTCAGCAGGCCTTCAATATTCTGACCAGTAGTGAACTTGTCGATGCTCTTGATATCTCCAAAGAGCCGGAGTCCGTCCGAGAAAGATATGGCAAGGGCGACCCAAATCGCTTTGGCGACGGGGCTCCTCGCAATCTTGAACATTTCCTGATGGCTCGGCGACTTGTGGAAGCTGGTTGTCGCGTGGTGACGCTGAACTTCGGTCGTTGGGACTTTCACAGCGACAATTTTAATGGCATGAAGAATACTCATTTGCCGCAGTTCGATCAGGGGCTCTCGGCATTGATTGAAGATCTTTACCAGCGAGGCATGGACAAAGATGTGGCTGTGATTGCCTGGGGTGAGTTCGGCAGAACGCCTCGAATCAACCCTGATGCTGGTCGAGATCATTGGCCTCAGGTCGGCGGTGGATTGCTGGCTGGCGGTGGTTTTCGCACGGGGCAGGTCATCGGTGCAACTGATCGACTGGGAGCGGAAATCGCGGATCGCCCGGTGCATTTTGCAGAAGTTCTCGCGGCCTTGTATCGTCATCTCGGGATTGAACCCGAAGCAACCAAGATGAACGACCTAAGTGGGCGACCTCAATACCTGTTGGAGAAAACCACACCGATGCCGGAACTGGTGTGAGATCGATAGTTGATGTCGAGCAAAAAAAATTGAGGCGATGGAGCTTATTGATGGTGCCTACGTTGATTGTTCGACGGAGAGTGGTGACATCACCTGTGAAGTGGATGATCTGTGGTCTCATTGACGCTTAAACGAGTATCTCTGGAATGAGTAACGCACGCAAAAAAGGCCCGACAAAGTCAAACTTGTCGGGCCCTCACTTTTTGCGATAATTCAAGCGGTCGAGCTATCGTTACTGAGTTGATTATTCATCATCCTCACGCAGCTTCGCCAGCACGTTCAGGTCTTCCAGAGTGGATGTGTCCTGAACTGATTCGCGACCAGCAGCGATATCACGCAGCAGACGTCGCATGATTTTTCCGCTGCGAGTTTTGGGCAGAGCGGCTGCGAACTGAATCTTGTCTGGAGTCGCGAGAGCACCGATTGTCTGACGAACGTGATTGATCAGTTCCTTCTTCAGTGCGTCGTCTCCGGAACCGCCTTTCAGAGAGACGAAACAGCAGATACCTTCGCCCTTGATCTCGTGAGGAAATCCGACGACTGCAGCTTCCGCAACCTTGGAATGCGACACGAGGGCGCTTTCGACTTCCATCGTACTGAGACGATGGCCTGAAACATTCAGTACGTCATCGACTCGCCCCATGACCCAGATGTAACCATCTTCGTCATGGCGAGCACCGTCGCCAGCAAAGTAGCACCCGGGAATATCATTGAAGTAGGTTGTCTTGAAGCGATCATGGTCGCCATAAAGAGTACGCAGCATCGATGGCCATGGCTGTCGCATTACGAGCAGTCCACCCTCGTTCGGGCCGAGACTTTGACCGTCGCGAGTTACAATGTCCGGTACTACGCCTGGCAACGGACGAGCACAACTGCCCGGCTTTGTCGCTGTGACACCCGGCAATGGGCTGATCATGATTGAGCCCGTTTCCGTTTGCCACCAGGTGTCCACGATCGGGCAGCGTTCCTGGCCGATGATTTTGTGGTACCACATCCATGCTTCCGGATTGATCGGCTCACCAACGGAGCCCAGCAATCTCAAGCTCGACAGATCATACTTCTCCGGCCATTGATTACCCCACTTGATGAATGCGCGAATGGCGGTAGGGGCCGTGTAGAAGATGCTGACTTTGTACTTTTCGATCATTTCCCAGAAGCGGCCTTCATCCGGCCAGTTCGGGGCACCTTCATACATCACGACGGTCGCCCCGTTGGAAAGAGGGCCGTAGCAGATATAGCTGTGGCCGGTGATCCAGCCGATGTCCGCGGTGCACCAATAGGTGTCATCGCTCTTGAGATCGAAGACCCATTTCGAGGTCATTGTTGTTCCCAGCAGATATCCGCCGGTTGTGTGCATTACGCCTTTCGGCTTTCCGGTCGACCCAGAAGTGTACAGGATGAACAAAGGATGCTCACTGTCGAGCTGTACGGCATCGCAATCGGCTGACATCCCTTCCATCAATTCATGCCACCAGAAATCGCGATCCGGCACCATATCGACATCACCACCGGTGCGGCGAACAACGACAACCTTTTCAACAGACGGTGATTTTTCAAGGCTCGCATCGACGGCAGCCTTGAGCGGCACTTCTTTCCCTCGACGCCATCCCCCATCGGACGTCACGACGACCTTTGATTGAGCATCGTTGTTTCGATCAGCGACGGCATCAGCACTAAAGCCACCAAAGATGATAGAATGCACGGCACCGATTCGAGCACACGCCAGCATCGCAATCGTGAGCTCTGGAATCATCGGCATGTACAAGGTGACGCGATCGCCGGTTTGTACGCCCAGTTTCTTGAGCACGTTCGCAAATTTGCAGACTTCGCGATGCAGGTCCTGATAACGGAGAACTCGAGTATCCCCGGGTTCGCCTTCCCAAATGATCGCGGCCTTGTTGCGTGATGCTCCATTCAGATGGCGATCGACACAGTTGTAGCTCGCATTGATCTTGCCGCCGACAAACCACTTTGTGTCCGGCATGTGCCCCTGAACGACAGTGTCCCATTTGCGGAACCATTCCAGGTTGCCTGCCATCTCGCCCCAGAATCCTGCCGGATCATCCTTGGCCCGATTCCACATCGCCTCATACTGCTGTTCACTGCTGATATGGGCATTGGCGGAAAATGTGGCTGGTGGTGCAAATGTTCGAGTTTCTTTCAGAACGCTCTGAATGCTCTGACTTCCCGGTTGAGACATCTGTCAATTTGCTCCTGGGCAATAATGGGCGTGGCTGGAAGAGGAAGGATTGGTCCACAGGCCGAATTTTGGATTCAAGCCGATTCTTCCAGACGCCAGCGTCGGAAGTATTTCTGTGGTTGACGCATTTTGTGGACGATTCAGGCGATTGTCCACCAGGTGGCCCCGGTTTGCCGGGATGCAGCAAAAATCGTATGTCCTGACCTGAGGAGCACGATAGTTGATTGGTGCTGAATTCCGGATCGACTCGTTCAATACTTCTCTTGAGAGGGGAAAATATGCCTCGATGGGTCGTCGGAGAGGTCAACAATTGAGCAGCATCTGCTAGTGCGCAGCAATCAAAGGGATGTAAATCCTCTCTTTGATCAGTGCCGACCACGGTCTCAATCAACAGCGGACACACTGCGGATTGAAAACTGAGATTGTGCCGCTCCATTTTCCAGCTCTTATTGGAGCTCATTTCGCGTGAGTGCGTGGCAATCTTCGCCTTGCGGATAACACAACTTTCGTGGTCGAGACAGGTCGGGTGAACCTGAACGCTGAAAGTCATTCAGCTTTAAGTTGGCAAATCCCCCCGGGTTATCGCTTGTTCCAGAGTAAGGTTCCGCGTTCAGCTTGACTCATGTAGCCAGGTTCTTGTCGTATGTACACATGCCCCGGGGAGTTGTGTTTCGAGCACTTCAAACAAGAGACCCCGCAGGTTTAGCCTTCGCGGCATTCTCTCTTCATCGAACTACCCATATCGGCTCTTAATAATCAGTCTTTACTGCATCAGTTTCTACCCACCGAGGCACTGAATCGCCGTGACGTTTTTGACGAAATTAACGATGAGGAAAAAGGGCCGTGCGAGAATCGGCAGTATCCGCGACCTTGCGATCATTGTGTTAACTTCACCGCCTTCACACTGTTAAGACCTGGTTCGTGGAGCGATTGTTAATTCATAATATTTCCGATATCGAATCCATAGCGGGACGACATCGCAAGTAATGCTTCCCGGCAAGGTTGATCGGCACTTCAAAGTGTTACGAACGATCGGGATGCTGTTGCTTCAGAAGTCGAGGATGTTGAAACGAACTGGAACAGCTGAATAGTCCTCGAACTATCGAGGCAAGACAAGCCTCGTGGTGTTGCGGGCGAGTTCAGGTCGGGCGCGATATGGAGATCATAGGATGAACGGCAGGATGAAGCGGATCTGGACGTCTATTCTCTGTGCATCTGCCTGGTCATTAGGCCTTGAGGGTTATGCTCAGGACTCTTACGTTTCAGAGGATCGGTTTGCGGATACATTGCGGGCCATGGAGTCAAGAATGGCCGAGCTGGAAGAAAGCAATGCCCGGCTGGAAGCTGAGTTATCGTCGTATGGAAGACCTGGCGTATCGCACCTGACAGGAATGTCTCAGGAGGTTCCGGGAACAGCAGATTCCTTCGAAGAGTTGTTGCAACGAACTCAGAAGGCTGATGAGAGGCTGGCAAAAATTGAAGAAGGCATCCTTCAGGATGCTGAAGCCGCGAAAAAGAAGAAGGAAGAAGACGCAAAGAAAGATAAGAAGTGGTTCGAGAAGTATACGATTCGAGGCTACGCTCAGTTCCGCGTTAATGACGTGATGGACAACGATGGTCCGGCACCAGCACACTATGTGGGTGACAGCTCAATTGGGAATAATCAGAGCTTTCTGATTCGGCGGGCTCGGCTGATTTTTTCCGGAGACGTGTCCGATCATTTGTCTCTTTATTTCCAGCCGGACTTTGCGTCGAATGTGCCGGGAAGCCCGGATGCCAATCAGTTTGCTCAGATTCGCGACTTGTACGCAGATGTGTCTTTGGATGATCAGAAGGAGTTTCGATTTCGTATCGGCCAGTCGAAGGTCCCGTATGGCTGGGAGAATCTACAGTCCAGTTCCAATCGTTTGCCGCTTGATCGCAACGATGCATTGAACAGTGCGGTCCGAAATGAACGCGATCTGGGCATCTTCTGTTATTGGACGCCTGTCGATGTGCAGGATACCTTCAAGTACATCATGGACGAGGGCTTAAAGGGGTCGGGGAATTACGGAATGGTCGGCTTTGGAGTCTACAACGGGCAGGGTGGCTCATTCCGAGAACAAAACGATGACCTTCATGCTGTAGCCCGAGTCGCTTATCCTTTCTGGTTGAATGACTGCCAGCTTGTCGAAGTGGGTATGCAGGGTTACACGGGGCAGTATTCGGTCCTATCAAGTTCCATCAGTCCCCTTGGTGTCGGCCCGGCCGTGAGACCTTTGGGAACGCTAGAGAACGGAAACCCGAACGGCATTCAGGAAGAGAGACTTGCCTGGACCTTCATCTACTATCCTCAGCCTCTCGGTTTCCAATCGGAATGGACCGTGGGGAATGGGCCCGCTCTGAACGCTGCCCAGACAGAGGTGACTGAGTCTGCCCTTTATGGCGGATACGCCATGGCGATGTACCGTCAAAAGCTGGAGAAGGGAGAGCTGATCCCGTTCGCTCGATGGAACTATTACCAGGGTGGGTACAAGACCGAACGCAATGCCCCATTTGCTCAAATTGAAGAATGGGAGTTCGGAACAGAATGGCAGTTTTCCAAGTCACTGGAACTCGTCGCCATGTACACGATAACCGATCGCACAAACACGCAGGCAAATAGTACCGCCAACACGCGTTCCTATGATCAGTTCAGCGGGCAGCTTCTGCGGTTTCAGGCTCAGGTCAATTATTGATGGAGTCGTTCCTGGATTTCGCTGCGGCAACTTTCGCTGTTGGAATCACGCCTGATGATGTGACGTTTTGTGCCTGAAGATATTGGAGTGGCATAACCCAACGCGGTTGCACCAGAACTGGAACATAACCCAGAGTGTCAGCAATCCGTAACGAGTGCTGCGGAGAAAATTGATGCTGGAGGCTTCCGCAAAATAGCGGACTGGAACAGGGATATCTCCGAGACGAAAATTAAAGAAGACGGCTTGAGCAAGAAACTGCGTATCGAAGACAAAATCGTTGGAGTTTTCCTGCCATGGAACGTTCTCCAGGACTTCACGCCGATAGGCTCGAAAGCCACTGTGGAAGTCTCCCAGGTTTTGTCCGAGGGCTACGTTTTCGAAGATCGTGAGGCAACGATTCGCTATGTACTTCCAGGCAGGCATTCCACCTTGCAGTGCTTCCTGTCGGGTGCGAATGCGTGACCCAAGAATTATGTCGCAATTGCCGAGGCGAATTAGTTCCGCTGCCACCGGGATCACGCGGCTATCGTACTGATAATCCGGGTGAATCATGACGACGATGTCAGCTCCGCGTTCAAGTGCAGCTGTATAACAAGTCTTCTGATTGCCCCCGTAACCGGTGTTCTTCTCGTGCCGAATCACGGTCAGTCCGAGTGATTTGGCCAGCTCGACTGTATTGTCCCGACTGCAGTCGTCAACGAGAATGATTTCGTCGACTGTTCCCGGAGGGATATCTTTAAGCGTTCGCTCCAGCGTGGTGGCCGCATTGTAGGCTGGCATCACAGCGATGATTTTGGGCTTAGCGGTGTCTTGCATGCGCGGAGTGACTTCAAAGGCCGGAAGCAGAGGATTCGGACCAATAACCATGCCTCAGAACGGCACGTTTTGCGGGTGTTTATTGCCGGAAACAAGGGATCGATACCGGCAGATTTGTTTTTGTTCGGACAACCGTCACGATCAGATCAGCTTCTGACGCACCGTCGTGGTTCCAACGATCAATTCGGAGCGGGTGCAGGCGTTTCGCTGACGGGAGCCGCTGCACCAGCCCGTGCTTCCGCGGACTGACGAAGTCGCTCGATTTCCTGTGCTTCTCGCAGACGCTTGTCGCCCGCAAAGAACAGAGTCAGGGATTCGCCCATTTTTGTAGACAGCTTTTCCACCTTTCGGCGGGCTCCTGTATTCTTCTGCTGATCTGCTTTTATTAACGCGTCCGTCTTGATCTTGTTGAGCAACTCTTCGAACCGCTTTTGTCCGGGCAGGGCATCAAGCTGAGTGATTGCAGCTTCCATCCCCGGAACATTTCCTTCGGCCGCCGACTTTTTCGCAATGCTCATGTAGACGGCTTTCTGGGCGACCATATCAACAAGCTGGTCACGCAACAGGTACAGTTCTCCTTCAACACCAAGCCGCACGGAGTCATCCGGCAATTTCATCGTATCGCGAGGAATCAAACCCGGAGCGTAAGGTACGCGAGCCAGCAATACGCTGCCGCTGTAAACATAGAGCCAGAAGGTTGGATTCTGTGGATCGACTTCAATCTCAATATCTCCGTTGCGATCCGACAACATGCGCATGCCCGGCGCTTCATTAACATCGGCTTGACGAAGCTTTGAAACTCGGTCAACACGAAAACAGATCAGTGGTCGATCCGGACGCGACTGCAGTACCAGTCGCACTCGACTTTTTGTTGCGGCTGGGCGTTGACGCAAGGCAATCTGTTGCACACTTCTGGCACGCCCGCCGAATGGCACGAGGCCATGCGAGATGAGTACGCCTTTCACATGACCATTGTCTGAATAAGTTGCTGGAGCACTGGAAACGTCTGCAACTCGAACGGGCGCATCCTCCGGTGACACGGCATCCGTTCGAAGTTCCTGATTGAATGAAGTGACTCTTATGTAACTCAGGTCCAGTCTTTGCAGGCTTTTGACTTTTCCGGGATTGCGACGATCCAATTGCCGGAGAAATGGTCGAAGAACGTCACCCTCGGCAATCTGCGCTGCGGTAGGATCAGGCGGAGTCAGTGTTCCAGCCTGCAGTTCAAATTCCAGTTCCGTCTTGTCGACGGATGGAGCAAGGAACATCGTCACAGGGCGAAAACTGTCACGAGCCAGACGGCATGCGATGGCCCCCACTTCCTGAATATCATTCGTTTGCAGCTTCAGAAGCGGCGTCAGTTCCTGAACCCTGACATCGAATTCTCGACAGCTCACCTCAAACGCATTTTGACTTCCGGAGATACCAATCAGAATAACCTTTTCCACCGCGGAGCCATCGTAGTGAGACTTAACGTCTGCTTCTGTGAGACGCTCAAGCCGGTAGGAGTTGGCTGGAATCAGCCAGCCACTGTTGCGTACATCGGCATTCCACATATGCCCATACATTCGCTGCAGACCCTTGCGGATGTCTTCAGTCAATAAACTTTGGGTTAGTGGACCGCGAGTATCGTTGCCATCAAAGCCTACCTCGACCACGACCTGGTAAGGGCGCTGAGGCAGAGGCAGCTCAACAACGGGTTCAGTGGCCGGAGCCTCGGTGTTGGACGATGTGGGGTTTGCAGCAATAGCCGCAGACTCGGAAGTCCCGGTATTTGCTGTCGGTGCTGAGGCTGTTTCACCGGCAGTTGGGGTCTGACCGCCGCACTGTTTTGCCGAGTAAGTGCTTAACACAACAGCCGCCAGCAGCAACGATCGGCAATTTAGTAGAATCAACTTCATGGTCGCACGATCCAGCGTTCAACGTTCTGATATGTAGACAGAGGACGTTCGGGCATACCGATGATGGATTTTCGCCATACGGCGAAGTCATCGACTTCCCAAAGCGGAATCAGAAACGCTTCCGCAGCGATATGATTGTGAATGGTAAACAGTCGCGTCTGCGCATCCTGGAAGCTTGAGGCATAGTCCAGATTGATCAGCTCCTGGCGCATCCAGTCAGGAAACATTCCGAGGCGGCTCATTTCAAGGGAGTTGTCATTGGCCAGCAGTGGCCAAAGCTCAAGCAGCGGTTCTTCCATTCGAACGCGACGATAACACATGTCCCATTCGCCATCTGTCAGAGGCTCCCCGGGCTGATCACCTTTGACGAGATCCACTTCAAAGCCGATCTTTTGCCAGTAGAGCATGATTCGCTCTGCAGCAGCGATGCAGGTTGGCTCAGGCTCAACAACGAATCTCAGTCGCGGCAACTTGATGTAGTCGACCTTGGTCTCAGCTCGGAATTTTTCCGGATCAAAGGCTTCTTTCTTCTTCTTTGCTTCAGCTCGAGCGACGTCCGTCAGCCTGGTCAATTCTGCCAGCTGAAGCTGTCGCTCGGCCGCAAAACGCAGTGCGTAGGCCAGTCGAATATTGTAAGCCGGTGGAACTTCGTTTGGTTCCGTTGCATAGCTTTCCAGATGCCACGCTGCACTCGTAGGTCGGCCGTACTGCATCGTGTCGTCCTTCAGGACAATCGATTTCAGAATTCCTTCGCGATTGACAGCAAACGAAAGGGCTCTTCGCATCTGTGCATTCACGATGCGGTCAGACATCGGGTTAAAAGCAATGACATGCGTCATTGGAATAGCGTACTGCTTTGTTGTGAACTCGCTGGAAGCTTTGAAGGCATCAACTTCGCTGGGAAGCAGATGTGGCAAGTAATCCAGTTCTCCACGAATCATACTCTGCAGCAGCTTATCACGGCTGCCGAAACGAACCTCCTGAACTTCAGCGACATGGTACTGACTCCCGTCCAGGCCATCTGGTTCTGGCGTGTTGCGCATGAACACGCGGCCTGTGTCGTCCGACGCAGCTTTTCGAAAACGAGTCGACAAGACGGCAGGTAACGGTGAAGTTCCGGAGCCATCAGCTGTCACGGCAGCGTTATCTGTATCTATGGCTGTGCGATTGGCTGTTGCCGCATCGATGTTCTCCGTGAGGGCCTGTTGGGGAAACCCGGTCACGGGAAACCTCAGCAAAGATTCAATGTTCAGGGGCACGCGAGAAAAACGAATTCGAAGCTGAGTCGGGGATCTGACGGAGATTTCTTTTACGAATGAAGACAGTCTTGAGCTGAAAAAAGGGCTGGACTCATCAATTCGATGTCCCAATGCTTCGGCCACTGTGTTTGCGGTCAGAACGGGCTGTGATTGCCAGTGTGGTCGAGTTTCTCTTAAAGAAAAGATTACTTCTCGACCAAGATCTGCCGGATCCCAGATTTCGAAATAACTGGAGCGGAAATAGGTCAGCTCATCGGCAGCAGAAGGCTCAAATAATGGAACCTCAATCAATTCCGTTAGTCGCTCTCGCGATTCCTGAGATACAGGGAAAATCTGTTTATCATTGTCCGAGTCTTCAACACCAACACGCAGCACCTGATGGCGAGCCACAATGCGCGAGAAGGCCGCCTTTTCGTTACCTTGAAGCGGCAGCACAGTACTAGCCTTCCACGCGAGCTTTGCCGCTGCAGGAAAATCACGCTGTTGGTACTGCTGCTCTGCAGTTTCCAGAAGCGATACAACCAGTTGCTGCAGACGATTCTTTGACTGCGGAACAAGTTCGTGGTCAGGCACGACTTTCTCTATTCGCGAGATCAGATAGCGGACCTTTCGATAGTCTTCCTTGTCCATCGCATCCTGAATCATCGGTCCTACAATCTGACCGAAGCGAGGACGCAATTCCGGGTTCTGAAGATTTCGTGCTGCAGCTTCGTCCAGTAATGCCAGAGCCGCATAAGCATCACCTTCATTGGCTCGGATTGTGGATTCCGCGAGGATCAGTTGCTCAAATCGAGGAACAGATTTTTCCCAGTTCGGAATCTCCCTTTCGACATTCAGTAAAAGTTCATACGCCTTCCGAATGTCTCCCTCTTTGATGAGTTCATCAACTCGGAGCAGGATCAGATCTTCAAAGAGAAGGATATGGTCAATTGCTGACATCGGGAGGCTGTATTCGGTCAACTGGTCCCCAATCAAGGTTACCACGACTCTCTGCAGTTCCTTCATCCGCTTAACTCGCTCTTCTCGCTCCTTCTGATTCTGAGGCTTGCTGGTTTCGAGTTTCTTATATTCCTCAGCCATCTTCTTCAGAGTATCCGGGCGAGGAAAAATCGGATTCACAACAATGACCGTACGATCCTCAGGTGCGGCGGCGGGCAGGACGATCCAGTCGAATTCTTTGTCGTTTTCATCGGCCGTAAACAACTCTTCGGCGGTCGGGATCGGCATGTTTGCAAGTTTGGGCAACTCGGTGCGATCGACTTTTTCATCTGCAATCGCATTGCCGATGAAGATAAACAGCAAACCAACGGCAGTAAGACGCATGGGAGAACTCACACACCGTCGGAGGCTTCGCACTGGATGACGCTGATTTTGACTCATGTCGTTTCTTCGAGAACATCCGACTGTGTAAACAGGATCAGGGGGAAATCTGACTACAAAGAGCTTGCATCAATTTGGTACAGGCTGCCGTCATAGCCAACAACGAGAGTCTGGCCATTGATCACCAGAGGGCCTTGTTGAACCAACTGCCCAAGTGATCTGGAGCCGAGCGTTGTGGCAGCGGTTGCATCCAGCTTGATCAGCATTCCGTCTCGTCGTACCGCCAAAAATCCGTCACTCAGTGCCAGCGGATTTCCTGCCAGCGGATTTCCATCCAGAGGAAAAACACCCGTTTGAGGCAGTGAGTTTTCAATATGGAAGACTTTGACTTCCTGATTTGCCACCTCAACAAAAACATACTCTCCAGCGATCTTCGGTGTCGCACTGGGAACGCCACCCAGATCAATCTGAGCGAGGATCTCGAGGCTTGATGCCTGCATCAGCAGCAGTTTGCCCTCGACAGTGGCCACAAACAGAAAACCGTTGGCAGAGGCCGGCGGCACTTCGATGATTTGAGGCATTTTCGTCACACTGACCTCCGTCAACTGAGGCCTTGGTGTTGCTCTGTATTCAACTCGAATAAACGAGTTGTCACCGGTTACAGCCAGGACCTGATTCGCCGAGATTGCAGTCAGCGATTTCCACGGTTGTTGACCATCAGCCGTTTGGGACGAACGATAATCTTCGGCAGGCTTTCCTCCTGCAGTGGCCGAAATATGCAGCCGTCCGGGCATCGCAAAGACGATACCGCCATCGAGTGTCACCGGAGCAATCTGCGGACTGTCCGGGAGTACCCATTTTCGTTCCAGTTGTCCGGTGTTTGTAAAGGTCCACATTGAGGGTTCAGGGCTGCCGCACCAGGCGGCCGGTCGACCGTCTTTCAGAACAACTCCCTCAACCGCAGTGGAGAGTTTGTCCGGCAGCCGAAAGCGACTAACCGACTCCATTGTAAAACCACCAGATTGGACTTCCGACATCTGGGCTCGATAGGTCTCGCCGTAATCGGTAACTGCCAAAAGCGACTGACCGCCAGCCGAAGGAGCCAGGGCGACGACGTTTGACCCCAGTACAGTTCGCCACGTTCCCTTCATCTGTTCCCGATCAGCACGGGTCAGGAATGTCGAGTTTGAATTCGGATTGCGTGTTGTCAGATAGACTGCTTCGTCAGCGAATTGGATAGGCTGCAAATGGATCCCTTCAGCTGTGATTCCCGGATCCAGCAGCACTGTGTTCGTTCGAGTTTGAAATTTACGGAGATCACGCCCGCCCATCCACAACTGGCCTCCGGGACCGGCTAGCAGAAACATCTTCGTTTGTAGTCCTTCTTCCAGCTGATTGGCTCCGACTTTTGCCAGTGGAGGTTGTCCGGCATCGTCCGTAACTCGAAAGGCCGTGACTCGCTGGGGTGTCGACGGCACAAACAGCTCGTAACCTCGCAGCAGACAAGGGTCGTTCACCTGTCCATCAACACTGTCTTCAGAAACAGAACTAAGTTGTCCGGCATCATCCATCTGCAATGTTTGGATACGTGCTTTGTCTGCAGCATTGTTATCCACCATCAAAAAATAACGCCCGGCCGTGACCATTGGGGACTTGATGCTGCCGGTCAAATGTGGGATGTAGGATACGGCAAGACAAGCAAATGGGTTGAGCCCGATCGTGTAGACCATTGTCTGATCACCCGGAATCACCAGACGCAGCGAGTCACTGGAAACGGCAGGAGGCCCGATGACGGACTGTGAGAACTTCAGCTTCGCAATGGCTCGCCCATTATTGGCGGCGATCTGCCAGAGTTCACCAGCCTGAGTTGTTACGTAGAAATTGTCGGCAATCAAAGTCGGCGCACCTGTCGGACGGCTTTCGACACTCTGACGCCACAACAGTTGCCCGTCTTTCTGGGACAACATCTGCAGTTCTTCGGACATGGTGCTGTAGACCAGCACTCCCGCAGGATCAATAACTTTGACTGGCATTGGTGAGAATGGTGCGTTGTCACCAATTGGACGTCGCCAAAGCGGAGAGCCCGTGTCCGAATCAACGGCAAAACAACTGTCCATTCCAAATGAGAAGACGGCACGGCCCTGAGACGAAAGATCCGTTGTTGCCTGAGTTCTTAGAGTCAAAGCCAGCGAAGGAAGGACCAGCCCATTTTCAGCGGGGCCAAGCCCATCTTTTCCGATCTCCGTGCGGACAACAAATTCCTTCTCCCTCCCCAGAATATCCTGCAGAAGTTTGGAGACATCCTTGTCATCCTTCAGCAAAGGATACTTTGTGATGAGATCGTTGCGGGCACCGATGGCCCCCATCGTATCGCCCGCTTCAAGTTGTTCTTTGACTTTTGCCAGTGTCCCGAGAAAGTCATTCTTCTTGGCCACAGAGGCTGAGGCCATTCGTTGCCGATCCACCAGAGCTTGCTCGCGAGCCGGATTAATCCCACCTTCTCCCGAATACTTCCTTAGCAATTCAAGAGACTCCAGGCTGACGTCCAGTGCTTCCTGGGATTGTGCAACTTCAGCCACAAAAGCACCGGCATAAGTCAGTCGTTCTGCATATCGCTTGAGGTTGTCTTTCTCAGCATCGAAGCCTTCCAGTTCACGACATTCTTCGATGAGGCTCTTTAACTCTTTAAGTCCCCGAATAACATCCGGTGTTTCTGTCAGAATGAACTTTTCAACGCGAGCCCGATGCAGGCCAATTTTGGCCACCGGAGTCATACTTGTTTTGGGATAGATTGAGATGAATCTCTCGAATTGTCCTTCGGCATCAAGATACTTCTGAAGATTCAGAGAAGCGGTCGCTTCCTTGATCAGTCGATCCTCTGTGTTTCGAGCATTGATGAACCAGAAGATGGCCGCCAGAATCGAAGCACCAACAGTGCTGCCGACCAATAACATCACGACCGGGGAACGCGCTATCTTTTGCTGACCAGGTCGTTCAGGACCACCGGTTAGTTTTTCCGCGAGTTCGCTCAGTTTTCCGCGGCGAAGCTGTCTACGCGCCCGCTCGCTGATGACCTCGCGATCATCGACTTCCACCTCTTCAACATCATCGTCATATTCTTCAGATGCCACTTTTGATTCCACTTCTCACTTGGGCGAGGCCGGAAAGACGGCGAAGCACACCAGACAAAAAAATGACTTACTGAAACTCCACGATCTTGTTTCGTACGCGAGTGAATCCGGCCTGCGTTGCCGCGTCAATCACGATAATTCGCATTTCATGAATCGACTCCGGGTCGAGTTCAAGATCCAGATCACTGACTCCCGATGCTGCATTCTTCTCCGCCGTCAGGAGATCAAAAATCTCCTGATAGGTGGTTGCCTTTTTACTGTCGACATACATCACGTTATTGGGATCAACCTGTACTTTGACTCCCGGGCTTTCGTCCAGAGGCACCGTGACATTCAATGAGACACCTTCAACATTCTTCGCTGGCGGAACGTCGAATGCTTTTTGCATGCTGAACGAGGCCGTCACCATAAAGAAAATCAGGAGCTGAAACGTCACGTCGACTGCGGGTGTCAGGTCAATAAAGTCGTTCGGTGGTCCAGAACTTTTTCGAACGTACGGTACGTCGTCATCGTCGTCAACAGTGATCACTGCCGGGGCAGGAGCGACCTTCTTCTTTGGCTGTTCCGCCACGAAGTTTTCTGCCGCCCAGCGACTGGGCATGACGGCTGTCTGATTGACCGGAGCCGCTGAAGGCAGCTCAAGCCCCACATCATCGAATCCTTCGGGAGGAATAGTGCCGCCTGCCTTGAGATGCTTGGCACGTTCCTCTTCAGCAAGCTTCTCTAGTTCTTCAAGTCGAGGAAGCTTGACCAGATCCAGTGACCGCCCCTGCTTATGCGCGGTGACTAGTTTCTTAAGGTCTTCCAGAACTTCATCGGCTGACTGATATCTGAGCGACCTTCGCTTGGCCATCATGCGATGCACAACGCGACAAAGAATGTCCGGCAACGCGGGATTTTTTTCTTTAAGTGGCGGTGGTGGATTCTTCAAATGCTGCATCGCGATCGCAACAGGGTTTGCACCCTTGAATGGCGTTTCGCCGCTTAGCAACTGGTAGCAGGTGACTCCAAAGGAATAGACATCTGATCTTGGGTCAAGCTCGCGGCCGCTGACTTGTTCCGGACTCATATAAAGCGGCGTACCCATCGTGACGCCTTCTTTTTCGCTTCCCGAGCCGTCCCCCAGTTGAGCCAGACCAAAGTCCGCGACCTTCACTTCACCTTTCTTGGTGACAAGGATGTTTTCTGGTTTGATATCGCGGTGAACAATACCAGCCTGACCGGACGCTTTGAGTGCGGCAGCGACCTGACGAATCACATGCAAAGCAGAAGAAATATCCGGCTTACCGCGTTCCTTGATGATACTTGCGAGATCTTTGCCCTGGACATACTCCTGAGCGATGTAATGCAGATCACCTTCCTGTCCGATGGTATAGACCTGGACAATGTTCGGATGATTCAGGCCAGCGGCCATCATCGCTTCTTGTTTAAAGCGACTGACCATATCCTGGCCGGAGTGGGCCATCAGAGAAGGCTTCATGACCTTCACTGCGACATATCTCTGCAGCGTTGTCTGTTCCGCCAGAAACACGTCAGCCATTCCGCCGCTGCCCAGTCGGCGCAGCAGATGAAACTCGCCCAGTTGTTTATCAGTCAGGTCTGTCATGAGTAATCACGTCTGCTAACGTCGGTCCTGAACCGCAAAGTGGTAAGTCACGCCTTCAATCTCGCCGATCAGGGATTCGACTTCTCCCGTAAATCGGTTCGGGACAGTTCTGTCAGCCATAATCATGACGTCGATTCCCTGGGTGCTTGCACCCGCGGCATCGCCGATTCTTGCACGAAGCTCTTCCAGAGTTGTTGGCTTCTTGTCAATTTCAATAACAGGATCAACAGTCGCACTCACCGGAGCCTTAATCACAATCAAGATAACCTTCGCGGTTTCAATGGAACCGCCCGAACTCGACTTCGGAATCTCGGCTGGTGGATTCCCCTGCATGGTCGAAGTGACCATGAAGAAGATCAACAACTGAAAGGTCACGTCGATCATCGGCGTAATGTCGATCTCCGTGTCCGGTTCCGGTTGCTTCTTTCGCACATATGGTTCGTCATCGTCTTCAACCGACATAACTTATCCAGCAGCATCTTGAGTCAGGAATTCTGATTCCGAAAACAGCGACACCAAACTATTTCGCTTCTTGAGCCCTGGCCGCTGCGAATTCATCAAGGAACACTCCAGTCCCTTCGTCGACTGACTCCTGCAATTTCTTAATACTGTTTGAAGCTGCTGATTGAAGCACAATCAAGGGAATAGAAATCGCCATCCCCGCAGCCGTTGTCCACAATGCGAAGCTGATGTCCGCAGAGAGCTCCTTGGGGTCCACTCCGGATGCCGCTGCTCCCGCGATTTTTGCGAAAGCATTGATCATCCCGAGAACTGTTCCGAGCAGACCCAACTGAGGACCGGTCTTGATGCTTGTGCCGACCCAGGAATTCAGCACTTCAAGGCTCGACAGAACATCGCGCTCAAACCGCTCTCCCACGATCTGACGAATCTTTTTCATCGGCTCCCCACGGTTTTGAATCGCGAGCAGGGCCAACTGAGGCAGTGCTTTGTTCCAAACGGCCGGATCATCGCATACTTGAGCCGCTCCATCAAAGTCTCGCTTTTCCAGTCGCTCACTGAGATCATCAAGGAACGCCTGCTCAGCCTCTGCGCCTGGAAATGTCTTTTGCTTTACTCGTCGGAGCAAAAGAATTCCGCAATACATTCCCAACGCAGCGCAGGCACCAATGCCGATCCAGATCGATTGCTCCACTAACCACATGAAGGTCGAAACTTGCGCCGCTGCGAACGTCGAGGGCAAGAGAACGGAATCTGAAAGACTGATCATTGGACATCCCAAAAAATCAACAACAAAATGAAAACGCAATATCTGC
>CAIXQV010000836.1 GCA_903921605.1 uncultured Planctomycetaceae bacterium | reverse complement strand
CGATTATCATGTGTCCCACGAATCGCTCTGAAACCTCAGATTTTGATCGTGAGGAGAGATGGCAGAGTGGCCGAATGCGCATCATTGCTAATGATGTGAGTCCAGAAATGGGCTCCGAGGGTTCGAATCCCTCTCTCTCCGCTTAAAAGCCCGCAGTTTACTGCGGGCTTTTTCGTTTTCCGCCCACAGAAAACGACCATCCAGCCTTGGGCAGCTCACAGATCTTGTTCGCTCGAACAAAGCAGCCGCAACACTAAGCCTGTAACTAATTCCACCCGCCAGCGTGAACACTCTGACGTTTCGGGTGCGACTCAAAAACGAAACGCTCCAAACGCCTTGGCGGCTTCCGCTCCGACACGCGGTTTGCACATCTTAAGTGTCATCGCCCGCACGCCCTGAACGTTTTGGCAGCTGCGAATCGTTCCAAAGTGCAGTTAAAACAACACTTGTCTGGACAACTATTTCAGACGCGCCTATAGTCAGGACGAAAATCATTGGTTGTTGCCTGCTTTTGGATCGCGGGCAACAGAGGTTCTCGTGTGATGCAACTGCTTTCAGAGAGACGATCATGTTCAACGACACTCCGCAGATGGTTAGTGAGACTGATGTTGTTGTGATTGGTGGTGGTCCAGCCGGTGCAACGGCATCGACGCTGATCGCTCAGAAGGGTTACAAGGTTCAGTTGTTTGAGCGTGAGAAGTTTCCTCGGTTCCACATCGGGGAGTCTATGATTCCGGAAACCTACTGGGTTCTGGAGCGGCTCAACATGCTGCCAAAGATGCGAGCCAGCAATTTCGTTCACAAGCACAGTGTTCAGTTCGTGAGCGCAAATGGTCGGCAGTCGGCACCGTTTTATTTTTCCGACAACAAGCCTCATGAGTGTTCTCAGACATGGCAGGTTGTGCGCAGCGAATTTGACCTGATGATGCTGAACAATGCTCGTGAGCACGGCGTGGTGGCTCATGAAGGTGTGCGAGTTCTTGACGTTCTGTTTGACGGTGAACGTGCGACGGGGATAAGAATTCAAGAGCCCGATGGCCAGGTGCGTCAAATCAACGCCAAGGTCGTTGTTGATGCCAGCGGTCAGAGCGGCCTGTTGATGAATCGTCTGAAGACGCGAGTCTGGGATCCTCAACTCAATAAAGGTGCGATCTGGACATATTGGGAAGGCGCCTACCGAGACACCGGGCGCGATGAAGGAGCGACGGTTGTTTTACAGACAGAGAACAAACAGGGCTGGTTCTGGTACATCCCGCTTCATGACAACCGGGTGAGCGTGGGTGTCGTGGCTCCGTTTGATTATCTTTTCAAAGGCCGTGGTACCCACGAAGAAGTTTACAAGGAAGAGGTTGAGCGTTGTCCTGCGGTGCGTGATCGAGTGGCCAATGCGAAGCAGGTGACAGGACACTTCGCAACTCGAGATTATTCTTATCGCTCGACCAAGGTTGCTGGTGACGGATACGTTCTGATCGGCGATGCCTTCGGGTTCCTCGATCCACTCTATTCGTCCGGCCTGTTGCTTGCGTTGAAGTCCGGCGAGATGGCCGCTGACGCCGTTGTTGAGGGCCTCCAGCTGAACGACGTTTCGGAAGCTCAGCTGGGCAAGTGGGGTCCGGCCATCAACCAGGGGATTGACCGGATGAGACGTCTGGTCTGTGAGTACTACGAAGGGTTCAATTTCGGCGGTTTCGTTCGCAATTTCCCAGACCTGCGTGGTAAAGTCACGGATCTGTTGATTGGCGATTTGTTCACAGACAAGGTCGACGTCGTTTGGGAACCGATGGAGTCGCTCTATCCCGACGGGAAAGAGGCGCCAAAACCGTGGAACTCAGGCACTGACCCTGCCGTTTCTGCGTCTAAACATCACGAAATGGTATTCCCTGACGGTCATAAACCGTAGGCTGCTTAAATCGTTTTGCCTGCATTGATACATCAATCAACACCGCTGTCGGCGACTATCGTTTCGACAGCGGTGTTTTTATTTGTCGGTCGGTTGATAAGAACCTGCGGGAGCTATTCACACAATGGCTGTGTTTCATATCAATACAAATCCCAGCCAACGACAATTGCGTCAGTTTGGCCTGCTATGCGTTGTGCTGCTGCCACTGATCGCCTGGGTCTGGGGTGCGAGTGGTTCGATCATTCAGACAACAGCGATGATTGGAGCGGGCCTTGGCCTGCTGGGGATTTTTGCTCCTAAACTTCTGAAGCCGGTTTTTATCGGATTGGTTCTTGTTTCGTTTCCGATCGGGCTGATCGTCGGAGAACTAGTTCTGCTAATGATCTTTGTCGGCGTGTTTCTTCCGATGGCATTGCTGTTTAGAATCATGGGACGTGATGCGCTGCAGCGTCGCATGTCGGTTCAGTCTGAGACTTTCTGGGTCCCCAGAAATGCACCAGCCAACGTTCGAAGATACTTTCAGCAATATTGAATACCTGAGTCTGAGATCGCGTTCGTCGATGCGGTGCTGAACAGCAGACCAAAATCTTTGATAGCAATCCTTCTGTCGATTCCTGCGGAACACTGATATGGCCGACAACAACTCGCCCGAACCACCTGACAAAGTGACCAAATTTGAACAGGCCGGAGAAGAACAGCCAATGGGCCTGCTGGCTGAGTTTTGGCTCTTTATCCGCGAAGAAAAGAAGTGGTGGCTGACGCCGATCGTGCTCGTGTTGCTTTTGGCCGGAGTTGCGATTTTCCTTAGCGGCACGGGGGCAGCGCCGTTTATTTACACGCTGTTCTGACCGGTGGATTGTTGACCTGTTGTGGAGAAACGAAACAGGATCGAAGCCTGCGGCATCAACACTTGCCAGATTACAGTTGCCATCTCGCGAGTGAGTTGTTTTGTTTACAGTCGAATTGTGATGAGTTAGCCTGCTGGAAACAGTCCTGCGGCGGCCCTCCGGAAGAGAAGTATTATGACTCCCGATGTTTTTCGACTCACCAGCCAGACTCGACGGCATCTGCTGCAAACAGCCGGTTTGGGTATTGGCTCAATGGCTCTGCAGGCGCTGTTGGCAAAAGATAAGACGGAGGCCGCTGACGAGGCAAAAGAATCCGCCAAAAGCGTGCGAACACCGATGTTGGCGCCGCGAGCGAAGCGGGTGATTTATCTGCATATGGCCGGTTCGCCGTCGCAGCTTGAGCTGTTTGAACACAAGCCGGATCTGCAGAAGCTGCATATGCAGGATTGTCCTGCCTCGTTTCTTGAGGGCAAGCGTTTCGCCTTTATCAAAGGCGTGCCGAAGATTCTTGCGGGGCAATTTTCGTTTGCTCAGTATGGTGAAAGCGGGCAGTGGATCAGTGAGCTGTTGCCGCATTTCGCATCAGTCGTCGACAAGGCGGCTGTGATCAGAACCGTACAGACAGATCAGTTTAACCACGCGCCGTCTCAGTTGTTTATCCATACCGGGACGCCTCGATTGGGCAATCCGTCGCTGGGATCGTGGATCAATTATGGTCTGGGAAGTGTCAACGAAAACCTGCCGGGGTTCGTCGTGCTCTTGTCAGGGGGAAAAACGCCGGATGCAGGAAAATCGTTGTGGGGTTCCGGGTTTCTGCCGTCGGTTTATCAGGGAGTTCAGTGTCGCACGGCCGGTGATCCCGTTCTGTATTTGAGTGATCCGGCAGGGATGGATCGCAAACTCCGCCGACGCATGCTGGATACTCTGGCCGAGATGAATGCGGCGGAGTTCGAACGATCGGGAGACCCGGAAACGCAGACTCGCATTTCGCAGTATGAGTTGGCGTATCGGATGCAAACATCGGTGCCGGAAGTGATGGACATCTCGAAGGAGCCAAAGCACATTCTGGAGATGTACGGTGCTCAGCCAGGATATGTTTCTCCTGCGGAAAGTGCGGATGATCCACGAGTGCTCTACAAGGGTGATGACCCGACGTTTCCAAACAATTGTCTGCTGGCGCGACGACTGGTGGAGTCGGGTGTTCGCTTCGTTCAGCTTTACGACTGGGGCTGGGATCATCACGGTTCATCGCTTGGTGAGAGTATCGATGAAACGCTGCCGATCAAATGCCAGCAATCAGATCGTGCGATTGCGGCTTTGATCAAGGATCTGGATCAGCGAGGCCTATTGGACGAAACGTTGATTGTCTGGGGCGGTGAATTTGGTCGCACGCCGATGATGCAGAACAACGTCCATACGGAACTCAAGAAGGGCTACATCGGCCGTGACCATCATCCTTACGCCTTCACAATGTGGATGGCAGGAGGCGGCATCAAAGGCGGCATGGCTTACGGCAAGACGGATGAGTTTGGCTATTACCCCGTGGAGAGTCCGGTCACGATTCGCGACATTCAGGCCACGATTCTGAACGCGATGGGGCTGGATCCGTATCGGTTCAGTTATCTCTATCAAGGCCTGAATAATCGTCTGATCGGCCCGACGGACGAGGGCAAAGTGCTGAACGATCTATTGGTATAAAGGATTCGCAAAGGTTCCTGCACTGGAAATGCAGGATCACGCCATGTGCAACATGGTGTCTTTCAGAAGAGAGTTTTTTCTTCTGTACTGAAGAGTTCCAGTCCGAACTTTGTCAACGACTGCAGGCTGACCTTTTGCATTGGCCGAGGATACTGGGGGACTCGCACAAGGTCCGCATCAGGACGGGGCCACGAAATTGCCTTCGTCGCTTTGTCTGTTTCTGAATTGTAAAGCAGACTCAAAACACGAGCTGTAACACCTGCGTCGATGACGGCACGGTGAGCGTTCGCGATTGTCGGAATTCTCAAAGCCCGCGCGACAGTTGCCAGTTTGGCATCACGAGCCACTCGCTGGCGGCGAGCTAACTGCATGGTGCAGATCTTTTGTAACGACCCCGGCATTTGCAGTCCGCTGACGGCAAACTCGGATCGCAGGAAGCCAAGATCAAAGGAAATGTTGTGAGCGACCAGGTGCGTCGCATCGGACACGCAATCCAGCAATTCAGGAATCAACTGAGTAAACGTAGGAGCATCCTGGACAGCAATGTCAGAGATACCATGGATTGATGCAACATAGGGCGGGATTCGTCGGCAGGGATGGACAAGCGAGTCCAGCATTCGCACGACTCGGAAGTTTTCATCGAGCACAATAACGGCAATCTCTACGACACGATCACCCCGATCTGCCGAAAGGCCGGTGGTTTCAAAGTCCAATACCGCGAACCTGGTCACTCAATGAGATTCCTGACAAAGACCACCTGAACTCCACAGGGAACAACGGCAAAAAATGCCGAATCTTCAGGGTCAGACGTATGAATGGTTTCCGTCGATCGACCGCCAGCGCATTCAACTTACACCGCCTTCGGGCAGTCGTTACAGTCCCGAATGTTGCGGTTGGATAACACCGCAGGATATTCGCTCCGTCGTCTTTCCGGAACTTTCTTCATGCATTTTTCAGCACTGCTTCGGGGCTTTGTCGTTTCGAGTTCTCTGGCCGTAATTGTCGGCTGTCCGTCTCCGGCCAAAGTGAGCGAACATGAAGACAGTTTCACCGCCGAAGCGAACACCGTTTTGCCCGTCACTTTCACGGACAAAGAATTGCTGCAAAGTGGAACCGGCGTGATGGATGATGACGCGCCGAAGGAGTTTCAGCAAACTGAGTCGGGGCTGAAATATCGAGTCCTGCGGAAGTCAGATGGCCGGCAGCCAAAGGCTCAGGATACCGTCACCGTCAATTATCGCGGCTGGCTGGACAGCGGTAAAGAATTCGACAGTTCTTACAAACGCGGCGAGCCGATCTCGTTTCCGCTGAACGGTGTCATTCCGGGCTGGACTGAGGGCATGCAGCTCATCGGTGAAGGTGGCATGATTGAACTTTGGATTCCGTCACGACTCGGTTACGGCGCAGAAGGATCACCGGGCTCCGTGCCACCCAATGCCACATTGCACTTTATTGTGGAACTGATCAGCGTCAGTTAGTGCCTCAAAAAGATCCGGCACCCTGTGGTGTGCAGGACTCGTTGAGAATCACCAGCTCCGGAACGCGGGCCTCGCCGTCCTGTTCGGCAAGCCTGCGGTCAAGCTCCACGATCATTGGAATCTGCTGACGAATCTCAGTCACAGTGAAGACAACCTGCTTGCGGAAGTGTACGTAAGCTCCCATCAGGTTCATGATCGAACTGAGCCCGGCGACGCCCATGGGAATCGCAGCAAAAAGATTACGCCAGTAAAGGTATCGAGTATCACGGTGCCTCATCATTTCCCGAGTCAGTCTGGCGAAGCCCATCAGATCTCGCTTAATCTCAAACCAACGAGGTCGATGCTTCGACTTCACCTTCAGCAGCTTTGAAAGTCGCAGGACTCGATCAAAGTAGCGCTTTGGTTCGTAGACCGTCGACACCACAGTGACCAGATCTTCCATGATCCTCTGCCGGCTGCGCTGAGTTCTGAAATTCAGGCCGGCAATAGTCTGGTCAATCGGCTGAGAATCAAGACTGCGATCTTCTCCCTGTGCGAACATTTCCAGCTCAGAATCGATCAGGCGACCACCCATCGACAACAACCGACGCTCTTTCAGCAACCTGCGGGTTAACTGAGTATTCGGGAGTGCGACGAGAAGTCCGACCATCGCGAAGTTGATACAGGCGTCCTCGATGAGATTAATCATCAACTCATCGACGCCATCTTTTTCACCGTCAAAGCCGAGGATAAATCCACCAAACGCGACCATTCCGTGATCGTAAAGTTTATGAATTCGATCCAGAATGGGACGATAGGAATTCTGTTTCTTCTGAGTAATCCGCAGGACATCCGGATCGGGTGTTTCGATGCCAAAGAAGACGTTGCGAAACTCCGCCTCACGCATCTGAGCCATCAGAGAATCATCGTCCATCAGATTCAAAGATGCCTCGGTGGCATAATAGAACGGACTACCATTCCGGCGGTTCCAGGCGATAAGTCCCGGGAGCAGATTCTTCGTCAGATTGACTTTGTTTCCGATGAAGTTGTCATCCACGATGAAGACTTCCCCGGAATACCCCTGAGCCAGCAAGGCATCCAGTTCGTTGGAAATCTGCTCGACCGTCTTCGTGCGAGGCCGACGACCATACAATTCTATGATGTCGCAAAATTCACAGTTGAAAGGACAGCCGCGAGAGTACTGAATGTTGATCATCAAATACTGATCAAATTCCACCAGGTCGAATCGCGGGGTTGGAGAGATGGTTACATCCGGCTTGTTCCGCTCTGTGAAGACGCCGTATGGATTTCCCTGACGCCACGATTCCAGCCACAGCGGAATGACCTCTTCGCCTTCACCCACAACCAGCGTATGAGCCCTGCGATAAAGTTCTGACTCGCTGGACGGATCCGCTCCGCCCACAACGATGTACTTGTCCTCCGAAACGGCTCTTTCAATGATCTCCAGCAGGCCTGGTTGCTGGGGCAACATGCCGCCAGTACAGATCATATCCGCCCAATCCCAATCAGACTGTTGCAACGGGCGTACGTTAAGGTCCGCCAGTCGAAACTCCCAGTGCTGAGGCATGATGGCTGCAACCGTCAGCAATCCCAATGGGGGCGAAATTGACTTCGCACCCTTGAGTTCACAGGAGGCAGAAAAGCTCCAGAAAGACTCCGTTCTGAACTCGGGATTGATCAGCAGGCAACGTATCGCCTGATCCGGAAAAAGCTTCATAAAGGGGGGGCGTCCCGGCGATTTACTAAATCAAGTTGGAGGAGGCGCAGGTTGATGTTCTGCATAACTTTGGGAAATGCAGCCGATGTCCTCAGAAACAAAACAGCCCATGCAGGGCCACGCATCAGTGCCTGATACACCAAGCCTCTGGGTGAACTTCAGTCATCATGTTGTTTGCCCCCTGACTTGGCAATCCTTCCGAGACTCAATCCGTTCGAGTATTCGATTTCCTTTCCTCTCCGGACCTGCATCTTTGTCCCCATGCTTCATAGCCTGGCTAATCATTGCGACACGAAGAAACTCTTTGATCATCCACATCAGAGTCGTAAGCAATGTCGAAGGGTCGTGATGACGAGGCTCGCGCAAAACGGTATGGCATACCTTTGTGGTGCCTTTCCCCTCGTTTTCTGAGGTTCCCGGGCGCTGGCTCCCTGTTCCTCTATCCGTTCTAAACATTCTATTTGCCCCGCCCAAAAGCAAGCAGGAATGTAAGATGTTCAGATCTTATTATCCCGACGCTTCGAGAGGCCGATTGCGGGAACCAGCCCCGGTTTCGTCAGGCGTTCTTAGTAAAACGCCGTCGCGAGTTTGCGGCGGAACTCGGAGGCGAGTTTAGATTTGGAGCCCATGACGGTGAGCAGTCCGACCATGGCTTCTTTGGCAGCGATACCAACGCCGGATCGATCAGCTTTCACGATCTCCAGCAACATTGTGCAGGCTTCTTCAAAGCGGCTGTCGGCCCCAAGAGCTTCCGCGAGTTTCAACTGCAGAGTCAAATCGCCAGGATTGGCTTCCAGAGCTTTCTTGGCTTCACTGACGCCGCCGGACTCTTCGACCTGACTACGCATATCGAGTTGCGCGAGCAGCGCTTGAGCTTCTGGTTCAAGAAAACCACGCTTGTTGAGTTCGTCCAGGATCTCGCGGCTTTCCTGATCACGATTCAGTTCGATGAGAACTCGCGCGTGAGCAATCCGGAACTCCGCAATGTCTGGTTCCAGCTCCGACGCTTTCCGATAGCTGGCTTCAGCCAGTTCAACCGATCCATCAGTCTCATGCTGCTGGCCCTGAGTAAACGCCTCCATCGAAGCCGATGGCATGAAACCTTTTAGCCACTCGCGTAGCTGAGGTTCAGTCTGCACGCCGGCAAAGTGAGTGGCTGGCTGACCATCGACCATGGCCACGACAAAAGGAATCGATTGCACTCCGAACGCACCGGCGATTTCCGGGCATTCGTCAACGTTGACCTTAACGAGGCAGAATGCTCCGTTGGCTTCGTTGGTTAGCTTCTCAAGCAATGGAATCAACTGACGACAAGGACCGCACCACTCAGCCCAGAAGTCGACCACAACCGGCCGAATCATCGACTGCTGAATGACGTCCTCGCGGAACGTTTCCATGTTGGTGCTGATAATATTAGGCGCGTCAGACATGAGAGAACTCGAATTTCAACAAGAGAACAAGCGAGAGAACAAACGGCAGCACTTACTGAAGATTGAGCCAGCAGTCCGCCCACTGGCCGAAGTTTTCTTCAACGCTGACTCGCAGGCGAGCCAAACCGTGCTGCTGATCAAGCTTCGAACGGGAGATTAACGATTGTCCGATCCAGCGGGAAATCAGTTCCGCTGTCGTGTTTGCGATGGGAAGGATACAGCAATCCTCGGCCGGGAAAACCCAGCGTCGATCCTCAAACCGAGCGGTCACTTCACGTCCATCATCGGACGTAATGACTCGAATCGCCGGATGCCGATCCGGCAACAAAACTCGGTGATCCAGTTCATGCACCAGAGCCTGTAAACCATCGCGCAGGGCGATAAAGTCAAAGACATAATGATTTTCGTCCAGCGGCCCTTCGATCGCCGCTTCCACACGCCAATTGTGCCCGTGAATTCGTTCACAGATCGTGCCATTAAACGTAATAAAGTGAGCCGCGCTGAAGACCAGGGTATCCTTGGTCACTCGAACGCCGAAAGCTTCTTTCGAACTCTGAGTCATGTTAAGAAGTCTACTCCACAAACCGAGATTTTTTCTGTCTGAAATGTTACGCAAGTCGCACTGACCGGCATGATACGCCCGGAGATCGCGTTATGGCTTCGGTATCTCGAGTTCACTAACTACGGGAAGATGATCCGATGGAAAGCGACCGTCGCGTTGATCTGTAAGAATGCGAAGATTCTGAACCTTGACAGAGACGCTCGTGAAGATGAAGTCTATTCGCTGGTCAGGAACAATGGCCTGAAAACCATTCCAGGTAGAGTTGGGACCTTCGGGTTCAAAAATGGAATGCTGAAACGTGTCATTAAGAACCACACGGCCAGCGGAATCGGCATCGATCAGAGTCTTGTAGGGCGGCGTACCCGGAGTGGTGTTGAAATCCCCTGTCAGGATGACCGGATGTTCCGAAAACTGACTTCGGACTCGACTCACGATCAACGCCGCGCTTTCGGTGCGTGCCTGAGAACCCTTGTGATCGAAGTGAGTATTCACAACGCAGAAAACAGTTCCGGACTGGCGGTCTTTTAGTTTCAGCCAGCTCGCGATTCGCGGCAGAGCAGCATCCCATCCTTTGCTGCCGGGCGAATCGGGCGAAGGGGAAAGCCAGAACGTGGACTTCTCTATCAGCTCAAAACGGTCGCGACGAAAGAACACCGGAGAAAACTCACCCGCAACCCTTCCATCATCGCGTCCCACTCCATAGGCTTCCATGTCCGGCAGTCGCTGTTTCAGGTCTTCAAACTGACCGGACAGCACCTCCTGGAAACCTGCGATGTCGACTTTGTTGCTCGAGATAATTTCAGCAACCCAGTCTTTCCGATGAGGCCACGCATTAACGCCATCGCCGGGGTTGTTATAGCGAATATTCCACGACATGACCGTAATCGATTGAGCATTCGCGACATGCGAGATGACCATCACAAACACTGCGGCAAGTAGAGCTGTTTTCATCCGAAGAGCTTTCTGTTGTTCAATCAACATTGTGTCTTTCGGCCACACAGCATAGGCGTGGGGCAACCCTTTCGACAAGCCGCCCCATCGAAGGTTCCTGGTAGCCGACTGGAATGCAAAACAGTCGTGTCACCGTTGGCGAAGGTCGGCAAATTCTGTAAGACTGCGCAGCAACAGTTCGTGCTGATTCGATGACGAGTATTGCCTGAACCCTCATTTTGCTGAAGTCTGTAGTATGACTGAAACCTTTGTACTTATTCCCGGCCGGACGACAGATCAGGGTTGTGGCATCAGTGAGGGCAAGTTTCAGGACAAATACCAGAAGGAAATTCGAGCCCTCCAGGTGGCTCCCGGCGATATGGCTCGGCTCGGCTTATCCGATGGCGATCGAGTTCGACTGACTGGCGAAGAAGGTCAGACCGTCGAAGTTTGTATCGTGTCGGCCAAGAAGGACGAATTGCCCGAAGGCTTGCTGTTCATCGCCTACGGCGATATCTCCAGTCGGCTGATGGTCGGGGATACTCACGGTTCCGGCATGCCGACCAGCAAAGGCATGGAAGTCACGATGGAGCTTGTGCAGAAGGCCTGACACTGGTGCAGGTTTGAGTTTTTTGAGATTTCAAATTTGAAATCTGAGATTTGAAATGTCCGATTTGGACCGACGCCAAGTAACGTCTCCGCGAATGATCATGCGTTCCCCGGCGGAATTCTGAGATTCCTCGCCGCTTGTTCCTGAGTACGCTGCCAGACTATCCTTCCGGGCACTGCCGTCTCAACCAGCCTCTTAACTCACATCATAATTCTCTATCGGGAAGTTTGTTCATCCCATGAAGATTACTCGGATCGAAACGCTCGTGTGCAACGCTCGCATGCGAAACTGGATCTTTGTCAAAGTCATGACGGACCAGGACGGTTTGTTCGGCTGGGGCGAAGCGACTCTGGAATGGCATACTCGCAGTGTTGTCGCTGCGATCGAAGACATTTCACAACTCCTGATCGGTGAAGATCCAACACGCGTCGAACATCTCTGGCAGATGATGCATCGTCAGCACTTCTGGCATGGCAATGGCATCGTCCGAGCCACTGCGATCGCCGGTATTGATCTCGCGTTGTGGGATATTCTGGGCAAGGTCGCCAACCTTCCCTGCTCAAAATTGTGGGGCGGTCCTGTTCGCGATCATGTGCGAACCTATTGCCATCTGGGCGGCGGCAAGATGGAGGACTTCTATGAGACGTCCACCGAGGATGCTCAGCGATTCGCGGACCTGGCCAGAAAAGCCGTGGAGGATGGCTTTACGGCATTTAAGTCAATGGCGGTTCCTCCGACGTTGCCTCTGGAAGGGCTCAAGCCAATCCGCACAGCAGAAAAAGCCGTCGCGGCGATGCGAGAAGCCGTTGGCGAATCGATCGATATCATGGTCGACTGTCACGCGCGTCCGTCTCCAGCCATGGGATTGCAGTTTGCAAAGGCTCTGGAACCTTACGGATTGTATTTCCTTGAAGAACCCTGTTGGCCGGAGAGCATTGATGGGCTGGCTGCGATTGCTGCGGCCGTTACGACGCCGATCGCTACGGGCGAACGAGTGACAAACCTGGCGGCGTTTCGAGATCTCTTCGCAGCTCGCGCGTGTGCCGTTTGCCAACTCGATATTACGCATTGCGGCGGCCTGAGCGAAGCTCGGCGGATCGCGGCTCTGGTCGAGGCTCATCGCTTGTCGCTGGCACCGCATAACCCGCAGGGGCCGGTGAGCACAGCGGCTTCGCTGGAGTTTGGATTTTCACAACCCAGCTACATCATCTGCGAAACAGTGCATGAAGATGTGCCATGGCGTCAGGATGTTGTTGATCAGGGATTTACGGTCGAGAAAAAAGGACGCATCGTGCGCCCGAATACTCGCCCCGGGCTCGGCATTTCCATCAACGAAGACGAAGTTCGCAAGCATCCGTTCGAACAGGAACTACTGCAGCGAGTCTTCAATTCCGACGGCAGTGTTGGGGATTGGTAGACGTAAAGTGCTTGGTTCTTGGT
>CAIXQV010000835.1 GCA_903921605.1 uncultured Planctomycetaceae bacterium | reverse complement strand
CAAGCGAGGGCGTATTTTATCGCAATAGCCGAACAAAGTTCCGGGACATCACCGACGGTCTTTCGAATACGCTGGGACTCGGTGAACGAACCAATGGCCCGATTCGAACGAGCACCGGAGTGTCACACGGCCATTCGTCGTTCGAAACGGCGTGGTGCTGTTCTGCCCGAGAAATATCGGATCCACCGGATGATCACGGTCACATGGTTCTGTTCGAAACTCAGTTTCGACCGAACGAGATCGACAGTGATGACAAAGGCGTGTCCGCTCCTCACGTTGGCATAGGTCAGTTCGCCATGTGTGACGGAAGTGTTCGCGCAATTTCCGAGAACATTGATAAGTCCGTCTACAACGGCCTTGGAACTCGTTCTGGAGGCGAAGTGATTGGAGAGCTCTAGTTCTTAATATACCCGACGTCGACGTTTTGTGGGCGTCGGGGCTCTCCACAGAGTATTTATTTGACAAACCTCAATCATCACCCGCCATCGCCACTCGTACCCGCAAAACCGCGGTGATCTACAGCTGCGGCGTTCGCTGCTCCGTCACATCGACTGCAGGCACTCCGGGGTGTCGGACCGATTCCACACAATTGATTCTACCAATTAAAACAAAGGAAATGTATACTGTTCTGTGTCGGTCAAAGGCGTAAACTACACCACACCACTACACCAGAGGCATTTCCTGTGAAGACGGCAAAAGTAAAGAAGCCTTACCCTGAATATCCTCTGTTTGCACATGCCAGCAACCAGTGGGCGAAGAAGATTAAAGGCCGCATGTGGTACTTTGGAACGCTCGACGATCACGTCGCGGCACTCGACAAGTACAACGATCAGATCCACGACATCCAGGCGGGTAGAGATCCACGTCGCACGAAGAAACAAATCTCAGCGGCGGAGTTGTCGGTGCACGACATGACGAATCTTTATCTGGCTCGACAGGAAGCCCGAATCAAAACAGGCGAAGTCGGCCGTCGGCACTTCAGTGATTGCTTTCAGTCGTGCAAACTCCTGACGGATTACTTCGGAAAGTTTCAATCCGCATCGACTTTGAAATCGGCCGACTTTCAGGCGTTTCGGGCTTCATTCCCTGAGACGTGGGGAGCAACAAAAGTTTCTGGCGAGATCAGTCGTGTGAAGTCATGTTTCAAATGGGCGGCGGACTCGGATCTGATTCCAGCACTCCCGAAGTTTGGACCTGACTTCAAGAAATCCAGCGGAAGTGTTACCAGACGCGACCAGCAGCAAAGAGAAGCCGAACGCGGTGGAAAGCTCGACTTCTCAGCCAAAGAGATCCAGAAGTTGCTCAAGGCGTCAGACGGGTGGCTTCACGCCTGTATTCTTCTCGGTATCAACGGCGGATTGGGAAACGCTGATTGTGGGCGATTATCAACGAAGTTTCTGGATCTTGATTCGGGCTGGTATGACCTTCCGCGACACAAAACAGGCGTGGACCGTCGTTTTCAATTGTGGCCTGAGACGATCAAGGCGATTCGCTCGGCAATGCAGGAACGGCCGATCGCGAAGAATGTTGAACACGATGATCTTTGCTTCCTGACATCACGGGGGATGCCGATCTGGTTTGAATCCAACAATACAAAGTCCTCAGGCTTTCGCGACAGCGTTACAAAGGCGTTTACGGCTCTTTGCACGTCCTGCGATGTCCTACGCTCTCAGCGGGGCTTCTACAGCCTAAGACGGACGTTTGAGACGGTTGCGGGTGGAAGTAAAGATCAGGTCGCGGTTGATGTTGTCATGGGGCACAGCGATCATTCAATGGCAGCGGTCTATCGTCAGGGCATTGACGACCAGCGTTTGATTGACGTAGGGAACCATGTGCGGAAGTGGCTGTTTCCACCAAAGGCCAAAAAGAAGCCAGCGAAGCGAGCGGCGAAGAAGGCAGCCAGCAAATAATCTTGAGTCACGACGGGGATAGGCTTAGCGGCCGAACAGTGTTTTTCTGGACGCCTTCCCTGTTGTCTTTTAACGCTGCCAGACGGCCTCGCGTTGCCCTTCAAGTGTACATTGTAAACGGCGGTGAGAAATCGTGGCGCTTGGCGGTTGAAAAGTGTGGCGCCCTGGAATGGAGAATTGGCTGCTGAGCGGGTCGGAGGAAGGCTCACAGCGGGATGGAAGAGGCCAGTTTCATATCAAAGTCTCTTACCTCAAAGTCTCTGGAGTTACTTCGACTTTGCCGAGCCGCGGCTTGAGTCGGTCGGCGGTTTTCGACGTCTGGCATCCTGAAGACGGAAGCTTTGGCCGGACGCTTCCAGAATGTGGCAGCGGTGAGTCAGCCGGTCCAGAGTCGCGCCTGTCAGACGTTCGCTGCTCAGCACTTCCGTCCAGTTTTCGAAAGGCAGATTGGTCGTCACGATCAGGCTCTGCGATTCGTAGGCGGAGCTGATCACATCGAACAGAAGTTCTGAGCCGATCTTGCTTGCCGGCACGTAACCGAGTTCATCCAAAATCAGCAGATCGAGCTTGGCAAACTGCTTGCGAAGACGCAGCAGCGAGCGTTCTTCGCGGGCCTCCATCAGTTCGGTAATTAGCTCCGTCACGCGGATGAATCGAACACGCTTTCCCTGAGCACATGCGGCGATCCCCAGGGCTGTTGCGAGATGCGATTTACCGGTGCCCGAGTTTCCAACCAGCAGCACATTTTCTTTCTTGTCGATGTACTCGCCACGCATCAGTTCCGTCACCAGCACTTTGTTGATCGACGGCTGCTCTTTGAAGTCGAACGCATCCAGAGTTTTGTAGTTTGGAAAGTTAGCCGACTTGAGCCTTCTATCAGAAGCACGCTGGTCTCGATGGATCAATTCCAGCTCACACAGTTGAAGCAAAAATGCCAGATGATCGACGTTGTCAGTCGCGCATCGTGTCGCCACTTTCTCGCATTCACTCAGCATCGTCGGCAGCTTCAGCGCCTTCAGATGATGAGCCAGCAGCACCGTACTTTTCGTTTCAGTTTTCTTCATGCGATCACTCCGTCTGTGAGCAAACTTTGATAAACAGAAATATCCGTCTGGGCCACACGCACCAGTTTCAAATGCGGACGCCCATCCAAGTTGAACAGAGCGATTGGCTCTTCATTCCGGTACTCCAGAATCACTCGAATGGCGTCACAATTTGTCGTTCCGATTTCCAGCGCATGCTGCACGGCGTCTTTCAGCGCGGAGACGGAATGAGACTCCAGCAGTCGCAGCACTTTGATGAATTCACGAGTTCCCGCGCCGGCGAGGTCACTCTCCAGGCGACGTCTGAGAACACCGAAACAGACCGGCAGACCCCAGTTTTCCAGCGGTCTCGCGTGGTCGAATCCGCCTGGTTTTCGCTCTAAAAGTGCTAGAAAATGCAGGGGTTCGAACAACAACTGTTGTTTGTTCCAGCATCGCGGATGTTGGGCGATCAGGCCGGCTTCGAAGACGAACTTCACGTCATCAACGCTGGCGACGACCGTCACTTCGCGATGCGCATACTTGGTCGGCACTGAGTAGTCATTGCGATCAAAGCGAACCATCGACAGTGACGATGATGTTGCAAGGACGACGCGATGCGATTCAAACGTCTGCACCGGAAGAGCTCGCAAATGCTGCAGTCGTTCTTCTGCGAGCAGCTCACTCTTCGATGCCGTCTTGCCTCGTAGTTGACGCTGAAGATCCTGCTGGCAGGAATGTGTCAATGCGCCGTTCAGCACATCAAGCGACTCCACTCGAGGCACCGGGACCAGAAAGTTACGGCGTGCAAAATCGAGCAGTCGTTCGACGTGACCTTTCTCGTTGGGACGTCGCACAAGACAGAAGTGGTCGACGAACAGATAGTGACTTTTCAGTCGCTGAAATTCTTTCGTGACTTTGCGTTCGCGCGTACCAGTAATCGAGCCCACGGCGATCTTCGAATTGTCGTAACTGATGCGAGTTGGCACGCCACCGAAGAATTCAAACGCGCGGCGATGACCTTCCAGAAATACTTCTGTGCATTCTCGAGGAAATGCGTGGATGAAGATCGCGTCCGAGTACGGCAGCGTCATGACGAACAACGCCACTTTCGTCAGCTCACCGGCGAGCCACACATCCGCAAATCCAAAGTCGACTTGTGCCTCCCCCGGCGGATGCGACAACGGCAGAAAGACTTCCTGATGCGTCTGCTTCCAGCTTCGTACAACGGACTTGACGATGGTCTCGCCGCCGTCATAGCCGTGCTCATCCCGCAGCCGCTCGAAGATCCGACGAGACGTGTGTCGCTGCTTGCGATGGACCTTGCGGTCGCTGCTGAGGATCTCTTCGATGATGGGTACGAACGGGTCGAGTTTCGATGTCCGCTTCGCCGTTTTCTGATACCCCGGCGGCTCACTGTGTGCGAGCATCTTCTCCAGCGTCTGCCAGTGCACGCCGTACTCGCGACAGGCCGCCCGCTTGCTGAGTTCGCCGGTCAAAACCCGCCGCCGAACTTCGCTCCACAATTCCATGTCGGTGATCACCCTCGTCACCTGTCTCCCCCGGATTCCGCCGCCGGAAACACGCCACAATGACGCTTTCTCAACAGAATCTGAAGTCAACAACTGAACAAACGGGCGCTACACTTTT
>CAIXQV010000834.1 GCA_903921605.1 uncultured Planctomycetaceae bacterium | reverse complement strand
GGATACTGCCCGTCCGATTTGCCCATTCTGGCGGGAAAAGCGGAGCCGTCAGCAGTGCAACACTGTGAAGCCGGATGTAATGCTCAGGAGTTTCAACTCACGGCCTATCGACCGCCGGGGTTTCCGTTTCTGATCGCGGCGGTTTATCGATTCAGTCCGATGAACTACCGGGCCGTGCGAATTCTCAATTGTCTGGCCTGTGCGGCGGCAGTCACATTGGCAAGTCTCTGGCTTGCTCGCCGGCATTCCGTGATGGCAGCCTTTCTGGCCAGCGTGACCTGCTGCATTGATCCAAGATTTCGTGAGTTCGCAGGATCATTCCTGACCGAAAACCTCGCGACTCTGGGGCTCTGCGGTTTCGCACTTTCTTTCGCGGCGTTTGTAGAACACAAAACTATTCGTCACGCGACTCTCTGTGGATTATCGCTGTCCGCATTGGTGTTCATTCGCTCGTTCTATGTGGCGTGGTATCCAGTTTTATGGATCGCTGTGGCTTGGGTCTTGTGGTGGGGCGTTCGTCTCGGACACCAGAGTCGACGCGATGCGATTCGCCTCGCTGCTGTTTTTGGAGTCTGCAGCCTTTTATTGACCGGCCCGTGGTGGGTACGAAATTGCGTTGTATTGAATGCGATCATGCCAACAGGAACTCAGGGAGGCATCGGAATCGCCGACGGTTTCAGCGACAGTGCGATGGAGAATTTTGGAAGCTGGACTTCAACGACAGCAGACAGCATTATCAACGAGCTTCGAGAAGACCCAAAGTTTGCAGGGCTCAGCGAAATTGAATTAGAAAAAGAACACTGTCGACTCGGTGCTGCTTACGCTTCGGAATGGATCAAGTCGCACCCTCAAATGCTGTTGCAGCTCACGTGGTGGAAATTCAGTCGACTTTGGGAATTCGGCAGCATCCAGCATGCAGCACTTTTTGGCCTGTGTGCCGTGGGGATGTGGTTTAGTCGGGCGACGCCGTTGTGTCGCATCCTGCTTCTGCTGTTTGTGCTCAACTCTTTGACGGTGATGGCGACATACCACACCTATGAACGATTTTTAACCCCTTTTCGGCCTCTGATTCACGCAATGTGTGCCTGGGGTCTTACTGCCATCGTCCGGACGGTGAGGCCACTCCTGCTTCGGTCCATTTGATGTTTCTTGATGTTTTCGCTCGAATGACCGCTGCCATGCGCTTATTTAAGGCACAAAACCCTGCAAAACGGACTGATCATTGAAGAGCGAATTGATTTCTGCAAGCTTCGTTCACTATCGTTCCGCCTGTAAACGCTCGTTTTGTGCTGGTTAGACTTGGAAAGAGTGGGGCGTTAGATCATCCCGGACCTCCGGGGTTTCTCGCCACTGGCAGATTCTGGCGTGTGCAGTTGTTTCACGTGGCAGAGGCAAAAATTGACTGTTAAGCTTGTCCCCATTCAGCGGGGATACTGCCTCCAAGAGTTAGCGTTTCGCAATTTTTTTGAGTGAGATAGAATTCATGAGTACTGTGTCTGCGCTTCCGTACAAGGTGGCCAATATTGAACTTGCTGAACTTGGCCGTAAGGAAATCGAGATTGCTGAGATCGAGATGCCCGGCCTGATGGCTCTGCGTGAAAAGTACGCGGTATCACAGCCGCTGAAAGGCGCTCGGATTGCCGGCTGCCTGCACATGACCATTCAGACTGCAGTGTTGATCGAAACACTGAAGGCTCTGGGTGCTGAAGTCCAGTGGTCAAGCTGCAACATCTTCTCGACTCAGGACCATGCTGCTGCTGCTATCGCGGCTGCAGGTTTTCCTGTCTATGCGTGGAAGGGAATGAGCAACGAAGAATTCGACTGGTGCATCGAGCAGACTATTTACTTCCCGGACGGTCAGCCGTTGAACATGATCCTGGACGATGGTGGCGACCTGACAACCATGGTTCACGACAAGTATCCTGAACTGCTCAAGGGCATCAAGGGCTTGTCAGAAGAGACAACAACTGGCGTTCACCGCCTTCATCAGATGCTGGCAGCCGGAAAGTTGGCGGTTCCTGCAATTAACGTCAATGACTCCGTGACCAAGAGCAAGTTCGACAACCTCTACGGTTGCCGAGAATCTCTTGCCGACGGCATCAAGCGTGCCACCGACGTGATGGTTGCCGGTAAGGTTGTTGTGATCTGCGGTTACGGCGACGTGGGCAAGGGCTGTGCCGACGCAATGGACGGCCTGGGTGCTCGCGTGATCGTCACAGAAATCGATCCGATCTGTGCTCTGCAGGCGTTGATGGAAGGTTACCAGGTCACAACGATGGATGAAGCCGCTGCTCAGGGCGACATCTTCGTTACGACGACAGGCAACATCGACGTCATTCGCAGCGAACACATGGACAAGATGAAGCACCAGGCCATCGTGTGCAACATCGGTCACTTCGACTCCGAAATCCAGATCGCGTACCTGAACAACAGCAAAACGATCCGCAGAATTCGCATCAAGGGGCCAAGCGACGAAGGCGGTCCTGTAGACAAGTACGTGTACGCCAATGGCAAGGCCCTGATCGTTCTGGCTGAGGGACGCCTGGTGAATCTGGGTTGTGCAACTGGCCACCCATCATTCGTGATGAGCAACAGCTTCACAAATCAGGTCATGGCGCAATTGGCCCTGTGGACCGAATCAGAAAAGTTCTCAATCGGCGTGCACATGCTGCCAAAAGAACTGGACGAAGAAGTGGCACGACTGCACCTTGGCAAACTGGGTGCTAAGCTGGAAACTCTGACACCGGCTCAGGCCGAGTACATTGGAGTTGCTGCCAGCGGCCCATACAAGCCAGCTCACTACCGCTACTAATCGTCACTCGAACTTTGTTCGGTTGAATTACGAGAAGCCCCGGGCATCACCGCGGGCTTCTTTCGTTTCCAGCACAGAGTGTTCGCAGTGTTTTTACTTGGGAAGATGGGCACTCGGAAACAAAAACGAGAATCTTGCGTCACATCTTCGAATGCACCCTGTAATACTTCACATCAATGTGTAGTATTGAGTGTTGTTACACAGAGGAGCTGGAATGCTTTCGAAAACTGCAGAATACGCATTGCGAACTATTGCCTGTCTGGGTTCTGAACCGGGGCAATCCGAATCAGCAGAAACGCTTTGTGAACGCACCAAGGTTCCTCGCCGCTACCTGCACAAGGTACTGCAGGATCTCGTGCGTGCTAATCTCGTGCATTCACGATCCGGACCGGGCGGCGGTTATTCGCTGAGCCTGGATCCTGATGCCGTCACAATTCTTGATGTGGTCAATGCAGTGGCGCCGCTGGAGCGAATTCGTCACTGTCCTCTGGG
>CAIXQV010000833.1 GCA_903921605.1 uncultured Planctomycetaceae bacterium | reverse complement strand
TGGTTGAAGCCCTGAAGAAGGTACTGACTCCAGAGCAGCAGGCGAAGTTGCCGAAGAGCAGCACCGCTAAAGCCAGCGCAGCGAAAACCACCACAAAGAAGCCTGCAGAAGCTGATTCTAAATAGGTTCTTGCGGCCTCGCCGAGTTGATGCCGTCCTTGATGCCATGGTAGTTCAAAACACCCCGGGCTTTTTGAGAATTGGCAGCTTCAGAAATTAGACGGGCGGCATTTGCGACCTGCAAAAGTCGCCTTTTCCTTGCGCGGAATGCCGGGCATCCGTGAACAATGGGCTTGACCGCAGGGAATTCTGATTGAGACACTACGCCTTTGAATTTTGACAGGGTTTTCAGGGAAGACTGGGCCTATGCAAGGCAGTAGGTGCCCGTTGTATCGGCGGCGTGTGGAGCGCAGAGCTCTGACCGTGCTTGAGCTTCTGGTCACGATGGCCGTGATTGGAGTTCTCCTGGCAGTTCTGCTGCCTGCGGTGCAATCTGCGCGAGAGACAGCGCGCCGGGCGCAATGTCAGAACAACCTAAGGCAGCTTGGAATCGCGCTGCATCTGCATCACGACACGTTTCAGAATCTTCCGGCTGGCTGGTCCGAGATTTCAGGCAAGCCAATTGCGACCGGATGGGTTCCTGATCTTCTGCCATTTCTGGAACAGGCGGAACTGCGATCACAGGTGCAATCGAAGTGGCTGAAACCTGTTTCCGTGGATGTCGCATCACCTTCTGCATTCACAGCAGCGATCGGGCAGCCTGAATCAGGGGTCTTGGCAACTCCCTCAGTCCTTGTCTGCCCCTCAGACGTTGCGGAAGGCACATTTCAGTTGTATCTGGAAGACGACAGCAACTCTGGCGGTGGCCCTGATCCGCTCTCCGAAAAAGTGCTGATGGAGTTACCACAAGCCAACTATCTTGGAATTGCGGGTTACTCGGACCCGGATGAACCCTCCGAATATGACGGCGCTGGTGTTTTTGTGCATCGCCGCCGCTTTTCATTTCGGGATCTCACCAGAGGATTAAGCCAGGTCGCTGTCATTTCGGAGCGGACAGCCAGAAAGCTGCCTTCAACATGGCTGGGGTTTCATGTTCTAGGGGAGGATGCTCCGGGACGAGTGCTGGGGTTCTGCAATTTAGGCCCGAATATCGCCACTTCCGATGAATGTGAACTGGATAGTCGCCACCCCGGCTGCATTCTGGTTCTATTCGCCGACGGGCATGTTCAGACAGTGTCTGACAGCGTAGATCAGGCCATTTACCGCAGCATGGCGAAGCGGGCTGACTGACGGTCCGGGGGGCCGAAAAGTCTGCGAGCCCGAATCAGAATCGCCCAACCTGGACGGTTGAGGCAAACAATCACTTGAATGAAGTCTTTCCAAGACCGAGAATACTGATTGCTGCGTTCACGAAAGAAGTGGACGGCTCGCACCCCTGAGGACCATTGCAAATTGGTCAACATGGTCGATGAGATTGGCAATCGTTATTCGTTTCATTCCTGGCGTCCCATCTTCAGGAGGATGCAGTGAAAGCTTTGACTCGGTCTATTCCGTCAATCGCGTTTTCGTTGCTGTTTAATCTCGGCTTCTTGTTATCGCTGCTTTTCATTCAGCGAGCGCTGCCTTCGCTGGCGAAGGAACTGCAGCTGGAGTCGATCTTCACTGAGGAGATTCCTCAGGAAGAGATCACGCGCGAACTGGATCTGGAGACAGCACCGGCTGAAACACTGAACGTGATTGCTGGCGGCACTCCGTCATCAAGTGTCGGTGCGTCAACTCAGGCTGCAGCAGCCCCCGTGAATGTGCAGAAAGCGGCCGTCATGAAGGAGGTCAACATTCGACCCGTCATGAGTGAACTGGCTCTGCCGACCGATGCCTTGATTGGTGAGGAACTTGGCGAAGGTGAAATTGTCGGCGAAGTCGGTTCGATGGTGGAAGGCTATGGCGCGGCCATGGGCATCATCACTCAGGAAATCGTCCGCATGATGCGTCAGGAGAAAGTCACCGTTATCTGGCTGTTTGACGAATCCGGAAGTATGGTCGACGATCGAAAAGAGATCCGTGAGAACTACATTCGCGTCTATGAAGAACTTGGAATCGCCTCAAAGCAGGACAAGGATCTTCGGAAGGGCGGGAATGATTTGTTATTGACGGTTGTGGCCAGTTATGGTCGCGATATTCACGAACACACACCTCGCCCAACCGACAATGTCGAGTTGGTAAAGGCCGCAATCGACAAAGTCCCCATCGACCAGACCGGCGCAGAGAACATGTGCCAGTCGTTGGCTGCAATCATCGCGAAGTACAAGAAGACCGCGAAATCTCGCAAGCTGGCTGTCATCGTTGTTTCCGATGAGTCAGGTGATGACGGGGACTATGTTGAAGCCGCCGTTCAGGAAGCACGAGCCGCCAAGGCTCCCGTCTATTTTCTTGGACGGGAAAGCATGTTCGGATATCCGTACGCTCGGCAGCGGTGGGTGGATGAGCCCACCAAGGAAGAATTCTGGATTCAGATTCGCCGCGGTCCCGAGACTCCGTTTCCTGAATGTTTGCAATGGAATGGACTACATTCACGCTGGGATGCTCAGTCTTCCGGATTCGGCCCTTATGAGCAGGTGCGTATGGCACGCGAAACCGGCGGCATCTTCTTTGTGTTGCCGGGAGATGAAGAAACACTCGTGGGGCAGGGAGCTAATGACAAACGCAAGTATGATTTCCTCTCGATGCGTGAGTATCAGCCGAATCTGGTTTCTCGCCAGGAATACATCAAAGATCGCGCGACAAGTGCCTTCCGAGAAACGGTCTGGCAGGTGGTTGCGAGACTGAATCCGAACGGTGACAAACTGCTGTTTCAGGAGAGCGATCCGGAGCTGAATATCCAGAGCGAACATTTCCCTCTGGAATTGGCTGCCTTCGCAACTGCCGCGCAGGGCCAGGTGGCTCGTGCAAGTAAAGCCATGAACCTCACCAACGAGGCGATCGAATTGATGGAGAAGGTGAAACCAGAACGTGCTAAAGAGGCAACACAGCGATGGCGAGCAGGCTATGACCTGGCACTCGCTCAGCTTTATATCTTCCGCATTCGTCTTTTTCAGTACTTGCTGGCGATGGACAAGCATGCCAACAACATGCCGACCCCTCAGAATCCTAAAGCCAACGAATGGAATTTCTGGTGGGACAAAGATTCCGTCGTGGTTCCTGACGAAGCGCAATTTGAAAGACTCAAGGCGGCCTTCGGTATGAAGATGACTCGGGAAGAGTATCTTGAAATGGTGAAGACCGAGGAAACAGCAGCCATCGAACGATTGAAAGCTATTCTGACTGAACATCCCGGGACACCGTGGGCACGACGTGCCGAAACGGAGATTAACTGGGGGTTTGGTTTTCGAGTTGGCGATCGACACTGGGACGTTTCCGGCCGACGTGCTGAAGCCGCCAAACGATTGCCGAACCTGTGATAAAAACCTGTACGAAATCCCCGGGGGATAACTCCGGGGATTTTTTTATGCTTTGGAACGGCCCCGAACCATGATCCGGTTTGAATCAAGTGGAGACGAGGCCGGTTGACCGTTCCCTGAGACTCACTTGTCACACCCTGCAGGAAAGCTTGATCGCTTTGAAAGTCAATTGAGTGGCAGAGGAACTGTTTGATGTCGTCGATGCCCTGGACGAAGTGATTGAGACGTTACCTCGATCGGAGGTTCATCGTCGCAAGCTGCTGCATCGTGCCGTTCATGTTTTTGTGTTTCGCTCCGATGGAGCCATGCTGATTCACAAACGCTCTCCAACAAAGGAAGAATTCCCCTCTGTCTGGACCTCTTCCTGCTCCGGTCATGTGAGTGCTGGGGAAACGTATGACGAGACCGCTCCTCGTGAGATGTTTGAAGAGCTTGGAATAGAAGCGGCTTTGACTCCCGTCCGAAAATTTGATGCGTGCCCGGAAACGTCGCATGAGTTTACAATATTGTACACCGCGAATTCCGATGATCCGATTCTTCCGGATGCTCAGGAAATGACCGAGATTCGCTGGATGATGCCCACAGAGATTGAGGAATGGACTCAGCAAGCCCCGGAAGATTTCTCTCCCGCATTCCTGTTGTTGTTCAGAGCGTTTCGTGGTCTCTGACTTGTTGTTGAGGCAATCCGGCTGAGATACAATGCCTTGGCAGCGATCGGTCAGCAGAATCACCGGCCAACATCATTCCGAATCGCGCGATAAAGCACTCCAGCGACTGGATCCGTTATGAACCCACTTCAAGTTCAGGATATTTTGAATCGTCGAATCTTCCTGAAGCATGGCTCCACGGCCATCGGTGGGGCTGCGTTGGCGGCACTGATGAATCAGCCTGGGCAGCAACTG
>CAIXQV010000832.1 GCA_903921605.1 uncultured Planctomycetaceae bacterium | reverse complement strand
TGCGTTGAAAAATGCAACGGAACTACACGCATACCTGAAACAGCAGCTTAAACAGGCAGGTATAAACCTGACGCCGCTGATGCTGGTTCAAGTCGACAGCCAACCGAAGAGCGTGGAACGTGCTCGAGAGTTCCTGATTAAGCTCGGATTCAATGAATCACAAATAGCGACGCACACTTCGCAAGAGCCGGACCCGACACTGCTATCGCTCGCCAATAACGAGCAGGTTGAAGTTCTGATCTTCAAGATGGCTGTGGCACTCGGCTTTGACGCTCCGCGAGCATGGACGCTTGTTTCGATGCGAGCGGCCAAAGATGACGACTTCGGTGTGCAGCTCATTGGAAGAATTCTGCGAGTGCATCGACGGCTACAGGGAGTCACTGTGCCCGAACCGCTGCGTTACGGATATGTGATGTTGGCGGACATTGATGCGCAGGGCGGCTTAGACAAAGCCGGACAACGCATCAATCAGATCAAGACGGAGTACGCAAAGCTAAGTCCCACGATGGTGATCTACGCTGATGGTGACAATGTGATGGTCCAGTCACCGGAAAGTGGCAATCAATTGCAGTTCTTCCCGGAACCTCCGGAGGGAGCGAAATTCGAATCGCCTCCAGAGTCGATTCTCGATTCATCTGGAGCTGTTGACTCAGGGCGTTTGAGATCTCTATTCGATGCGTTTGCGGAACCCGAATTGAGCCGCACAATTCGTTCAGTCGTTGCCATAAAGCCGCCGACGCCCGGGAAACATTCGTCGCCCCTGCGTGAGGATGTTCCTCGCGTCTTTCTGACTGAGACGGTCCCCGACGACGAGGATATCGAAGAGGAAGAAGTCGCCGCGAATTTCGCGGTCAACCTACAGACACTTCTCGAATCCACACTTGGCGATTCTCCCGTAAAGGTCCAGCGAAAGACAGTCGAGGTTTTCACTAGGAAAGTTCAGGTGGAAATGGATTTTGCCCCGCCATCAACCGAGGAAAAACAGAAAGCGGCGCAACGCACGATCCTCGAGTTCGGTAATCTGAACGCAAAGGTTCTGCGACCGGCCCTCAGAGTGGCTGTCTTTAATCTTCTGGTGAAAGAGAACTTTGCTGATGTCACTGAAGCGACCGCCAAAGCGACTCTCGACGATCTCCTGTGCTTTCATCCCTATCTGTTGAGGGAAGCGTATAAGCGCGCCATTGCAAAGAAGGCCGCCGTCGTACAGGCTGAGCCATTGCCTCCATCGATTGAGTCTGAGAATCCTCTCACATCATCGCGACTGAACGTTTACAGCATCCACCCGCCAGCGATGAATAACTGGGAGGTTGACTTCGCGGAGCTGCTGGATGGAGACGACACTGAAACGGTTCTCTGGTGGCATCGCAATGAGCCAAGGAAGCCATGGTCGATCAACGTCCTGATGGAGAACGGGCAGAACTTCTATCCAGACTTCGTCATCGGCATTCGTGACCGTGTGAAAGATCAGCACGGGTTACTCACCGACACCAAAGAAGCCTACCAGCGCACAAGCGA
>CAIXQV010000831.1 GCA_903921605.1 uncultured Planctomycetaceae bacterium | reverse complement strand
GGTGCGATTCAGAACGCAGACCTTGACGGAAATCGGTCCACTGTTCGAGACGCCTTCTGGACACCGCTGTTGAAGACGCCCGCTTTTCCAACGTACACATCGGGGCACAGTACCTTCAGCGCTGCGGGGGCAGCCGTGTTGACGGACGTCTTCGGCACTGATGCGATTGGGTTTGTCGCAAAATCGGAAGTGGCTGGCGTCCCCGATCGACTGTATACGAGCATACGGGCTGCTGCGGCGGAAGCGGGTCTAAGTCGCATCTATGGCGGGATTCACTTTCAGTTTGACAATCAGGCTGGCTTGTCCAGCGGAGATGCTGTCGGGCGCTTCGTGGCGGCAAACTGTCTGCCGATGCGAGCCGGTGTTCAGGTGGTGAATGGTGCTCTGCAGGTTTTCGGGACCAGTCGCAGCGATACGATTCGAATTGACGTCTGGGGATCGTCGTTGAACGTTCTGATCAATGGGCGTTCTTTCCTGACGACACCCGGAACATGGATCGCGTGCATCTGCATCGACGCTGGTCCGGGCAATGATGATGTCGCGATCAATTCGCGGATTAGTCTCTCTTCGACAATCGAAGGTGGCACTGGCAACGACCGACTTTCCGGAGGCAGCGGGCATGACACACTGCTTGGTGACGCCGGTCACGACATTCTGTTCGGCAACTGGGGTAACGATTCGCTGTTTGGAGGACTTGGTGACGACACGATCGATGGCGGAGCTGGCTTCAATTCGCTGAACGCTGGTTTCGGGTTCGATACACTTTATATCAGCCGCTTTTTTGATACGTACAACACGGGGCCTGGCCGCAAGCGAATTTTCTGGCGGTGAGAGGGGTCGAGAAGTTGGGATTGCTGTAGCTTCATGTGCATCAGAGGAGAAGCAACGAACCAGGCAAGCCACGACCCAGCGCTATCGGCTTGGTGATTTAATGGATTTTCAAAACCCGAAACGTCAGTGAGGGATAAGAGTTGCCGAGTTATCAACAAAAATCCCTCGCTGACGCAGCGGCTTTGGATGAAATCAACACCCCGCTATCAGCTTGCCCGATGCTTTCACTTCGCGGGTTGTTCAACCAGCCAGTCGTCAGTCCGAAATGGCGATGCCGGCAACCCGGCTTCGTTGAACAGATTGCAGTCCGGATCGGCGGACCATGCATAGCGAACGGCAACGGGCCTCGAGACTTCGGAGCTTGAAACGACCACTGTTTTGCCGACGATGCGGGCCTGAGCGAGTTTCCATTGTTGATCTTCTCCCGCGACGACGAAGCCTTTCAACTCACCGCCTTTAGCCACCATGCCACCATCCGCATGAAGGAACGTTACGGTGATGGAGTCGCCATCGACTTTATGCCCGGCTGGCAATGGACCTGATGTTGCCGGAACGGTCTTGCCATAGACTTCACCCAGAGCCCATAGTGCAAGTCGACCACCGACGTCCTGTTTATTCTTTGGATGGATGTCTTTTGTTTCTCCGATGTCGACCGTGATGGCCATGCCGGTCTTCGGAAGACTGAGCGTCTTTAGCATCGCCTCGCGCACCAGCGACCAGCCATCGCCTTCTCGGCCGAAGTTCGGAAGTTGAACCCACGCGAATGGAAGCTCTTCTCCCCATCGTGCGCGCCAGTCATTGACCAGCAGCGGCAGTTGATATTGGTAATACGGTCCCTTGCCGGGCGCAGAGTTGGCTTCACCCTGATACCAGACGATTCCTCGTACTGCATACGGAATGAGCGGAGAAATTTTGCCGTTGAAGAGACCACCGGAATTGCCTTTCCTCCGGATCGATTCCAGTGGATCGGTCGGTCGTCTTGGTGCCTTTGTACCGTCTTTTTTGGCCTTTTCTGCCTGAGCCTTCCAGCGGGCCAACTGCTTTTCATAGTTGGCCTTCATTGTCGCTTCGTCGATCG
>CAIXQV010000830.1 GCA_903921605.1 uncultured Planctomycetaceae bacterium | reverse complement strand
CGCTCCGAGCGCGGCGAGATTGACCTCATCTTTCGGGATGACGATTGCCTAGTGTTCATTGAGGTGAAAACGCGTTCCTCAGAAGAATGGAGTCGCCCCGCTGCCGCCGTGGACGCGCGCAAGAAGCGTTTGGTCTCGCAGACAGCGTTGGATTATCTGCGCCTCATCAAGAATCCCGAAGTGAAGATCCGGTTCGACATCGTGGAGGTGTTGTTGAGTGACGGCGAGGTGCGCGAGGTGCGGCATCTGCCCAATACCTTTCCGATGAGTCGCGGAATGCGGTATGGGTGAATAGTTTTCTTGTGAGCGTGGAACGGGATGGTTTGCGCTGGCTCAGCTGGAATTCAAAGTCGCGCCCAATCCCGTGCAGAGTAGCAAGCCGCTTCTGCATCACGGCGAAGCTGGCTTGGTCGTTTGGTGTGTCGTCGCTGGTCCTGTCCGGTCGTAGAGTTGGCGATGCAGTAGGCCGTTGTTAAAATATTGAACGAGTGCTTTCGCTTCCATCTCCATTGACCGAAGACGTTCCGGCTCGTCGGAAAGTGGATTCTTGAGCGGTAGATCGTTCGCAACATCAATCAGTCGGCTGTTCAAGGCTGGAGTGAATTCCAATGCTCGATTGCCGCGCACAAGCCAGTAGCGTCCGCTTTGGTGGAGAAAGGCGCGACCTGCACCAACGCGAAAAACAGATCGGCCAAACAACAATTGCTGCTCCGGTTGGATGTGCAGAAAGTCCAGAAGCGACGGTAGAATGTCCACATGCTGCGTCACGCGGTTGGTGTCCACCATCGTGAATGATTGCTGCGGATGGAAGAACAACAGCGGCACTCGATGATGACCGAGGACGCTCGAGTATTCGGGCGTCTCTAGTTTTTGCGTGTGATCTCCGGTGATGACGAACAATGTGTTTGAATACCACGGTTGTTGTTGTGCTGTGGTAAAAAATTCCTTCAACGAGTGATCTGCGTAGCCGATTGATTCGTGGATTGGCAGTGCGCCTTTTTTGAATCGCCCGCGATGCTTTTCCGGGATCGGATATGGCGAGTGTGACGACAGGGTGAACGCCAATGCTGCGAATGGTGTCTTCTGAATAGTCAACTGCTTGGCTACATATTGGAGATAAGGTTCGTCGAAGATTCCCCAGTCACCAGCAAAGTCGGATTGATCGGGATAGTCGGCGAGGCCGAAATAATTTTCGATCCCAGCTTGTCGCATAAAAGTATCGAAGTGCATCGTGCCTTTGGTGGCGCCGTGAAAAAAACTGGTCGTGTAACCGTTCGACGAAAGCAGCGTGCCTAAGCCGATGATCGGGTGATCGCTGTAGGATGATTCCACCAGCGATTTATCCATGAGCGAGGGGAGTCCCGCGAGAATGGATGGCATGGATTCGATGGAGCGGCGTCCGTTCGCGTAGTTGTTTTGGAAGAACAACGATCTCGCGGCGAGCGAATCGAGAAATGGTGTGTAACGATCTCCTCCGTTGCCCGCGCCGCAATATTCAGATG
>CAIXQV010000829.1 GCA_903921605.1 uncultured Planctomycetaceae bacterium | reverse complement strand
CTGAACTTTGCAGCCCTGACCACAGGCATCATCGTGAATCTCGGATCGACGTCGGTTCAGCCGGTGCATACGAATCGTACGTTGAAGCTGAATTCCGCAGTTGCCTTTGAGAACCTCATCGGTGGCACCGGTGCTGACACGCTATTCGGCAACAGTCTGGACAATACCGTGACTGGTGGTGCCGGGGACGACAAACTCATCGGAGCCACTGGCAACGACTTGTTGCTCGGTGGGGCCAACAACGATACCTATGTTTTTGTTCCTACGACCGTCCCCGAAGCCGACCAGGCGACAGAGAATGCCAATGAGGGCATCGACACGCTGAGCTTTGCGTTTCTGACCACAGACGCCGTGGTGAATCTCGGATCGACATCGATCCAACAGGTGCACACGAATCGCACGCTGAAGCTGAATTCCGCGACTGTCTTTGAGAACATCCTCGGTGGCAGCGGTGCTGACACTCTCTTCGGCAACGGTCTGGACAATACTCTGTCTGGCAATGCCGGGAACGACAAGCTTCTTGGTGCCGGCGGCAATGATTTGCTGTACGGTGGGGCCGACAACGACACTTACATGTTTGTTCCGACCACCGTCGCCGAAGCCGATACGGTGAGCGAGAATCTGAACCAGGGTATCGACACATTGAACTTTGGCTATCTGACGACCAGTGTCGTGGTGAACCTCGGATCGACATCGATCCAGCCGGTGCATACGAATCGTACGTTGAAGCTCAATTCCGCTGTTGTCTTTGAGAACCTCATGGGCGGTAGCGGTGCTGACACGCTGTTCGGAAACACTCTGGAAAACAATCTGAATGGCTATGCGGGAGACGACAAACTTCTTGGTGCAGGTGGCAATGACGTGCTGTTGGGTGGAGCCAACAACGACACTTATATGTTTGTTCCGTCCAACGCCGCCGAAGCCGATCAGGTGACAGAGAATGCGAACGAAGGCATCGATTCACTGAACTTCGCCTATCTGACGTCCAGCGTCGTGGTGAATCTTGGAACGACTTCGATTCAGTCGGTGAATTTGAATCGTACGCTGAAGCTCAATTCTCTTAGTACATTCGAGAATGCAGTGGGCGGCACTGGCAGCGATACGCTTTTCGGGAATGCTCTGGCCAACCGACTGACGGGTGGTTCTGGCGATAACATTCTTGTCGGCCTGGAGGCTGGTGATATTCTGGAAGCGGGCAGTGGCCGCGACATCCTGATCGGTGGCCAGGGACTGGACATTCTCAAGGGCGACGCTGGCGATGATATCCTGATCGCCGGAACCACGACGAGCGATACCGACCTCAGCAATCTCCACACGCTTCGGACACATTGGATTTCCGGCGACGCGTATGCAGATTCGATCTCAAATCTGCGAGCTGGCGTTGGCAGTCCGCTGGTTTCATTGAAAGCGAAAATGAATGTGCTGAACGACGCGGGCGAGCGTGACGTGCTGTACGGTGGAACTGGTACAGATTTATTCTTCCGAGCCGTCGACGATATCATTACCGACCTGTTCGCCGGAGAAATCATCGACGTTCTGTAACTGTCCCCCGGCGAGCGGCTCGGCGTCAGCCGTCTGTGGGAATTGATGATTTCTGATTGATGATTGCAGATTGAAGGTCTGCTTTCAGTCAAAAATCTGCAATCTGCAATCTGCAATCTGCAATCTGCAATCTGCAATCTGCAATCTGCAATCTGCAATCTGCAATCTGCAATCTGCAATCGCACATACGGCTCGCCAGCCGTTTGGACGTTCGGATTGGAGTTTCAGGTTCGCCGAAAGGACTCGGGCAGGTCACAAAGCATGCCCCGAACTTAGCCCAAACTCCTCAACTGGGAGGAGAATCTGTGGCGGTGAAATTTTCTGCCGCGTTTTCAGCGGCGTAGTTTCATACGTCGTCTGGCGGCAGCTTGAAATGTGATGTCGCGAGAAGAAGGCTGTCTGCCGGGCAGGATGATCAGCACGGCGACCGCCAGCAGCCGCTCAATCATCAACTGCAGTTCGAATCCGAAGATGAGCCTGCTCCTCAGCCGCGATGGGGCGATGTCAATGTCGAGCGACTTCGTTCCGGGAATCTGCCACAGCTCGGCAGACTTGGGATAGCCCTGCACATGATTTGCACGCGGCAGCGCTTCGCTCGTCAAAAAGTGCAGGCAACCGCATCATCCAACATCTGAATCCTGCAAGGCGGTCGCCTTGAAACACATCCACACTTTGTTTGCGGACTGCTATTGCTCCACCTTGGATCCCCGGTGAAGCCATACTTTTGGGGTCGGCCCGCAAGACCTGTCATTTCTATCGACACTGCCTCTGCCATTGAGTAGCGAGGGCGAAGGGAGGCTGTCGCTTCAGCCTTCCCGAGATCGGCCAGAAACCCAGTGAAACCAGAGCCACCAAATGAAAACTTGTTCAGTCCCACTGGACCTGAGTCTGGTCAATCAGAAAACGATGCGGGAAACCCCACCATGAACATCACCAAAAACACCCGGACTGTTGCGGACTTTTAGGTCTGATTTCAATAGAGTCCGGGCAGAATCACCTTAGCATGTCATCGAGCGTTATCGCAAACCCGCATTTTCGACTCAACCGATTTACGGGCACGGTAGACGAATCCGAAATGCAGATCTTCCGAAATATTTTTCGGTGTTTGATCTGAAGAGATTGAAATCAACGAACTGCCGAAATCAACGGACCTGGTCCGCGTCGTTTTGGGAGTCACGTAAAGTTCTTGATGACATGTTTAGCTGGCGTGCAAATCACGCGGATGATTCGTGAAGGATACGTTCATTCAAGGCTGCGTCGCGCAGAACTGCCCCCAATGACATCATTACTCCATGAGTTTTCTGCAGCATCACTCATTCCGGCGATTGCCGACAGCAGTTCTGACGCAATTTTCCTCAAGGATCTCTCGGGGAAATATGTTTACGGCAACCTGGCCTTCAGGAAGATTTTCGGTGTCGATCCAACAAAGACCGTGACTCTTCACGATGGCGATCTTTTCTCCTTTGATGATACGCAGAGATTTGAGAAGCAGGATCGTGACATAATTCGGACCGGGCAGAGCGAGACGGCGGACTACCACACCGAGGGGCTTGATGGAAACCGAAGGTATCGAATCACAAAGTCCAGATGCCTGAGTCAGACTGGTCTCCCTTGCGGCCTTCTGGGGGTCGTTAAAGAAATCTCAACATCGCGGCTGACTGAAGAAACGATTGAAAGACTTTCCTCGCTTAACAAAGAGACGGGGGTGAACTTTTTCAGGTCTCTGGTCAGAACTCTCAGTGAAATCTGCGACGTGCAGACGGTGTTCATCGGAGAACTGGACAAAGAGGAGCGGCAACGGATCAGTAGTATCTCAATCTATAGCCACGGACAGATTGCAGAGAACTTCAGCTATGACCTCAGGGATACTCCCTGCGAACGCGTATTGCACGACTCATTGTGCTTTTACGCGTCCGACGTCCAGACGGCCTTTCCCAAAGATTTTCTGCTGACTGAGATGGGTGTCGACAGCTATCTGGGCATCCCTTTGTTGGGCAGCAAGGGACAACTGCTGGGGATCATTGTGATGCTTCACGATAAGCCGATGCCGTTTCCCAAAGAAGCTGAGTCGATTCTTTCCATCATCGCCGCACGTTCAGGTTCAGAGTTGGAAAGAGCTCACACGGAAGAACTGCTTCGCGTCAGTGACGATCGCCACCGAATTATGCTGGATCAGCTTCCCCTTGGAGTTGGCTTGATCTGTGAAGATCAGTTGCTGTATGCCAATCCCATGGCTTGTCACATTGTAGGGATTGCCAGTGTCAAAGATCTGGAGGCGACTTCACCATTCGAGTTAGTTGTCGAAGCGGATCGAGAACGAGTTCGCAGGTTGTTTCTGGAGTCCGGCGACCCAACTGAAGAACCTCTGCCCGTTTACACGACAAAGATTCGTCGAACGGATGGCACAGTTCTGGATGTTGAGTTTTCAGTGCTCAAAACTCAATATGGTCCTCGAGCCTGCCAACAGGTGAATTTCACCAATGTGACAGCGAGCCGTCAGACAGCAGAAGCTCTGCATGAAACACAGGAACGTTTCTCACTGTTCATGCAGCATTTATCAGGACTCGCATGGATCAAAAATCTCCGTGGAGAATATCTTTATGCGAATGCGGCTGCGCTGCGAGTCTTTCAGAGTTCTCCGGAGAAACTCTACGGCAGAACAGACACCGAAGTCTTTACCCCCGAGACCGCACGGCCGTTTATCCAGAACGATCAAACCGTCATCTCATCCCGGTCTTCTCTGCAAACGACAGAGACGTTCCGGCATCCTGATGGTGTCCTTCATTACTCGCTGGTCAATAAATTCCCGATCCGCAATTCCAGCGGTGAAATCAGCCTTGTCGGAGGCCTCGCGACTGACATCACCGAACAGGTTCAGGCCGAGAACACGATCAGAAAGCTGAATGATTTTCATCAGGCGATCATTCAAACTGCGTCCGACGGCATCTGCGTTTACATTGAAACGTCAGACTTTCCGTATGTACGGTTTACGGTGTGGAATGACCGTATGACGGAACTGACCGGCTACACGCAGAGTGAGATCAACGAACTTGGATGGTATCAATCTCTCTACCCTGATACGGAAGCTCAGGCACTCGCAATCCAGCGAATGAAGGAGATGCGAAAACAGAATGATCCAAGGGCAGAGGAACGGGAGATCACTCGAAAAGATGGTCAGCAGAGAATCCTCACTGTTTCCACATCTCGAATAGAGATCGAGGATGGTGTTCAGGGGATCGTAGGTTTGATGCAGGATGTCACTGAGCGTCGTCTCGCTGAAGCCAGACTCCGCCAGACCACCAGCCTTCTTGAAGCGGTCATCAATGGGACATCCGATGCTATTTTTGTGAAAGATCTTTCTGGACGGTATCTGTTGATTAATGAAGCCGCAGCAACGATCGTCGGGAAAACTTCCGCAGTGTTAATTGGAAAAGATGATACGTCCCTCTTCGATAGAAAAAGCGCTGAAAGCGTCATGGAGGGAGACCGGCAGATCATGCGACAGGGAAGTAGTGTGACTTTTGAGGAGACAGCCACGGTTGATGGCGTGAAGCGATGTTTCCATGCCACGAAGGGACCCTACAAAAACAACGCCGGAGAAGTCATTGGGCTGATTGGTATTTCGCGGGATATTACTCGACAAAAACTCATTGAGGATCAGTTCCATCAGGCACAAAAAATGGAGGCCATTGGTCAGCTCGCCGGAGGGATCGCCCATGACTTCAATAACTTGCTGACAGTCATCACTGGTTACGCAGAGATCATTCTCTCTGAGCTTTCTTCGGACCATGGCTTAACCGAACCGCTGACTCTTATCAATGAGGCCGGGCAGCGTGCAGCCGTACTGACGGCTCAACTGCTGGCCTTCAGCCGCAAGACTATTGTTGAGCCAAAGACACTCAACCTGAAAAGGGTTATTGAACACCTTGGAAAAATGCTGCGGCGATTAATCGGCGAACATATCGTCCTCAATCTGGATTTCAGCGATAAACCCTGCAACGTTGTTGCCGACCTCGGACAAACCGAACAAATGCTCATGAATCTGTACGTCAATGCTCGTGATGCGATGCCCAACGGCGGGACTCTGACAATCAGTACACGTGCCGTTGTGTTGTCATCCATTAATGCCCGTAATCTCGACCTTCGCGAGGGGCGGTACGTGCGAATTCTGGTTTCCGATACCGGTGTAGGCATTGCTCCGGAGATTCAAAACCGAGTTTTTGAGCCATTCTTTACCACCAAAGCTGCTGGCAGCGGAACGGGACTCGGACTTGCCACGGTCTATGGAATAGTCAGGCAATCCGGTGGTAGCATCAGCCTTAACAGTGCAGTGGGAATAGG
>CAIXQV010000828.1 GCA_903921605.1 uncultured Planctomycetaceae bacterium | reverse complement strand
CTGGATCAATGTTCGTGAGCAGTACGTGACCAATGCCACGAAACTGACGCAACTGGAAGATGAAGTCGACTACCTGGAACGAGTCGCAGAAGCACTCAAAACGGATCCGGAGTTCGCCAAACGACTGATTCGAGCCAACCAAAATCCTGGTAGGCAGGGAGCAGAGTTTATTCCCGTTTCCAGGGGACTGCTGTTCGGCGGAGCTGAAGCAAAAGAGTACACGGTGCCTCAGGTCATTCAGCCTGCGTTCGCCAAAGTGGTTTTTCATCTTGCTAGTCATGAGCAGCATCGAACCTGGCTGCTCGCCGGCTCTGCTGGCTTAACACTGCTGGCCTTTACCCTGCTGAATGACGCAGGGGTCGGAATTATTCAATCGGCATTGTCCGCGATCTGGCAGACCATTGCATGGCTGACGGCCCGCTACCGGAAGCCAGTGACACCCGCAGTAGAAGCGGAAGCATCGACAGACGTCGCTGCGTGAGCTTGCGGGTTAATCAGCCGGAACGCGTTAGCGTCCGGTTCTCACCGCAGAAGCCAACAAACCGGGGGCTAACGCCCGGCGGGTGATGAAAGGACGGAACAAACTGCGGCTCACGTCACCGGCGGTCTCGGCTGTTTTTGAGAAAACACGTTCTTACCCACCCGCTCACAGCCCCTTCCTCGGGAATCCGGTAGTCCGGCATTGAGTTGTTAACTCCACAACTGCGGAGCGGTCTATAATCGGCGATACTGCAATCGCAGAATGATGCACGGAGCTTCCCTGCGTCTTAGGGACTGGTTAAGAACTCAGGAGCCGAATCATGTCAGAACAATTGGATTCTTTGCACCACGTAGCGATCGTTGTTGACGATATCGCGAAGGCCATTGATTGGTATAAGTCTGAATTCAAATGTGAAGTGGCTTATCAGGATGCAACGTGGGGGTTCCTGAAGTTTGCAAATGCTCACCTCGCACTTGTCTTGCCAAGCCAGCACCCGGCTCATGTTGCATTCGTATCAGACAAAGCCACGGTTCATCCGGGCCTCAAAGGCCATCGTGACGGAACTCGCTCGGTCTACATCAGCGACACGGCCGGAAACGCTGTTGAACTGATGGACCCGACGAGCCTGTAGACGCCGCTCAAAGAAGTTGACCACGAGCATGAGGCTACAATCCGCCACCGGGTTTACCCCGGTGGTTCTGGCTTCTGCACCACTACCCATTGAAGTACTCTTGCTGAATCCTCAAAGTCCCTGGTATTGCTCGGCCTGCGGAGTTATCGTTTTCCTGTTGATGCTGTTCTTAAGACGCATGTGGCCGGTGAAATGCTCGCCGCATGCGTGACAGTCACGCCGGAGACGTCTCGTGATCCGCTCTTTCATTCCCGCCTTAGCTTGCGTAATTCTCTGCCAAACATTCGTCGCGCTCGCCGACGAGCTGCCGCCAGCCGTCGAGCGGAAAATTGATTTCGTTCAGGATGTGCAGCCACTCCTGAAGGGCCGTTGCTGGTCGTGTCATGCCGGCGAGAGGCAGGAGTCCGGACTACGCCTGGACCGCCGCGATCTGATGATGATTGGTGGTGATCTTGGCAAGATTCTGGAACCCGGTAAGAGCGATTCCAGTCGACTGATTCACTATGTCCATGGCACTGATCCAGACCACATCATGCCGCCGGAAGGGGATCGCCTGACGAAAGAGCAGATCGGCATCCTGCGAGCCTGGATTGATCAGGGCTGCGAATGGCCGGAATCAGCGAACATCTCAACCGAAAAGAATTCTCACTGGGCCTATCAGCCAATCAAATCTCAAACCTTGCCAGTTGTTGAAGATCGGAGTTGGCTGCGGAATGAGATCGATCATTTTGTTGTGGCTGAACTGGAACGGCGAGACATCAAGCCATCGCCGGAAGCAGACCGCTTTACGCTGATTCGTCGCTTGTCGCTCGATCTGACCGGGCTGTTGCCGACGATCGAGGAGGTTGATTCGTTCGTCCATGATGTGACTCCGGACGCTTATGACAAGCTTGTTGATCGGCTCCTCGCCTCACCGCATTTCGGCGAACGTTGGGGACGTCACTGGCTCGACATGGCTCGCTATGCAGACTCCGACGGGTATGAAAAAGATAATCCACGTCCCGATGCTTATCGCTGGCGCGACTGGGTGATTGACGCGATCAATGCGGATATGCCGTTCGATCAGTTTACAATCGAACAACTCGCTGGAGACCTGTTGCCTGATGCGACTCCGATGCAACGCCTTGCAACGGCGTTTCATCGTCAGACTTTGACGAATACCGAGGGCGGAACTGATCAGGAACAATTTCGCGTCGAGGCCTGTTTTGATCGGACGGAAACAACAGGCGCTGTCTGGCTGGGACTGACCGTCGGGTGTGCTCGATGTCATTCGCATAAGTATGATGCAATTAGTCAGCGAGAATACTATCAGTTGTTCTCGGTCTTCAACAATGGCGATGAGTCCACCGCGATAGTGCCGAAGTCCGAAGCTGATGTCTCCGCCTATGCAGGTCTGAAGACTGCGTATGATGAGAAGCTGAAGACCCTGACATCGCAGTTGGTCGAAGCCCAGGTTGCTCACGGCGCTGAATTCACGAAATGGCAGCAAGCCGCGCTGGGGCAATTGAATGCAGCAGCCTCAGATCCCGTCAAGTTTCATGTACTCAAAGAGCCCGCATACAGCAGTGAATCCGGAATTCTGTTCGAGCAGCAGAAGGGCGGCGTGGTTCTTGTGAGTGGCGAGAATCCAGAGCGAGCCGTTTACACGCTCACAGGGCAGTCGGACTTAAAGAGTGTGACTGGACTTCGTCTCGATGTTTTTCCCGACAAGTCGCTGCCGGCCAATGGTCCGGGGCGAGTTGCTCATGGGAATTTCGTGCTGAGCGAACTGACGATGGAAGTCGCATCAACGCCGGACTTCTCCGATGCTCGGCGGATTGAATTCGCAATTGCCAAGGCCGATTTTGAGCAGGCCGATCGTCCGTGGGCTGCCCAAAATGTGCTCGACGGGGACGATCAATCCGGATGGGCGATTGCTCCACAATACGGCAAAGAGCATTGGCTAACGGCGTCATTGAAACAGCCGCTGGATCTGACCAGCAACAGTTACGTTCGCGTTCGACTCAGTCATCAATATGGTCAGCAGCATACCATTGGTCGGTTCAAACTCTCGCTGAAGACGGGAATCGAACCGGATGCGGTCTTGCCTGAGAATATTGTCAAGGCGTTGAATCAGCCTGAAGATCAGAGAAGCGAAGAACAAAAGCAACAATTGCAGGACTACTTCAATCGCCAAACGTCTCCTCTGAAGGAACTGGTCACGCAGATCGATGAACTGAAGAAACAGGAACCGCCGAAGCCCGAGTTGTCTGTTCGCATTGTTGTGCAGAGAACTCAGAACCCGCGAAAAACGCATGTGCTGCGCCGGGGCGAGTTTTTAGATCCGCTTACAGAACTGGAAGTGCAGCCCGCGGGACTTGCGACGCTCCCGGCGTTCAGTCTGCGTGAAAATAACGCTATGGGTGATCGGCTGGATCTCGCCCGCTGGTTAGTGTCGCCGGAGAATCCGCTGACTCCGCGCGTGACGGCTAATCACATCTGGCGGCTTTTGTTTGGGCACGGAATTGTTCGCACCGCGAATGATTTTGGGGTTCGAGGCGAAAAACCGACTCACCCGGAATTGCTCGACTGGCTGGCCGCTGACCTGATGTCCGGCTCGGGAACTCAGCAAGCCTGGTCGCGGAAGGCATTGATTCGCCGTATTGTGATGTCAGCTACTTATCGCCAGGCTTCCAAACATCGTCCCGAACTCCGCGATGTTGATCCGCAAAATTTAATGCTGGGCCGGCAGAATCGAATTCGTGTCGAAGGTGAAATCGTTCGCGATATCAGTCTGGATGTTTCCGGACTGTTGTCTCACAAAATTGGTGGCCCCAGTGTTTATCCACCTCTGCCGCCAGGCATTGCCGAATTGAGTTATGCCGGGAATTTTCAGTGGGCTGAATCGAAGGGCGAGGATCGATATCGCCGAGGCATGTATACGTTCTTCAAGCGAACGTCGCCGCACCCAAATCTGATTACGTTCGACTGTCCCGACGCCAACAGCACATGTATCGAACGGCAGTCGTCGAATACGCCGTTGCAGGCTCTGACTTCGTTGAACAATGAAACGTTTGCAGAAACAGCGCGAGCGTTCGCCAGAAGGTTGCTGTCGGCTGATAGCGCGGACGACGCAGCTCGCTTGTCGTACGCAATGCGTCTGTGTGTGGCTCGAACGATCACACCGGAGGAGCACGTTCAATTGCAGGCTCTGCTCGATGATTCCAAAACCTGGTACGCCGCGCACCCGGATCAGGCGGGACAATTGATCGGCAAAGAGGCAGTCTCCGGAGTGCCATCGGAAACGGCGGCTGCATGGATCTCCGTGGCGCGAGTTCTCCTGAATCTTGATGAGTTCATTACGAGAGAATGACAGGAAACCCCATGTTCACATCTGCTCAACAGGCACGCCGTCAGTTTCTGACATCATCCGCCAGCGGTCTCGGCCTCGCCGCGCTGGGATCGATGCTGACGCAGGACGGGCTGCTGAATCAGGCTACGGCGGCCTCGCGTGAATCCGTGGTGAATCACGTCACGTCGAATCTGCACCATTTTGCTCCAAAGGCCAAGAGCTGTATCTTCCTGTTTCAGGCCGGGGCGCCGTCGCATCTGGACTTGTTCGATCCGAAACCCAAATTGAATGAGCTTGATGGCAAGCCATTACCAGCCGACATGCTGGAAAAAGTCCGCTTCGCATTCATTAAAAAGGAATCCGCGGTTCTGCTCGGGTCCCCTCGCCGCTGGCGCAAGCATGGTGAATGTGGGATGGATTTCAGCGACTTCGTTCCGAACATCGCGTCGTGTGCTGACGACATTCTGATGATTCGTTCGCTGCATTCGGAGCAGTTCAATCATCATCCCGGGCAGTTGCTGCTCAGCTGTGGGCGAGCAACTTTCGGGTTGCCGACGATGGGCAGCTGGCTCACCTATGGCTTGGGTACCGAATCTCAGAACCTGCCAGGCTATGTTGTACTGACCAGTGGTCGAGGATCCAGCGGCGGGGCGTCATTGTGGTCGAGCGGATTTCTGCCGTCGCATTATGCGGGCGTGCTTTTTCGAAATCAGGGTGAGCCGGTTCTGAATCTGGCTAACCCGGCCGGACTCAGCAATGAACAGCAGCGACGCGGCCTGGATGCTCTGAGAGCGATGAATGAAGATCGACTTCAAGAAATGGGAGATCCCGAGATTGCCAGCCGCATCGCCAGCTACGAACTCGCATTCCGCATGCAGTCGGCAGCGCCGGAGTTGATTGAGCTCAGCGGAGAAACGGCTGCGACGCAGGAAGCGTACGGCGTCGGCAGAGCTCAACATCCTCAGGCCACGGGGCGCGGCAACGTCGCCGACGCGCACCTGTCGTTTGCTCGCAATTGTCTGCTCGCACGACGCATGGTGGAACGAGGAGTTCGTTTCGTTAATGTGATTTATGAAGCCTGGGATCAGCACAGTAATCTCGAGGCGGACCTGCGATATAACGCGTGGGTTGTGGATCAGCCGATTGCGGCATTGATCAAGGATTTGAAGCAGCGAGGACTCTTTGACAGCACGCTCATTGTCTGGGGCGCGGAATTTGGACGGACGCCACTGGGAGAAAATCGCAACGGTCGAGAAGCCAATACCGGTCGCGATCATCATCCGTTTGCGTTCTCAATGTGGATGGCTGGCGGCGGAGTCAAAGGCGGGCAGACCTATGGAGCCTCTGATGAGATTGGCTGGGGCGTAGCTCAGGATCCGGTACACATCAATGACTTCCACGCCACAATGCTGCACCTGTTTGGTCTCGATCATCTTAAGCTAACCCATCGCTTTCAGGGGCGAGATTTTCGTCTCACGGACGTAGCCGGCAAAGTCATCCCAAAGTGGCTGGCCTGATTGGTCTCGCTACAACGTGTCTCTGCGATCATGTGCCCTGAGTTTTGAGGTTGATAGACCGGAGCCGCGATGTTTTTTCACGTGACAAGCGAGAAAGAATGAGATGGGCTACGTCTGTTTTGATCAAGCATATTCCGGCTCGTCGGAATTCCAGCTCTGCTCGGAGCCGGTTGGTTTCGACATATTCGCTCAGCGGTCCGAGGTAAAGACATCTCGCAGGATGGACTTCAATCTCGCCCCGCGGGCACGCCTTAGGTACTCCACGGTGGTTCAGTCGTCATTACGGCACGACACACCGAGGCTGCGGAGTTCTTAAAGTTCGTCACTCTTGACTCGCAGCTTGCTCTCAGCAAATTCAGCAGCCGCAAAACGCATAAACCCCGGGCAAATTGTTAAGACAATTTTCCCGGGGTTTTGAAGGTAGCGGCGGCCGGACTTGAACCAACCAATGTTTTTACAGGGTCGCAAGCTATGACGGACGAAAGTGGCACACCAGGTGGCACAATTATTGAAGACCCCGAACTCTGGACAGTAATTGAACAATGGTCATCTTTGAGCGAGGATGATCGTCGGCGAATTGCCATCATCGTCGCGGAGTCGAATCGCTGCCACGCTTGATTAAGCTCAGAATCGCTGAATTGCCATGGCGCCCTCGTCGGGGCGGCAACGGTTAGAAGCGCCGAAGCGATCGCGGTTCGTCTACTGAGTCTGGATGCACCGGAAACAATTCTGCAAATCTCTGTAGTCCTTATGGCGACTCTCAAGGTTCGGTCAGCACCACTCAGGAGCTGTCCTGATGGAGTCTGTCTTCCAGGAACCGCTCACGGGGATGAACTATGAACTCTTCAGATACAATCATTGACGTCATCAGGGCTGTCGTCAGTCGTAAGGGGATTGCCAGACGCATTGCCGATCAGGTTGGTGAACGAATTGAAACGCTGGCCGAGCTTTCGTACGAGGATCTGCGAGTTACCGGCATTACAGAATCCGAATACCAGCGATTGTCAGCGGCCCTTCAGCTTGGCTATCGAGTTGAAACCTCGTTCCGGCAATTCAACGAGGAAAGTCTCCGAATTAGCTCGCCCGCGACGGCGAAGGCTTACTGTCTGAATCGGTTTGCTGATCTGGCCCATCGCCAGCAGGAAGAATTCGGGGTCGTCACCCTGAACGCCAAAAACCGGCCGATCCAGTGTCACCAGATCACGGTGGGCACGCTTCGGAATAGCCTTGTCCATCCGCGGGAGGTGTTCCGGGCAGCCATCCGGGATGCCGCAAATGGCTTCATCGCCGTCCACAACCATCCGTCCGGCGATCCGACACCCAGCGATCAGGATATCAGCGTGACGGAAAAGCTAGAGCATGTCGCGGAAGTGGTCGGCATTCCAATGCTCGATCACATCATCATCGGCGGCCGTGAAGCACTGTCGATTCAGGAGTGGCGCAGCCGGCGATAGGGAGTGACTGCGGATCAACTGTCGCATGTTGTGGGGAGAGTCTCACAACGGCGGAATTCTTTAGTCTGGACGCGAACTCTTTACGTTTGTCATCGCTCACGACGGACACGCAGGGGCGTTCGGTAGGGCCGTTCAGACAGTCAGTGCCTTACAAAACCAACCAAGGATCCAATCGATGAAAGTTTTCTACGACTCCCGCATGAGTGTTGATTCTGGCGGCTATTCTCCGTCCGGCAGTAAACCAGCGGCTGTGGTGGCTGACTGGATGAACCTCGGAATTGAAGTATGTGAGTTTGAACCAGCGACGGAGGAAGACCTCTGTCTGGCACACTCCCCCAAATACGTCAGCAACGTCCTGTCGGGCCGGGGAGCCAATGGGCACGGTAATCGATTGCCGAGAGTCACTGAGGCGACACGGTGGACCTGCGGATCCATGGTGGCTGCCAGCCGGCAAGCGTTGATCGATCACGTGGCCTGCTCACCTTCGAGTGGATTTCATCATGCGGGATATGAGTCAGGCGGCGCATTCTGTACCTTCAACGGCCTCATCGTTGCTGCTCGCAAGCTCCAAAACGAAGGGCTCGTGGACCGAGTCGGGATCATCGACTGCGATGTCCACTACGGTGATGGAACGGACGACATCATTCAGACGTTAGATCTGAGTTCAAGAATTCGTCACTGGACATTCGGCGCAGCCTTTGGCCGCAGAGCGTTCGATCAGACTGCTTTCCTTGACGAACTGCGCTCGGCCCTCGTCGAAATGCAAACAGAGGGCGTCAGGCTGATCCTGTATCAGGCTGGAGCCGATGCGCATGTCGATGATCCGCTCGGCGGAGTCATGACCACTGAGGAAATGCGAGAGCGAGACAAGCTGATGTTCAGCTGGTGCAAGCAACTGGAGATGCCTGTCGCCGTTTGTCTGGCGGGTGGCTATCAGCGCGATAAGAACGGAGGAATCAGCAAGGTTCTGGCTCTGCACCGAGCCACCATGGAAGAGGCAATTACCATCTTCGGCCAGCCGGAGATGGGGTAATCTGCGCTGCCGTGTTCGGTTGCTTATCAGTATTAGTTTGCTCTGAGGGCCATTCAGTCCGTCCGATGGTCGAGTTCTCTGTGGTCGGTATTCGTTTGGTCTAAGTCCTGTGTCCCCATGACAGGTATTGGAGAGATTCGGAATAGAATGCTCTCGATCTGCTCAGTGCAGGACATAGCAGAAAGGCTCTGAAGCCCTGATTGCATGCCGGAAATACTCGTACTACAGACAGTCCAACAGGAATCTCAAGGCGTTGCTCGTTCTGTGTCTCAGGTTCATTACTCGCAGGGAGATTCCACATGTTTCGTCCAAAAACAGTCAATGGCCTCAATTCGTCTGAGGTCATCTCCGGACTGCAAAAACACATCCGTCGCGGGGAAGAACGGCAGGCCATGCAGGCGGCTGCCGAACTGCTCTTCAGCGAACAGAAGTCGAACGCCTCTTGGCTGGTCAATCGGCTGGTGGCAATTGCGCATGAGGACATCGGCATCGCCAATCCGCCTGCTGTCATGTTCGTTAATTCAACCGTGCCCCACATCCGGGATCTGCTGAAAGAAAACAAACGGGACCGAGCTGGCCTGCTGATCGGGAACTGCATCCTGGCTCTCTGCCGTGGACCCAAGAGTCGTCTGGGTGATCATTTCCAGTGCGCGGCAGGCAAGCCCGTGAAGCTGGGAATCGAGCCGTATGCGATCCCTGATTACGCCCACGACAAGCACACGCACAAAGGACGCTCCGCCGGAAAAGACCTGCAGAACTTCCGGGATGAATCCGCAAAGCTAGAGTCGGGCGAACGGACTGGCGTGGAAGATCCCTACGTCGATGACGCTTACCGCTGGTGGGCCTGGATGGAAGAGCACGGATCCGAGCGACCAATTGAAGGCGGTCAGCCAAAACTATTTGAGGATGATTGATCCATCGGCGAGTGACCAGCACGGAGGCACAACATCAACCGTCGCACGCCGGTCAGCGATCGCGGGAATACTTCCGGAATTCTGGTTCGGGGAGGACTAAATGATCCCCGGAAACACCGGTCAAACCCAGAGAGAGTGTGGGACAAAACATTTCACACCGCTCAAAGGGAACAGACACATGACCGTAGCATCACGACCGCAGATGGCTGAACGTCACTTCCAGCGGACTTCAGCGACTCAATCGGGATTGATCAATTCAGAGATTCCTTCCAATGACGATCAACGGATGATCCGAATGAAGGAGGGTGACACGAACGCCTTTGAAGAACTGATCGAGGAATGGCAGGGGCCTCTGCTGGGATTCTTTTTAAGAAAGACCGGAGATCGCCATCTGTCGGAAGACCTTGTGCAGGAGACACTACTGCGTCTGTATCGCTCTGTCTCCAATTACGTGGTGATGAACCAGTTTCGGGGCTTCCTCTTTCGGATCGCTCGCAACCTGCTGATGGATCATTCGCGCCGTGCCGAGCGGAACCTGGTGATTCGAGCGATTCGTAACCAGCTCTACAGCCGTGACGCTGAGCAACTGGACCCTACGCAGCAGATTCCAGAAGAACTTCTTTCGCCCGCTGACGCCGCGAGCAAACGAGAACTGGCGGAGTCCGTTCAAATGGCAATCACTCAATTGCCCGAATCCCAGCGTCAGACGTTGGTCATGCATCATTTTCAGGGTCTTACCCTGTCGGAAATTGCCGACGCCATGGAAATCCCGCTGCCGACTGCCAAGAGTCGCCTGCATCTGGCAAAGGTCAGGCTTTGCCATTGGCTGACATGCCGGGGATTGGGCGAGGAATTCACGTTCGAACGTTAAGTTCGATCCACCACCGCAGCCTTAATCTCGAAAGGACCATTACGTTATGACCACTTCCATATCTCAGCGTATCCGGGAAATGACAGAGTACGAACTGAGGGAACTGATCAGCGAAGCCTATTCGCTCGACTGCTTCGAGGACTTGAAAAAGGTCGTGAGATACGGTCACATCATCAAAGTCTATGGACTCATCGATCTGAACTGCATCCCCGAACGTTTCATGGACACCGCAAGCAAAGTCGCGTCTGATGGCTTTCTATACTGCGTAGACTCGTACGACCTTTCGACAGACGAAGTTGTTTCCTGCGGTATGGATTTCATGATTGATCCGTGGCTCCATTCGTAATGCATGTCTCGATCAGAAGTAAGCGCCCGGCGAACAGCATTCTATTCGTCTGCACAGAGTTCTCGCTCGAGTTTTCTTCGTTCAGCGATGGTCCAGCGGTACTCGGGGTGTGACAGGAGCCAGGTGTTTGGCAGCAGCGACTCCGGGGTTGCCCCAAGCCGAAGCTGGATCAGCACGTCCTTCAGCCAAGCCCATGGTTCCACGAGGTTGGCTTTGCAGCTGGCAATCATCGACATCAGGACCGCAGCTCGGTGGCCGGCGGGCTTGCTGCCGACGAACATCCAGTTTTTTCTTCCAATGGCCACAGGGCGCATCGCCCGTTCGGACGCGTTGTTATCGATCGACAGGTTGCCGTCTTCGAGATAGCGATTCAGCGCGGCCCACTGGTTGAGCGTGTATGTGGCCGCTTTGCCGGACAGGCTCTTCGGAAGAAAGACTTCCGCATCAAGCCATGTCTTCAGATCATTCAGCAATGGGCGTGAGTGCTCTTCGCGCAGCGACTGGCGTGCAGCAGCGGCCTTCTCCTTAGCGGCATGTTCGACCTTGTAAAGTTTCGCCACAATCGCCAGCACGTAATGAGCCCGCGCGGGGTCTTCTTCGCACGCCTTGTGCCAGTAGCGACGAGCATGAGCCCAGCAAGCGACCTCTTTGATCGCGCCGTTCGACTGAAGATAGACACCGTCGTAGCCCCCATACGCATCGGCTTGTAAGTAGCCGGAGTAATCGCGAAGAAACTCCTGGGGACCATGTCGTTCGCGTGACACGGTGAAGTCATACACTTCAAACGGATGTTCATAGTCACCAAGATACGCCCAGAAACGAGCCGTGCGTGAGCCCCCTTCTGCCAGCGGATCGATCAGCTTCACTGACGTGTCGTCTGTCTGAATGATCTTCGATTGCAGCACGAGTTGCTTCATCAGTTCGTACAGCGGCTTAATGACATCGGCGACCGCGGCCATCCAGTCATAAAGCGTGCTGCGATTGAGATTCACACCACCGCGCGACAGGATATCTTCCATGCGATAGCCGGGCAGATGGTCACCAAACTTCCCGACGACGACTCCGGCCAGCAGTCCGGGAGCAGCCAGACATTTCTCGACCGCTTCCGCAGGTTTCGGCGCGGTGATCAGTGTCGCTTCGTCATGCTTTGCCGGACACGCATACACCGCTCGCTTGTGCTGAATGCGTTTGAGCTTCGCAGGCTCATAATCCAATTGTTCGCTGATTTCATACCGGATCGCCGGCATTGGCTTGCCATCGATCGGACACAATCGCTGCTCTTCAGGAAGCTCATACAGAATCTCTTCCGTCGGCAGATTGTCGGGAATGATTCGTCGACCATGTTTCTGTTTCTTACGTCGCGATGACTTTGATGACGCATGGTCATTGGCCTGAGCATCGTCTGCCGTTGCGGCTTCTTCAAGAAGCTTTTCAAGTTCGCCCAGATCAAACAGCAACAACTGATTAGGGTCGAGCCGTTCTTCCTTCTTGCCCTTCAATGCCTGCAACAGTTCTTTGATCGTGCGTTCACTTTGTTCAAGTCGCTTCTTCTGAGCTTCAACGGTCGATGTCAGCGCGATCGCCTGCTGCTTCGCGATGATCACTTCGCGTTGAAGAGTTTCTTTCTCGGTGAGGATGGACTGCACTCGCTGATGCTGCGAAAGCACCAGCTTCTGAAGCTCTTCAATTGATGTTGGCAGTTCATTCGGAGTCATGCCTGTAGTACGTCGAAGGGGCCGTCATTCTTCGGAACTTTCTTACAGAAAATGATGCGTCACGAGGACTTTCGCGGCAATGCAAATCGTGGTCG
>CAIXQV010000827.1 GCA_903921605.1 uncultured Planctomycetaceae bacterium | reverse complement strand
TGGGTCTGTCAATGCGACGTAACCGCACAGCCGTTCGTTGTCGACAGGAACAATGATCTTTTCGCGAAAACCATGCAGTCGTCCGGCATTCTGCCTGACATCGTCTGGAATGGAGCCCGCATTCTTCGGCCAGTGATCAATCTGCAGGTGAGTGCGATCAGCAATGGCGGCAATACAATCGAAGCTGAGGTAGCGTCCAAAAACGACAGCGCCACGTACAAGACTTTTGCGATCCGTTGTCGTAATCGGACGTGAAGCCAGCAGCATTGCCCCGCGCGATGTCAGTGCAACCCCTGTAAAGTCATCATCAATGGTTCGGAATCGCTGCAGCCCATTGACGGGATTTAAGACAAAAGAAAACAGATCGGGGACTTCGAGGTAGGTGCCGCTCTTGTGATCAAAGCACTTCCCCCAGATGACTTCATTCTGCGTATTCAGAAAGCAGAGGAAATCGGTATCCGTATTTGTGAACGTTTGGTCGACCAGATTTGCCTGCTGAAACGTCTCATTGCGATCGGTGGCGAATTTATAGGTGTCGTCCCATGCGCCCCAGTCGTTGGCCCGCTTGGAAAGGATCTGAAGTTCATTCTCGATCGCATCGAGAAATCGTTCGACATCTTTCTCCGCCTGTTCATTCTCCAGCTGATCGAATGCTGGTAAAAGCACGGCTGAGTAAGCCAGCCATTTCATGCACAGAAACGGAACAGCCAGGCAGAGCAGCAGTAACGAGATCTGTGACCTGATCCTCATGATTCCCCCATAGCACGCTGTAAACATCAAGATGTGGGGGTCATGGGTTCTTGCAACACCTTGCACCCGCGGCGTCACTATCGGGCAATTCGGAGAGGACTTACCCAGCCCTCGCTGAAAAGCGGGATATACCTACCTGGGGTGAAATGTGCATAACAGCCGTTCAGGAGGTCCCTGGCGATAACGCGATGCGAAGATGTCACATCCGCGATGACTTGAGTTTCATGTATAGTCGTTGCACTTCGCGCATACAGCAACGGCCGTCGACGGCAACAGCCTGACAGCGAGCCTCCGGAGACTGGGATCGAGTCAGCAAGGCTCTGATTCTGAGCGGCTGCGACTCGTCGGCGTCATCCTCAACATCCTGCAGAGTGAATCCGAAGCACGCGCAAATCGGGGCGTTGGGATCATAAGGGTAGACGGGAGTCAGGAGTTCGACGGCTCGCACAGTCTGTTCAAACATATTGTAGTAGACAACTTCGCAAGCCGCATTGGAGCAGCACCACGCGGCATTTTTCATCTGATCCTGCAGCGGAGCCGGAACGTAAAGCTCAATGGGGCCATTACCGACGGTTGTGCCCGCAGAGCCACAGCGAGGACAGGTGACTCGAGCATCAGAATCGGGCTCTCGGACAAATGCTTTATTCATTTGCATGGACCGCACGAAAGAAGACACCGGCAGGAGAGCACCGTCTCGGTCAGAACTTATGCCCTTCCTGCGGGCCGTCTTTTGTGAAGGTCAGGATTTCCGGCCCGTCTTCTGTCATCAGGATTGTGTGTTCAAACTGAGCCGACAGCGCCCCGTCGATTGTGCGTACAGTCCACTTGTCTTTTTTGTCGACACGTGTTTGCCACGAGCCAATATTCAGCATCGGTTCGATGGTGAAGCAAGTCCCGGGACGCAGGAGATCTCGATTTGACTTCAGCGTTGGGAAATGCGGAACACCGGGTTCCTGATGAAAATCGCGACCGATTCCGTGACCCTGATACTCACGCACTACTGAGTAACCAGCCTTGGTTGCAAACGTCTGAATCGCTCGACCAATCTCCGTGACGGTTCCGCCCGGACGTGCTGCGTGAATGCCGACGAACAATGCATCGTAAGTCGACTGCACCAGCCGACGAGCACTGTTGCTCACGTTGCCGATCATGAAGGTTTCGGATTGGTCACCGTACCAGCCGTTCACAATCGTCGTGATGTCGACATTTACGATGTCGCCATCCTTCAGAGGTCGAGTATTCGGGATTCCGTGGCAGACGACTTCATTGATGCTGGTGCAGATTGTCTTGGGATAACCAAGATAGCCCACGCAGGCTGGCACGTGTCCGTGATCAAGAGTGTATTCGTTGGCCAGCTTATCAAGCTTCTCTGTTGAGACACCTTCTTTGACATGCGGGCGCAGAAAGTCCATCAACTGCGCATTGAATCGACCGGCTGCTCGCAGTCCTTCGCGTTCTTCTTCTTTCAGATAGAGCGGTATCGGGGTATTCTTCACAGCAGGCAAGAGGCAACATCCGAAGGCGTGGTGGAGAAAAACGGGGACTCACAAACAGGCGACAAATGGGTCTGATTCTCAAAGTATCCCCTGTGAGGAAGGGCGATTATTGTGCCCTGATCTGCTCTGTCAATCGGCGGACCACAATACTTATCGAATCCTCGGAATCTCCGGAACTCGCCCGACATCAAAAACCAGGGGTTATTCTGTGCGCGGCCATGATTGAAGCAATGATCTGAATGATTTATCCCGCGAACACTTGCCTTCAAATTTTGCGGCCCAAAGAATAACAGCCCGCAGCAGCAAAATGCCCATCTTGAGGGCGTTTTTTGCCAATTCCCGGCTCCATCGCCTTTCTGTTTTGACAGGCGATTGTGTTCAGGGATTCTGCCCCAGGGAAGTAAACCCAAACAATTCAGAGTCGAGGTCCATCAGGGGACGATTTCTGTTCCTACGCCCGTATCGGAATAGATCTCCAGCAGCACAGAATGCAGCATGGACGCATCGACTATGTGTACCTTTCGAACGCCGGCATCGAGCGATTCCAATGCGGCTTCGACCTTAGGCACCATACCACCAGCGATCGTGCCGTCCGCAATCAATCCCCGCACCTGAGCGGCAGTTACGTGGGATAGCCGAGAGGTCGGATCCTTGATGTTGGTCAGGATCCCTGGGATATCACTGAGGAAAATAAGTTTCTCTGCGGAGAGTGCTCTGGCAACGGCGGCAGCGGCCGTGTCAGCATTGACGTTCAGTCGATGGCCCACAGAGCTGAGAGCGATGCTGGGAATGACGGGAATGGTGCCGGTCGAGCAGACTCGCACAAGCGTGTCGACATCCACCTCGGTCACGTGTCCAACGTGTCCGAGATCAACAGGATTCCCTTGATCATCCTTCAATGTCAGCTTCTCGGCCGTCAGGACATTTTCGGTGCCATAGTGCAAGCCCGTTGACCGAGCACCGTTGCGATTGATCTGGTCTACGACTGACTGGCAGATGTCTTCCACAAGTACTCGTGAAGCGATTTGCAAAGTCTGGCGATCAGTGTAGCGGCGGCCGGCGACAAAGCGGGCTTCAATTCCCGCCGCACTCATTGCAGCGCTGATGGATTTTCCGCCACCATGCACGATCACGGGTTTCATCCCCACCGTCGCCATAAAGACGACGTCAGTCAGTAGGCTGTTCACCGCAGCGACGTCATCCAGAGTGCTCCCGCCAAGTTTGACCACCACATAGCGACCTCGAAATCGCTGAATCCAGCTCAAGGCTTCAATCAGAACTTTGGCTTTGCGAATCGCTTCTTCCATCAGACTTTCACTATTCAGGCTATGAGGGGCGGGCAGACACTTTGATCGAGGAACTATTCCGGCGCGACCAGATGAAGGCCGGCACTGCAAAGAGAAACCGGTCGATTGCAATGAGATCGTGAAAACGCACGATTCTAGCCGGACCGCGCCAGGTTTCTATCGGCCAGAGCAAGCTGCCCACGGTTTCCCGCTGGGAATGCATGCCGATTGTACCGGACCTGTCATTGATGTGTTCGAGGGTTCTCGGAATGAAATGCCCCGAATTCCTTGCAAGTCTGGTGCGTCCCTGGACAATTGCCGAGCCTCGCAGTTCCATGGATGGTGATTTTGCTGCCTTCTCCTACCAGTGCCATACCCGGAAACAGGATCCGGTCCACTGCAACATGCAGACGCCCACTCGTCTGACCATGAGAGTGAAAGAGTTGACATGTCATCCCTGAACGCACCTGGCTCCTCAGGTTCATCTGCAACTGTCGGCGAAACCGCTGCTGAAGAAACCTATTCTCCTCAGCCGGGCACGTCCCATATGCCTGCCTGGACTGTAGGCGAACTTCCGGAAGCCCCCCGGTTTCAGTGGTCAAAGCTCGCTTTGATGCTCGGGCCAGGGCTGGTGATGGGCGGAGCTGCCATCGGTGGTGGCGAATGGCTGACGGGGCCGCTTGTCACCGCTCGTTATGGCGGGGCCATGCTGTGGCTGGCCACATTGAGCGTGATCTTTCAGGTCATCTACAACGTGGAGATCAGTCGCTACACACTGTACAGCGGCGAACCGATCTTCACCGGAAAATTTCGAATTGGTCCTCATCCGCTGTTCTGGCTGGGGCTCTACCTTGTCCTCGATTTTGGATCGGTCCTGCCATACCTCGCGTCGAACGCTGCGATTCCGGCCGCGACCATGATCCTTGGTCGGATTCCTGACACCGTTAACAACCCGGACCACAAATCACTGGTGCTGGGACTTGCGATTACGATCTTCGTGTCCGTGTTTATTCCTCTGACCATCGGAGGCAAAGTCTACAACTCCATCAAGGCGATGATGACTTTCAAACTCGTGTTTGTGCTCGGGCTGCTGGTGTACCTGGCGCTGGGCTATTCCGACGTTTCGACCTGGAAGGAAATTTGCTCCGGGTTCGTGAAGTTTGGCAACGTTCCGGTGATGCCCGTGGAAGATGTCAACAAAAATGGAAAACAGGATCTCTCTGAAGACCTGAATGGCAACGGTGTTCTTGATGTCGGTGAGGATCTTAATAAAGACGGGAAGCTTGATGTGGCAGAAGCGCCACATGGCCCGATCATTGATAATTTCTTTGTCGCGATGTCACAAGGTCGGGACGTTGCGTTCGACTGGACGCTGGTAGGCATTCTGGCGTCAATGGTTGCGATCTCAGGCAACGGCGGACTGACGAATACGCCGATCAGCTCATTTACCCGCGATCAGGGCTGGGGAATGGGCAAGTATGTAGGGGCCATCCCGAGTCTGGTCGGCGGACATGAGATTGAACTGTCGCATGCAGGTAAAGTGTTTCGAGTCACCAAAGAGTCAATGCAGCGATGGTTCGGCTGGATGGCTCATGTGCAGCGTGAACAGTATTTGGTCTGGCTGCCGGCTTGCTTCGTCGGACTGGCGTTGCCGAGCATGTTGTCGGTCCAGTTTTTGACTCGAGGGACCGTTCCCGCGAACAAATGGGAAGCAGCCAGCATGACGGCCGGCGGCGTCAGAGAAGCGGTGGGATCAACCTGGGGACAGACGTTCTGGTATTTGACCTTGTTCTGCGGACTACTGATTCTGGCGACAAGTATGGCGACGACCGCTGATGGGTTCCTGCGGCGCTGGGTCGATGTTTTCTGGACCGCCAGCAAGCGTCTGCAAAAATGGGACACGCGGCACATTGGACGGCTCTACTTTGGCGTTTTGTGCGCCTATTTTGCGCTGGGGCTGACAACATTGATCCTGTTCCAGAATGGCGAGACGCTGCTGACGACGGCAACGGGCATGTTTTACAACTATGCTTTAGGCTTCAGTTGCCTGCACACACTGGTGGTCAACACGACATTGTTGCCACAGGAGTTGCGGCCTCGATTGTGGCAGAGAATTTCTCTTGTGCTCGGGGCTGTCTTCTTCCTGACGATCGGAGTCCTGGCGACCTACTCT
>CAIXQV010000826.1 GCA_903921605.1 uncultured Planctomycetaceae bacterium | reverse complement strand
GTTCCATCGCATGGTTTCAGCATCTGCCGGTCGTGGCGCTTGGTATTCTGATGGGATTTGCGCTGATCGATCTGGTACTTTATACATTTATGGGAGACATGCTGGTCTGTTACCGTTGCCGCGCCCGGCATCGGAAAACAACCATGAACGAAGACCATCCCGGATTTAATCTGGAGGTCGCTGAACGCTATCGGCAGCTGCAGCTGAAACAAACAAAACAGACATCCTGATTTTTTTTAAACATCCGTCCGTTCCGGCAGGGCACAGCACAACGTCACATGAGCCGAGTACCGCAAATAAAGACCGCGTGGAGCTGAAACTCAGTGGAGGAACTTCGTCGAAGGCTGGTGGAGGACCTCTCCGACACGATCGAAGGTGATCTTCGCATCGATCGTGCAGCACTGTCGATGTATGCCACGGACGCGAGCCTGTACGAAGTAGAACCAATTGCAGTCTGCCTGCCGCGAAACTCGCGTGATGTTGAGATTCTGGCGGCATGGTCGGCCGATCAGCGAGTCCCCCTGATTGCCCGGGGAGCAGGCACCGGACTTGCCGGAGGCTGCATCGGACGCGGGATCGTGATGGATTTTTCGCGATATATGAACGCGATCGTGAGCGTCGCATCCGATACAGTTCGAGTACAGCCGGGAGTCCGCCGCGATCAACTGAACGCCGTACTTCGCACAACCGGTCGCTATTTTGCACCTGATCCTTCCAATTCTGCAATCACGACGATTGGCGGAATGCTGGGTGTGGACGCGGCGGGTTCCCATGCAGTCAGGGTCGGCTCAACGCGAGATCACGTCCAGAGCCTTGAATGCGTTCTCTCAGGCGGACAAAAGCTGGAACTGGGCCTGGAACGCATCGAACGGTCATTTCTGATCGGTCAGCCAACAGCCAGCGTCGTAGACCATGTTCCGATGGGATCCGCCGGATTTCGCTTTCTGCCGCCCGTCCGCAATGAAACACTCCGCCTGTCTTCTTTGACACCAGCGACTCGGAAAGCCGATCTGCTCGAACGTCTGAACGCGATCCTGCAGGAACATGCGGATTCCATCACCCAGTTTCAGCCACCGCTGCTCCGAAACAGCGCCGGATATATGCTTCGCGGAATTCTTCAGGGCAATCGGCTCGATCTGCCGCGACTGCTGGTCGGGTCTGAGGCAACGCTGGCGGTGTTTACGGAAGCGACACTGTATACGCTGCCGATTCCGAATCATCGTGCGGTTGCACTGCTGATGTTCGGAACTCTTGAGCAGGCTATCCGAGCGATGCAGCTGCTGCTGCCGCTGGACCCCAGTGCGTGTGACCTGCTGGATCGACGCCTGCTGAGTCTCGGGCGCGGATCAGATCCGCGGTTCCACAGCATGATTCTGCCTGAAGCCGAAGGGGCATTGATTCTCGAGTTTCCCGGAAACAGCGAGCGTGAGGTCCGACAGCGACTCGCTGATTCACGACGACTGCTGGACAGTCATGCCATTGAATATCGAATTACGCGAGAATCCGAGACTCCGGACGATGGCGATGAAATCTGGCTGCTGCCTTCTCGAGTCGTCTCACTGCTGGCCGGCCTGAAGGGGGCATCGCGTCCGATCCCGTTCGTCGAGGATATCGCGGTTCCCCCGGAGCGGCTGACCGAATTTATGCAGCTGGCGCAGCGCACGTTCCAGCAGC
>CAIXQV010000825.1 GCA_903921605.1 uncultured Planctomycetaceae bacterium | reverse complement strand
CGCACTTTCGCCGCGCCGGATCGAGCAACAGACCAGAGATCACAGATTTCAGAATCCGGGCCGACGGAGATCTTCAGACGGCAGAACGGCAGTTTGCCTTTATCCATATTTCTGAACCAGCGAAAACTAAGTTGTTGCTCCTTCAGAATAAACTCACCAATCTCCTGGTTACGGGCGAGCCCGCTCGTGGATTTCTGTGAGACCTTCCAGAGAAACGATTTTGCATCCACTGGGAACGGTTTCAGAGTCAACGTCATCTGCTCGGGAACAGTGAACTCGCCGCCGATCAGTTGCAGCGTGACTGTGGCCGGATCCTGCGCAAAGATTTTGCAGAGTTCGATTTCGTCAGAAACACCTTCACCAGCAAGCGGAAGTTTTCGGCTCTTCTGACGGACATCATCAAGAGCGCGCACACTCGTGACCGGAGGTGTCGTTGCAGCAGCAGTCCCGGCATCGGCATCGGCCACCGGTGCCTCGGAACTGCCCTCCGTCATTTCGGCCCCATTAGTCTCATTACTCCCATCAGTCCCATTAGTAGCATTAGCAGCATTGGAAGTCGCAGCGGCCAGGCCCTGCTCAGTGGAATCCGGACGACTTCGTTGTGCATCGGAAGCCTCGGTTGATGTTTCACCGGACGCGATCGGGAGATTCCGTGTCGATGATGAAAGTGAAATCGCTGCCGTGACCGCCATCACCAGCCCCGCGCAGAAAAGCTGCGCCAGAATTCCCACGCTCACGGGCGTAAAGAACTGCATGCCTTCAGGCGGAAAGCTTTCGAGTTGTGAGTTTGGATTGGTCATTGGAACAACTAGTTCTATGAAAATCGCCCTTGTTTAAACCGAAGTCAAAGGCGCGGCGTATTTCTTGACATTTCAAATTTTTCAGGCCCGGAAGAACAACAGATCCATTGCCGGTGGCTGACCAGCATGTTGATTTAATCCTAACCCGCTGCGTCAGCGAGGGATTGTTGTTGAAAAACGCGGCAACGTTTATCCCTCACTGACGTGTCGGGTTGTGATAAGCCACAAAATTGACGGCTCCCAAAGCCCCAGACCGTCGTTCATTCCTTCTGAGTCGCATCAGGGCCATCCGTCACCAACAGTTCGATTCCTCCTGGTTCCGAGTCCGGGACCTTGAGTCTTAACGAACATTTGAGTTGACCGTGTTCTGAAATATCAGCCATCAGTTTTTGCAGATCGGCCGAATGCTTCTTTAGTTCCGTGTGCAGATTACTTTTCTCGTTGACGACGTTTCGGAAGGCATTCACAGCGGCCTCGACGCTCTTCTGTTTCTCAACATTGCGGGTAGATCTTCCTGACTCTACTTCGACCTCTTTGTCCTTCAAGTCTTCACGCATCTTATTAACTCTATTCCCGTACGCTTCAATGTCTTCTTCCACCTTGTCGAAAAGACCGGGTTTCCATTCGAAGCTTCCTAACGCGACATCACCGCTCTGCTTGTCAATGACGGGGATTTCGACAACGGCTTTGATCCTGACCTGAACATCCTGCTCCGTCTCGTCAAAATAAACGCTCATGGTCACTGAACGAGCGTACTTGCCCGTTGTGGGCGGCCTCACAAGATAGCTTAATGACTGACCGACCGCTCGAAACTTTGTCCCCGGAGGAGTGACTGTTTCTGGGAGATTAACATAGTCACAGTGCAGCTCCAGAGCGGCAGTTTCGGTGATGAGCGAGCGACTTACCAAACGTACTGAACGCTCAGCCTTAGAAAGATCAAAATGAATCGGGCTGATATGTTCAACTTCCCTCAGAACGCATTTTTCTCTCTCTGGTTTCTCAGCCGGATCACCAGCTTCAATTTCCAACAGGCAGTTAATCATCTCATGGCTTTTGTTCGACCTGTCCCAGCTAAATGACAATTCGAATTTCTGGTTCAGATGAAACGTCCCGACGATATCCTTCTTTCCGTCGAGTTGGCCACCGGCCGTGGGCTGTCTAATCACCTCCCACCTGCGAGATGGCTGGTTGGCTGACGGCAGAGGAACGATGGCATAGTCGTATCCGGATTTCAGCACCGACT
>CAIXQV010000824.1 GCA_903921605.1 uncultured Planctomycetaceae bacterium | reverse complement strand
GCTGGCCTGTCTTCGTTTCAGGGAACGACGCATCATCAGTCCATGGATGTGGCTCGTCATCCGGAAAAGGCGAAACCCACTCAGAAGAAGATGCGGGCCAAAGACAGACCGCTGGCCAATGACTTCGTGACCGATCAGGAATTCGATCGGCTGCTGGATGCCTGGTTCGGCAACGCGTCACGTGTGCTGCTGCCCGGCCGCGGCTTCTACATCTGGGGTGGCTATGCGAACTGTGCCAACTACCCGCCGTTCCTGAAGAAGCATGGCCTGTACTTCAGCCAGGCCATCATCTGGGACAAGATGCATCCTGTACTCACACGCAAAGATTTCATGGGTGCGCATGAATGGTGCTTCTACGGCTGGAAGGAAGGAGCAGCGCATGTCTATCTGGGGCCGAACAACGCCACTGATCTCTGGCAGGTCAAGAAGGTCAATCCGCAGAGCATGGTGCATCTGACGGAGAAGCCGGTCGAACTGGCGGTGCGAGCGATGCAGTACTCCTCGCGCACCGGCGACAATGTTCTGGATCTGTTCGGTGGCTCGGGCAGCACTCTCATGGCTGCCGAACAGACCGGTCGGCACGCGTTCCTGATGGAACTGGATCCGCCGTATTGTGATGTCATCGTCGAACGATGGACAAAATTCACCGGGCGAAAAGCGGAACGTGTCTCCTCTGCTCAGGGAGAGACGGCGTGAGTCCGGAAGAACTCGGCAATCTGCATCTTATCGATCTGACCTTGAGCAACTCCGAGAACAATTTCGACGAGTTGCTCATCGTCAGCTTCGATCGACTGGCCGTTGAGTTCGAGAAAGACCAGAGCCGCTTCCAAACCAATTCGTTTGTTGCCGTCAATGAAGGGATGGTTTTGAACAAGATGGAACAGGTAGGCAGCTGCCATCTGATAGATGTCGGTGTGCAGGAACTGTCCGCCAAAGGTTACCCATGGCTGGGCGATGGCAGACTGCAGCAGATCGCTGCTGCGCAATCCTTCACTGCCGCCATAGCTCTTGATCTGGCCAGCATGCAACTCAAGCACATCTTCCAATGTCAGGAATTCAGGCATGTCGTCCTACTCAGCAAGTTTTTGAAAGGCCTTCTTGTGACGAGCATTTACCTTTCTGCTCGCTTTGCGCAGCTCTTCCTTCCGACTGCCTTCTTCGGCGGCAGTGATCCGGATGGAGGCACCATCCGTGGTCAGCTCCACCGGGCGCTCAGGATCAATCTTCAAAAGGTCGAGAATCGGCCGATCAACGACAAGTGCCCAGCTGTTGCCATGTTTGACGAAGTTCTTGAGCATGCTCAGGTCCCCGAGGGTGTTGATACAATGGTGACACATTGTAACACCAGCATTCGCTCCTGTCAAAAGGAATCAACAACCTTCGAGGTGGTAAATGATGTGCCAAGTGTCACTCAGGGGTTTCTGTCTTTGCGTCCCATTCGGTGCGCCAACCGAAGTGCCTCCAGGACCTGCCAGACCGCCACCTCGTGGAAGTCCAGCGAGTCCATCTTCCGGGTCGACAGCGTCTGGATATTCAGAGCCCGTCTGGCAATCGAGGCCAGTTCCGCATCGACGGCCACCTCGTGTTCGCACCGGGCGATCCCGGTGTGGCAGCGTTGCTGTTGTTCGCCTTCACACATCGAGGCGGCGTTTGTCCACAGGGCCAGAGCCTTCGGCCATGCCTCCGCGCGTTCAGCCGATTCGGCTTCGTCCATCCAGTCTGCGGCGGTCAGTTGTCGTGTCATTGTTTGTCTCCCTCGAAAAGAACGAGTTGAAGAATGCACATCGGTTTGCCGGAGCAACCGACCAGGCCGACCACTCGCGGTCGGTCTGGTACGTGGTTCCGGTCGCCTATGCGGCTCGGTCGTATTTGCGGGCCATCTCGGTCAGTTTGGTTTTGATCGTCTTCCAGTCCGGCTTGGTGGTTTCGTTGGCGATCTGCCCAAAGACCTTGTCGCGGAGGTCGCCCTTGTACCAGCCT
>CAIXQV010000823.1 GCA_903921605.1 uncultured Planctomycetaceae bacterium | reverse complement strand
GACGTCGTTTCGGCCATGAGGACAGGCTGATTAACATGAGAGCTACTCCTTTCGCTCTCAATCAACTTCAAATCTCATGCCATTGAAATTGCTACAAATCAGGTTTTGAAACAGCCTCTAGCGGCACACCCCGAGAATTATCCGTTTGGTGCCATCTAATTGCTCGGCACCAACGCAGGCCAAAAGCCCCGCCGGAATATTGCACTCCCCCAACTGCGTTTCGTCGGTATACTGGCAGACGATTTGTTGCCATTCTTGTTACTGTTTCAAACAGTGATTCCCATGTTTGTCAGATTCCCGGCGATTTGGCGAGGTTTCGGCATCATCGCGGCGATTTTGGTCGCCGTTTTGGTCGGCCTGTCTCGGTTTCGGGGCCCTGAAGAGATTCAAGCCTATCCCGCGGCCCGAGTCCTCCGCTCCGCAGTGCTGGATGGTATCAGCTACAAATGGGCCGATGACGGAAATGTTTTTCGTGTCATCACCGAACGAGGTACATGGACTTGGGTGGATCGCATTTTCGACCCCGAAAGCATCGCTCGCCACATCGTAAAAGAGGGAGATGCAATCTACCGCGTCGACCCTGATTCGAGCAAGCGTTATCAGTTGCTGAAAGAGTTTGCAGATGGATTCGAAGATGTGCCTGAAGGCGTCGACGGCCTGCGATCGCTGATTGGGGAACAACGCAAGTGGACGGAGTTCACTCTGCAAACGCCTCAAACACCAGCCGTTTCCGATTATGTTGCTCTCCGCAATCAGATCCTGAACGAGAAGGCTGGATTCATTGATGCGTCTGTCGGTCCATCAAAGCTTCATGCTCACAGCGGCCAGCAGTCTCTGCGATGTATTTGCCCGGCGAAATCATCCCGCATGATCTGCGCAAAGGCATCGCTCGGCACAGGCTTTGTTTACTTCGAACAGAACGAACACTTCTGGTTTCAGGCGTGGTTTCGAATTGACGGGTCGACGCGACCATTCACACTGGCCGATCTCGAAGGGCGAGAAGTGAAGGAATCGCCGGGGATCAGACTCATGCTGTTTGATGGTCAGGAATTGGGAGTCGAACTGAAAGCACTGGAGAAGCCCAAGTATCGTCAGGCTTCTGAAGCAAAGGCTGTTTTTCCGACCGATCAATGGGTGCAGGTGACGTGGCACGTGTTCCTGCATCCCGATGAGGGACACGTTCAGGTCTGGCAGGACGAACAGTTAGTCGTCGACAGTCACGGGCCGACATTGCCATTCCGAGGCATGATGTATGACAGTCTGGAAGTCGGCATCTCCGCCCACTCATTTGGAGATCAGCCAGCCACGTTGTTTGTCGACGATGTCAGAATCACGACAGAGCCGCTGATGGAAATTCGTCCGTAGCCAAACACGCAACTCTTGCGACGCGTGCGGCTTCATCGTCGCCTGAGCAGACAAGCGACGGAACTCACATTACACTTCGCCATCGCTGATTGGCCGATTTCTGAGATTCGGCACTCTTCATCAACGGGAAAAACGCTATGACCTCTGACACGTTTCGAAACGCTCTGTTTTTACTTCAATCCCGACAGAATTTTGCTGCCGCTTCGGCGCTTGCGGCGACCATTGTTGTCGGGGCTGTGTCTTCAGCCGCTGAGCCATTCCCTGCTAATCAACCATTTTCCACGAACGAACCTGCTGTGAATACATCTTTCGATTTGTCTGCTGACAACCCGTTCTCATCGCCAAGTCCTTTGCTGTTTCATACGCCTGCATTCGATATCATCAAAGTCGAACACTTTCAGCCAGCCTTCATGGCGGGAATGAAGCAACAACTGGCCGAGATGGAAACGATTGCATCTCAGAAAGACGCTCCGACATTCGACAACACAATCGTCGCCATCGAAAAGTCAGGGGCCTTGCTGACACGCGTCCGCAACGTCTTTTCGAATCTCACTTCTGCTCACAAAAACGACGCGTTGCAGAATATTGAAACGGAGCTGGCTCCTCTGCAGGCCGCTCATTCCGACAATATTCTGCTGAACCGACGGCTGTATGAGCGAGTCGCCAGGTTGTGGGACTCACGCGAGTCTTTGAAACTGAACGGCGAGCAGGCCGAGGTGCTGAAGCAGCATTACGAAAGCTTCGTCCGCGCTGGAGCAAAGCTAAATGATGAGCAGCAGGCTCGCATTCGATCACTCAATGAGCAACTGTCAAAGCTGGAGACCAAGTTCGAAGAAAACCTGCTGGCCATCAGCAAGGAGCGAGCGGTCGTCGTTGCTGACGTCAAAGAACTGGACGGCATGGACGCTGCTGACATTGCCGCAGCCGCTGAAGGAGCAAAGGAACGAGGACTCGAAGGCAAGTATCTGCTGGAAATCACCAACACGACGCGTGTACCCGTTCTGTCATCGCTCAACAATCGATCGCTCCGAAAACGCGTCTGGGAGGCATCGGCGTTTCGAGGACTGGGCCGCGATGGAGGAATCGACAATCGGCCGTTGATTCTCGAGATCGCTCAACTGCGAGCTGAACGAGCTAAATTGCTGGGGTTCGAGGATCATGCGTCCTACAAGCTTCAGAATCAGATGGCCGAGGCTCCGGCTGCCGCTCGCAAGATGCTGACCGATCTCGTCCCCGGCGTATTGGCTCGAGTCAAAGTCGAAGCGGCTGACCTGGAGAAGATGATCAAGGAATCTGGAGCCGATCACGAGCTGGCTCCATGGGACTGGGAATACTACGCAGAGAAGGCCCGCAAAGCCCGATTCGAAGTCGATGAAGCGGCTGTGAAGCCCTACTTTGAACTCGACAGCGTGCTGAAGAATGGTGTGTTCTTCACGATGAACAAGCTGTACGGGATTTCGTTCCGCGAACGCAAAGACCTGCCTGTTTATCATCCGGACGTTCGTGTGTTCGATGTACTCGACAGCGACGGTTCTCAGATCGGGCTTTTCTACGGAGACTTTTTCAAACGCGACACCAAGCGCGGTGGGGCCTGGATGAGTTCTTTTGTGGATCAGTCGGCTCTGCTGAACGAAAAGCCGGTGATCGTCAACGTTCTGAACATTCCTCGTCCGGCGGACGGCGAACCAGCGTTGATCAGTTTCGACAATGTGACCACGCTGTTTCATGAGATGGGACATGCATTGCACGGCATGTTTTCAGACGTGACGTACCCATCTGTTTCCGGCACTGCGACGCCGCGGGACTTTGTGGAATTTCCGTCGACCTTCGAAGAAGACTGGGCCATCCAGCCGGCCATTCTTGCGAACTACGCGAAGCACTATAAAACCGGCGAACAGATCCCAAATGAGCTGCTGGACAAGGTCATCAAGGCCAGCAAGTTCAATCAGGGATTCGACACGCTGGAGTATCTCTCTGCAGCATTGTTGGATCTGGAATGGCACTCGTTGACCAGCGAAGAGATTCCAACCGATGCAGAAACCTTCGAGGCCGATTCCCTGAAGAAGCTTGGCATCGATTACGCTCCTGTTCCGCCGCGTTACCGGACAGCTTACTTTGCTCACATCTGGTCGGGTGGTTATTCGTCGAGCTACTACGCGTACCTGTGGAGCGAGGTTCTGGCGGCCGACGCGTTTGCTCGCATGATGTCTCTGGGCGGATGTACTCGCGAGAACGGCGATCTCTTCCGCAAAGAAATTCTCAGCCGAGGCGGCAGCCGCGAACCAATGGAATCTTACAAGGCCTTCCGAGGCAGTGAACCCACGGTGGAAGCGCTGCTGATTCGCAGAGGCTTGAAGTAAGCCGATGGAGCGCAACTCTGAAGAAGTACGCGTTGCTGGCTTCAGAACTGGCTGACGTTGGTCGCGCTATGATTCGATAGCCATTGGGGGTTCATGGCTGACGATCAGCTTCCAATCCGCTGGCCAGCAACACGGACTTCTGAACCGCAAGGTCATGATCCGGGCCGAAGTCGCTGGGCTTTTCGCCGCGGATGATTTTTGCCATGTCGGCGGCGTCATCAACGTACCGAACATACTTCGGAAACGTCACATCCTGTGTTCCCCGGACATAGCTTTCACGATCTTTTGAGAGCGTGATTCGGGCGGACGGATTATCCAGCGGCTGGATGTGAAACGTCCCCTCCGTACCGCACACAACGAAGTGTCGCCGACTGCCCCCATCGATCTCCACAGCGCTGGACCGAACAGTGGCGGTTGCTCGTTCGTACTCAAAAACGGCCAGCATATTGTCTATCAGGTTGTCATCGTGGCCGGATGTACGCCGCGGAAATGCACGCACTTGCTCCGGTTTTCCCAGAACTCCGACGACCAGATCAATGATGTGACATCCCAGTTCAAACATGATCCCGCCGGGGTACTCAGCCAGTTCGCGGCGGCTTGCGGGATCAACAACTTTGCTCATCACGGTGTGAACTTCAAAGATGTCTCCCAGCCAGCCCTTCTTCAGGAATTCTCGCAACAGAACAACTCCGGGGTTATAGCGATACATGTATCCCATCTGCAGAAGAAGCTTCTGCTTTGCGGCGGAGTCCAGAATCTTTGCAAATTGCGACAGGGACTCTCCGGCCGGCTTATCAACATGCACATGCTTACCAGCAGCCACACAGACTTCTGCAACGTCCAGCAGTCTGCGGACTTCTGTTTCGATAAGCACAGCCTGCAGGCCCGGAACGTTCAGAAGTTCTTCCTGAGTCATCCACGGCAGATCTTTGAACGGCTCCTGCGTTGCCGCCCGTTTCCGCAACTGCTCATCGGGCTCACAGATTCCAACAACTTCATAGTCCGGCGAATTGCGATAAACCGCCAGCTTGTTCGCATGAGCATGAGCCACGCCTATCTGCCCGATCTTGATCTTTGGCGGAGCCTTCACCGCAGCTCGCGCATGGCTGGCCAGCGAATTGCTCAGAAGTGTCAGCGCCGTTGCGCCCAGCGTTGCTTGAGCAAATCGCCTGCGTGATGATCTCATGATTGCAACCTTTTCCTGAGCCCAGCAAAGTTTGAAATGACGGCCGTTCTGAGCAAAAACGGAGTATACCAGCATTCATCCGGAACAACTCTGCAAGCTGTTGAATCCGGGCGAAACTCAGCGTACCCTGAGTGCCCTGCATCAACCAATTTTCGTGACATCCCGCAGATGGACCGACACAAAGGTCTTCATCCAGACGGGCTTCACGTCAATCACACCTTCCCGCCGCTAATTCCTCCCTGCCTGACAATGGTCCCGATATGTTCCGCCTCTTTTCAAGTCCAGCATTGCTGATAGGGTCTGTTCTACTCTGCAGCGCTGGCTGCAATCGCACGGAGAAGAAGCCTGAACCTCCGCCACCGATGTCGGTGATGTTTGTGTCTCCGGTGACGGAAGAGGTCACAGAATATGAGGAATTTACCGGACGCACAGCAGCGACAGAAATCGTTGAACTCCGAGCTCGGGTCAGCGGCTATCTGGACGAAGTGAAATTCGAAGATGGTGCGATTGTCTCAAAGGGCGACGTGCTCTTTAAGATTGATGATCGTCAGTTCGTGGCTGAAGAGGAGCGAGCTGCCGCAGCGATCCTGCAGATCGAAGCTCGCATCAAGAAACTCACCAGTCAGCTTCGCCGAGCCGAAGAGTTGATGGCGAAGAAGGCGCTCTCAGAAAACGAACTTGAAACGGCCCAATATGATCTCGACGAGGCCAATGCGGCTCTCAAAGAAGCTCAGGCGACACACAACGTGGCTCTCCTGAATGTTCAGTTTGCGACCATCTCAGCTCCACTCTCGGGGCAAATTGGTCGCAGCATGGTGGATGTGGGCAACATCGTCACCACCGATCAGACAGCTTTGGCCACAATCGTTCCTTTGGATCAGGTTCATGTTTACTTTGATATCGACGAACGCACGGTCCTTCGCCTGCGACGGCTCGAGAAGACCGGCACGATCGTGAATGCCATGAAGGAACCCGTCGTCGTCCGTATTTCCCTTGCGGACTCTGATGAGTTCGCGATCGAAGGGAAAGTCGACTTCCTCGACAATCAGATCGACCCGGCCACGGGAACACTTCGAGCACGGGCGACGATTTCGAATACGGACGGCTTGCTGACTCCCGGACTCTTCGTACGGCTCAAATTTCCGATCGGAAAAGCTGAACCCGGTCTGCTGATCCCGGAAGAAGCCATGGCCTCTGACCAGGGACGACCATTCGTCTACGTCGTAGGCAAAGACGGAGACAAATCAATTGCTGAGGCTCGTTCGGTCGAACTGGGCACGTTGGTTGGACAGCGTCGAGTCATCCGGACTGGCCTGACAATGTCCGATCAGATCATCGTGACAGGCCTGCAGCGACTCCGCCGTAAAATGGAAATCAACCCCAAACCGGCTCAGGAAACCCCCTGATCGACCTTCTGACACCATTGCAATGTGACTTAATCAGATCCCGATTTCGAAATAACGGCTTGACGAATTCCTCAAATCAGACGTACTATCGAACAAGCTCACGGAGCTGGCTTGTGCCAAACATCCCTGACTACCTCAAAACCCCCAACAGCCGCCGAGACACTTGTGTCACTGAACGCGATTTCACAAAGAGGTGCCATCCAGCGATTGCTGATTGCAATCGCCGTTGTTCTGGCTCCTGTTTGTTCAAATCTGCCATGCTGCTGCAAGCGAGCCGCCGCCTCTGAGACAAGCTGCTGCAAGAAGAGCGAGACAACAGCGTCCTGCTGTCAGAGGAAATCCCAACAAGAGTCCAAAGCTGTAAGCTCGTGTTGCGATAAAAAGACGAGCAGTCCTGAAAGATCCACCGGGAGCTCCTTCAAACTTCCGTCCTGTGAATGCTGCGTCCAGGCGACTGCTCCGGAACCCGTAATCACCGCGGTTCCTCGCTCGGCGGACAAACCGAAACACAGCAGCCTTCTGGCTGCGATCCAAAGCGAACCGTTTGAAGCATTTGCGTCGCTTCAGATCACGACAGGAAAGAGCTCACCAGAGTTCCCGCCAGGCAAACACAACCGCCAGCAGGCTATGCTGTGTGTGTGGAGGAATTAGCCAGATCAGAACACTCTTGAGATCCTTTTTGACTCAATTCTGTTTCTGAATTCTTTCTGGAGTACTCCGATGAAAAAGTTTTCACTGTTCGCGATCGCGCTGTTATTGGCGTCGCCATTTGCGATTTCTGCAGCCCGACCAACAGCTCAGCCGAATGCTTCACCTTGCAGCTGCTGTAAAGTCTGCACTTGCGACAACTGTGTCTGTGAAGAAGCTGGCTGCGCCTGTGACACGGGCGGCGACTGCGCCTGTTCAGCATCATGCTGTGCGACAGGTCAATGCTGCCCAACTGGTGACTGTTGTGCCAAGTAGCTTTTGAGCTGCCAGTCAAACCTTGAATTGGAGCCCACGAGGAGCCTTTTGGATTCTCGTGGGCTCTTCTGTATTTCAACAATCAAACAATCAGCGGACCACGCTCGCGAGAAACGAGGTCACAACGAGTATCAACACAAACGTATCGCGGCGATTCCAGTTCTTGCCGCCGTCACCTATGTAATCCAACACAGCTCCCGTCGGACAACCGAAACGGCAATAAGCCATCGGAACAAACAAGGACGCAATTAGCCCGGCCACGGCAACCACAATCGTGGCAACGCCGGCAATACTCCACAACCACGCGTCAAATGGTTCGATGTCCACGGGACTAAACGGCAAATGCAGCAGCCCTATTGTCATGACCCAGACGATCAGCAACAGCGGCAGATATCGCAGCCCTGCAAGAATTCTTGGTGACAACTTCGCTTGCCACGGCAGGCGTCGACGCACCAATTGTTGCACGGCTCCGTGAGGGCATATCTGAGCACAGTAAACATTTCGACCAGTCGAAATCGGCACAAGCAAAGCAGCGATCGTCAGCAATGTCAGGCCCAACGCGTTCTGCCACGGAATCCCACTTTGAGCCCATCCCAACAGAAGTGCCTGCGAGACCATGTCTCCGTTCACCAATCCCAGCCAGCCGATCACTAAGACCTGATAACTGATTCGCAGCCATTTTCGACCGCGCAAATGCGTCAGCCCGACAACGACTCCGAAGAGTGTGATCACAATCGTGGACACATCTCGCAGCGAAATCACATCTCGACCGCTCGCTACTCCGTTTGATTCTTCCGCAGAAGCCGACCGTTGTTTCTGCTCCGCTGCCTCCCGAGCCTTTTCTTCATCCACGGAGGCCTGAGCAGCGAGCTGCAGTGACCGAGCCACAGACTGGCTGGTCATCGTCGCGCCCGAAACTCCTTCGACCGTATCTCCGTCAATCGTGGCTAACGACGATAGATCTCGTCCGTTGAACAACTTCCGGAAGTACTCATCTTCCCTGACATAACCGACATACGGTTCATTGTCGTAACTGACACCGACGGCAATGCCCGTGACAACCATTTGTTTGTCCACAGCAATCAGCACATCCGTCGGTCCCTGATATCCAACGTTGTTGTCCGCCGCAGGTGATGCACGCAGCAGTTTTCCTGTTTCAGCGTTGTCAGGGCCAAGAACCTTCCAGACCACAGTGCTGTCAGCATCCGGCTCAACTTTCTCAGCATCGCTGTACAGCAACCTGACATCTTCCAGCCGAGGCGGCTCGGGGAACTTCAACGACGTCAACCGCGATGGACCAGCCCCGTCAGTGCTCAGCTTTGAAACTCGATAGCGTATCGATTCCAGAATCGCGTAACTGGTCAGCGTCGCCCCGGACACTGCGTCAACATCCTGCAGGTTGAGTAACTCCTGCTGCGACCGGCCGACCAGCGATTGCAAAAAGTGTTCATCGTCGAGCACTTTCTGAACATGATCTCGAGTATCCCGGCTGGACAGAATCCTTACCGCAATCACTTTCGAATCCGGATTCATGACCAGCAGAACATCCGTCGGTCCGGAGAAGCCCAGAATATGACTAGCGGCTGGCGATGTTCGCAGAACTCGAGCAATTGCCTGACCGTTGCCGTCTCGAACTTCAGCAGCCGTTTCTACGTCCGCCTCTGCGGCTGACCCATTAACAACTACATCCGCCTCGGGCAACGCTCCCTGAATGACTGGAAGCACGTCCGACCAATTCTCAACACGCACCTGGCGTTGGAAATACTCACGATGCTGCCAATGAATGCACAGCAAAATACCAGCAAACATCAGCACTCGGAGAACATGAACGGTCCGTGGCTTCAATCCTGATGTGTTCCTTCAGAGAGCCCATGTACAAAAACAGGAAGATCCCGGGACACCCGAAATCTTCCTGTCATCAATCATCAACAACACGAATGACGAACGCGATTACTTGCGAGCCCCCGCATATTTCATCGGTACCCACGCACCGTCCTGCTTGCTGCTGGCGACGCACTGCTGAATGAAGTACATCCCCTCAGCCCCGTCATGGACGTTCGGATAAATCGTATCCTTCTTTTCGAATTTCTCGCCTGTCGCTCGAGCGACCATTGAGTCGTAAGCAAAGCGATAAACATTCGCAAAAGCTTCAAAGAACGCTTCTGGATGGCCAGATGGAAGACGGCATGCCGCTTTGCCCATGCTGTTCATGAACGGAGCATTTGGATCGCGAGTATACATCTGATGCGGTGAACCGTTGCGGCGAACAATCATCACGTTTGGCTCTTCCTGTCGCCAAGACAACGCACCCTTCGTTCCGTCGACTTCAATGAACAGATCGTTCTCGCGACCATGAGAAATCTGGCTGGCTGTCACTGTGCCAACAGCACCATTCTCGTAGCGAATCACGGCATGACCGTAATCGTCCAGTGCTCGACCTTCGGCGAAGATCGACAGGTTGCAGGAGATCTTTGATGGAATCAGGCCGGTCATATATCGGCCAAGGTTGTACGCATGAGTTCCGATGTCACCGAAGCAACCGGCCGCACCGGACTTCGCGGGGTCTGTTCGCCACGCCGCCTGTTTCTGGTCGGACGTTTCCAGACGAGTTCTCAACCAGCCCTGAATGTAGTTAGAGCGGATCGCGTTAATCTCACCCAGCTCACCGCTCAGGATCATTTCGCGAGCCTGTCGGACCAGCGGGTAGCCTGTGTAGTTGTGACTGACGGCGAAAACTACGCCGCTCTTATCGACAACATTCACCAGCTCTTCGGCCTGAGCAAAATCAAACGTCATCGGCTTGTCGCAGATCACATTGAAGCCAGCTTCCGCGGCCGCCTTCGCGATCTGGAAGTGAGTATGGTTCGGTGTCGCCACGCTCACAAAGTCGATTCGCTGATCAGCAGGCAGGGCTTTTTCCTTTTCGATCATTTCCGCGACCGAACCGTACGCTCGTGATTCCGCGATGTCATAAGCCGCCGCACTGGCTTTGGCTCGAGCTGCATCCGACGACAGAGCACCCGCGACCAATGCCGCTCGATTGTCCAGAACGGCCGCCGTCGCGTGAACTCGACCGATAAATGATCCCTGCCCGCCGCCAACCAGCGCCATCCGGAGCTTGCGATTGAGTTTGCCGTTCGTTGTGTCTGACATCGTCGATAAAACCTTTATGGAAACTTACGTGGTATAGACCGGTGGGTCGCCGACTTTCACAGTCGACGCAGCAATTTACAGCGACCGAATTCGAGGTACAACCGAGGTCTTGAAGCGGGTTGTTGATTTGAGATTTCAAATTTGAGATCTCAAATCTGCCCATGGAGGAGGTCTCCACCACGAAAGCAACTCACACCTCCCCGATCCACGGCTCCACAATCTCCTGCAGCATTTCTTCGTCCAGCGTTTCATGGGCCAAAAGACTGTCCGCGATGGCTCCGATCGCCGCCCAGTGATTGTCATCCTGAAACGCCTGGTACAACTCAATCGTGTAACGCTCCAACTGAGCCAGCCGATGCTGCACGTTGCGGACATGTTCGAGCGACTCAAACGCGGTTTCCCAGTCCTGACTCCACTCCGCCACAGTCGCAGGGTGAAACGGCTTTTGAGTATAGACCATTTCGGCCACCGGACCCGCCAGAGCCACCCATGCGGCCTTCTCGGCCATGTCCTTCTGTGAGAATCGACGTCGGCTCCAGAGCACAACTGTATCGCCAAATCGATTCGGACCGTCATCATTGTCCGGATCAATCGTCACCGACTGGACTCGCGCACCGACATAAATCGCGGCGTAAGCATGCCCGGCTTCGTGAAAGGCTGTAAGTTCTTCGGTCATGGTTCCTCCGGATGATTCGAATCCCGCAGGTCGCTCGGGATCCCATCGCTATGTTACACTTCGGACCGAGATACAAAATCGCCCTCACGATCGTTTGCAGACTTTTCCATGATCACCGCAGTTTCTCACGACAATACCACTAACAATTCACCACGAGTGATTCTCGGCTCGCGTTCTCCACGACGAAAAGAACTGCTGGGATCCATCGTGGGCCATGACCAACTTGTCATCAAACCGCCCGTTACTCCCGAAGAACCCGGCTTTCTCGGTCTGCACCAGGAAACGGAGATTGAACATCGCCTGCTGGATATCGTCCAGTTGAAACATAGCGACGTCTGTCAACAAATCGCGGCTGATGCGTCGAACGAAGTGTTCGCCTCCATCGATTCAGCCCCGTTCGTGGTTGTGGCCGACACCATCGTCGTCGCTGAGATCAACCGTGAGCAGCGCGTGGTCCTCGGCCAACCCGAACCCGATCGATGGCAGGATGATGTCCGAGAGTGGCTCCGCAATCGATTGTCCAATCAAACTCACGAAGTCTGGACGGGAGTTCTTGTCTCCCAACTGGGCCAAACCAGCACTTGCATCGTGAAGTCCGCTGTCACGTTCTGTGAAATCAACGATGAACTCATTGAGTGGTACGTTTCCACACGAGAGTCTCTCGGCAAAGCGGGCGGATATGCCATCCAGGGTTTTGCCGCCGCGTTTGTGACTCAACTGCGCGGCAGCCTGACGAATGTCATCGGGTTGCCCGTCATGGAAACGCGACAGGCTCTGATCAATCTGGGCTGGAAGAGCAGCCAATGAACCAGCCTCTTGTAATCTCCTCAAATACGTCGGCCAGCGAGATGACCGTCGAACAGTTTGCAGCAACGCCCATCACAATCGGCGGACGAGTTCTCTCTACGCGGTTCTTCCTCGCTCCTCTGGCTGGCTACACGCAACTGGCCTTTCGATTAGTCCTGCGCCGCACGGGTGGTCTTGGCCTGGCAACAACAGACCTCGTGCTGGCATCCATGTTGTGGTCCGAACGACCGAAGTCGATGGATCTTGTCCAGACGTGCCCGGAAGATCGTCCCTTGTCGGTACAGATCTTCGGTGGCGAGACGATTCATCTGGTAAAGGCAGCTCGCTGGCTGAAAGATCATGGCTACGAAGCCATCGATATCAATATGGGCTGCCCCATGGCCAAGGTCAACAGCTCCGGCGGTGGTGCTCGCCTGATGTGCAACGTCGACGGCGCGGTGACGATGGTGAGCCGAGTGCTCGAAGCGGTTGATCTGCCAGTCACGGTGAAGATGCGACTCGGCTGGGACTCAGCTGCGATAACCGCTCCCGAGCTGGCAGCGGCTTTCGAAAACATCGGCGTCGCGGCGGTCACAATTCACGGACGTACTCGCAGCCAGGGGTTTCACGGCACGGTCAATCGCGATGCCATTCGAGACACCGTCGGTGCCGTCCGCTCAATGCCGATTATCGCCAACGGAGACGTGCGAACTCCCGCTGATGCCATTTCGATGATGAAGGAAACCGGATGCGCGGCCGTGGCGATTGGACGAGGAGCGATGCTGGATCCCTGGATCTTTCGCCGCATTCAGAGCCTTCTCGCCGGCGACGCGATTCCTTTTGAACCTTCACGCGATGAACAAATTGATTTCCTGGTGACACATTTCACGTTGATGGCTGAGCAGCACGATGATTTCGCGTGCCTGATGTTCCGTAAATTTGCCGCATGGTACGGTGCTCGACTGGGAATTCCCGAAGATCTTGAGAATCGCCTGCGACGCTTTGAATCCTTTGCGGAATTCGATCAAATCGTCGAACAGATTCGCCACCGCCACGGCGAACGCCAATGCGAAATTCCCACCGCATTAATCAAAGTGCCCAACGGTCCTGTTGAGCACTGGTAATCAATCAACTTTCCCCCACCTGGCCCGCCCAGGTGGTCCACGGGCTTCCTGCACCACTCGTTAAAGCCTGTTTCCATAGAAATAGAATTGGTGCAGAAGCCATCAGACCAACCGGGGCAGGCCCGGTGGCGGATGATTCGAACACATAAAGTGAGCAACTATGTCCAGCATTCAACGTATCGGTGATTCACCACGATGGTCAGACATCGTCATTCATAACGGCGTGGCCCAATGGGTCGAGGTGGCTAACGACATGACTGTCGATGAACGCAGCCAGATCGCTCAAGTGTTGTCGCAGATCGACGACACGCTGACCCAAATTGGAAGCTCACGTGAGCGACTGCTGCAGATCCTGATCTATCTCGCAGATCTTAAACACGGCTCCACGCTGAACGAACTTTGGGACGCCTGGGTTCCTCGAGGCCACGCACCGATTCGAGCTTGTGTACAGGTTGGCCTCGGCAAGAACTGCCTCGTCGAAATGATCATCACGGCTGCGGCACCGTGAGATGACTTGTAGATTTAGCAGGGTGGGTCCAGCTCGCATCGCGAGCGCTGGTCCCACCCTACATCAAATCATAGACCCTCTGTCATCACTTCACGGTCGGCTTTGAAATCTCTTCCTGCATCAGAACGAAGAGACGATCAACCTCGGCCGCCGTTTCCGCATCCAGCTCCCATGAGTAAGGCTGACGGCGTTGGACCGAAGGAAACACGCCGCGCTTCGCCATCAGATATTTCTCGACCGCAAGGAATCCATCCAAGCCTGCCTGAAGCTGCAAGGCAACAATGCCACAGATCGGGAAGTAAACTCGATACGCAGCCGCATCGTCGCCGCGTTGCAGAGCTTTCCAGAGCTGAATAATGCCGTCGAGTAAATCCATCCCCGGCATTGTTCCGGAGATGCCTCGACGATAACTGTCGATTAACAGAATCCCGCCGGAACCTTCAAAGATACGCGCTCGACCGCCGGTCGCATCTCGCAATGCGGATAGATTGGGACCAATCGGCGATGCCTCCGGCTTGAAAACGATCTTGTCGCTGCCGTACGTTTCAAGCAGAGAAACGCAGACTGAAATTGGAATCGGCTGCCCCACATAGCCAGACGCATCCTGCACAATGACGGGGAGGGAAATTCCGTCAGCGATCTGCCGGAAGTAGTCCAGCATCCCGTTTGCACTCAGTCGAGTTGTCTGAGGAGGCACGGCCATCACGGCGTCGCACCCCGCCTGTTCCGCCGCAACCGAATATGCCAGAGCCTGCTTTCCGCTTTCCGCGCCCACGGCCGCAAACACTGCTCCTCGCCCAGCACTGTATTCCGCAATTAACTGAGTCAGCTCGATCCGTTCTTCGTAAGTCAGCCGCAGGATCTCGGACACCATTCCGGTCCCGAGCCCGTCAGCTCCCAGCTCGAAAGCCCAGTCAATCTCACGCTTCAACGTCGCCCGATCGATTCGGTCATCAGCGGTAAACGGAGTATGAACGATCGGCAATACGCCGTGCAGAGTCTTTGGCATAACAGTGTGTTTCCGCTAAACAACGAATTCCAGGGCATTCGGCAAAATACCATTTCAGACGAATTCGGATTGTCTATTTTCGAGTAGCATTGCAAAGTCTGCCAGCCTGATTGTTTTCAAGACTGATGGGGATGAATTTTGATGCTTACGGACAGCCCCACAGAGATGACAACAGCTATCACCGACGTCATCCTGGCCGCTCAGTCAGCAGCGGCGATCTATGTCATCAGACGAAAAACAGTCGCTCGTCCGATGTGGACTCACGTCTGGACATGGCTTTTTGCCTTGCTCAGTATTGCCAGTATGATAGGAGCCGCCGCCCATGGACTGGAAATGGCGACTTCCATTGAAACGGCGATCTGGACTCCGGCTTATCTGGCTCTGGGACTGACGATGGCTCTGTTTGTTGTCGCTGCGATTACGATGTCAGCCGGGCACGAACGATCACGCCGCCTTCTGTTGCCCGCAATCTTGATCGCCTTCATGTTCTTCACGATCACGCAGATCTGGAGCAACTCGTTTCTGCTGTTTGTGATCTACGAATGCATAGCAATGGCTCTGTCGCTGACGCTCTACACGATGTGTTTCTGGCAGCGAAAGGCAGAGGGATCAGGATACCTTGCCACCGGAGTTCTTGTCGGAATCCTCGCAGCCGTCATCGACACCCAAAAGACACTTCACCTGACCTTAATCTGGGAGTTCAATAATCACGGACTCTTCCATTTGGTGCAGATGATCAGCCTGCTGCTGCTGACGATCGGTCTTTATCGATCACATCGAGAAGAAATCTACAGCGAAGAGCAGGGCGGTGTCGTCGTCCAAAAGTAGCCTCTCAATGCGGCATCTCGCTGATTCGCTCTCATGCCTGTATCTGCGCATTCGCCTGCAGCGAAATTGTCTCTCTCAAGGCAATCAGTCCCATAACGCAGAGTATCGCCATGTAGACGGCACCAATGAGCGGAACCGGTTCCTGCGCTGCTGTGGGACTCCAATTGAGCAGGAAGATGACCAAAAAAATGGCCACGCTGATGACCGGGCCGGAAGCACAAGTCAAAGCACCAAAGTAGTATCGTTTCCTGACACACACGATGGTGCCGAAGATCCCAAAAATCGAAAGGATCGGCCCTGTTGCTACGATCGTTTCAACATCGACAAACGCTGCGGCCGTACCCACCACAGCAACAAGCATCTGCAGAATGATGAACGATCGAACCCAGAAGTAAGCCCCGCGCGGCACCGACTCTCGGACCACTTCAAACGGCACTTCGGGTGCTCGATAGGGATTGTCAAACTCATCAAATCCCATCTTCGGTCCACCCCTGATCGATCCCTGTGCTGGCGACCTCGTCGACGACATACCGCCTTCCTCTCACGCCACTGGGCCTGCCCCGGTGGTTCAACGGCTTTTGCACCACTCCCGTTTCACCATCCGGCAGTTCCTGATTTCAGTTCGAACGAACCAGAGAACTCGCCAGCCGTGCGTGACCGAAAGCACATCCGTGACCGCGATCCCATGCCCAATTCGAACACTCACGTTGCATTCTTCGTCACTTCGTCAATGCACTCAATCGCCACATCACACAATCGACCAACCAATGCCGGAGGCATTCCCGGGGCCGGCATCAGAACAACCACATCTCCCAGCGGACGAATGATGACACCGCGACGGCGAGCAGCCAGAGTCACCTGATGACCAAGCCGCAGATGTGAATCAAACGGCTCCTGAGTTTCACGATCTCGCACCATCTCGATCCCGATCATCAGTCCCTGCTGACGAATTTCCAACACGTGAGGATGCTGCAACAGCGGAGACAGCTTTTCTCGCACAAGCTGACTACATGCCGTGACATTCTCCATCACTCTGTTCTTTTCAAATAGCTCCAGCGAAGCCAAGCCTGCCGCACAGCCCAGAGCATTCCCCGTGTATGTATGGCCGTGAAAAAATGTTCGCCCCTGCCACGGCTCACCAAGAAACGCGTTGAAAATTCTCTCGGTGGTCAGAGTCGCAGCAACCGGCAAGTATCCGCCCGAGATTCCTTTCGCCAGACACATGAAGTCCGGGCTGACGGATTCCTGTTCACACGCAAACATCGTCCCGGTTCGGCCAAAACCCACTGCCACCTCATCAGCGATCAGCGGCACGTCATACTGAGTACACAACGCGCGAACGTGACGCAGGAAGCCATGCGGATGAACCAATATTCCGGCCGCTCCCTGAACAATGGGCTCCATAACAAATCCCGCCAGCCGTTGATGATTCTCCTTCATCAGGCGAGCCACTTCATCAAAGCAGAACTGCAGCCATGTTTCCCGAGTTTGCCCCTGAGGCACCCGAGTAGCCACGGGTGACGGGCAGACAATCGTCGGAAACAGTAGATGCTTGTAACACCGATGAAATAACTCGATGCCGCCGACGCTGACGGTTCCCAGAGTATCGCCGTGATACGCATTACCTACACACAGAAAGGTATCTCGATCCTCTGGCCCTTCTGGCTTCTGGCGATGATACTGATACGCCATCTTCAGCGCGACTTCGACGGTCGTCGCGCCGCTGTCTGAATAGAAGACTTTGCTGAGTCCACTCGGCGCTCGCTGAACGAGCCCACGAGCCAGACGGATCGACGGTTCGCTCGACAATCCCAACAACGTCGAATGAGCCACCTTGCCCAATTGCTCTCGAACGGCCGCGTCGATCTCGGGGACCGTGTGGCCATGCACATTGCACCATAGCGAAGAAATGCCATCGAGATACCGATGGCCTTCGACATCAATCAGGTCGAAACCTTCGCCTCGCGCAATGATCGGCGATTGTTCCTGAACGTACGCCGACATCGGCGTGAACGGATGCCAGACATGCTCATTGTCCCATGCTCGAAGTGTCTCCGCAGAGACCGCTTGAAATTCTGATGACGACATTAAACGAGTATCTTCCTTATGGCCAAATCATCAGCCGCCGCCGGCTTGCCGTTAAACAATTTGATCACTGGTCTGCTAAGTTTTGGATTGAGGAATTCGAACGTATTCAAAGCACATTCTGAACGCAGAGGCCGCAGGGGAACGCAGAGTATATTCTCGTGACAAAACAGTTTGCCCCACCCCTGCGTTCCTCTGCGACCTCCGCGTCAAAACCGTTCTCACAACTCTGCGATTCACCTCCGTGATCCCTGTGACCTCTGTGACCTCTGTGACCTCTGTGACCTCTGTGACCTCTGTGACCTCTGTGGTGAATACTATGCCTTAACATTATCACCCCTCGAATCCCGCGCTGGTTAACTCAATGACGAACGACGATATCCCGGATGCGCCGGATCGAAGATCTCATTCAGCCATCGAGCACCAATTCCCGGACGCTGCGGCAGCGGCAAGTGTCCATTGCTGACCGTGATCGTCTCATCAATCAACGACGGATACAAAGTCGCGATGTGAGCACGAACCGTCTCCTGAAACGCGACGCCCGAATTCGCCGCCGCCACATTCACGCCGGAAAGAAGCGTAAACGGTCCCGTACAATCGTGCATCAGAGTCGGTACGTTATACATCTGAGCCAGCTCAGCAATTCGCCGCGTTTGCGAAATGCCTCCCACCCATGTCGGATCGATCATCACATAATCGGCCGCACGAGCTTCCAGGACCTGACGATAATGATCTGACATGACCAGCATCTCGCTGACAGCAATCGGCACACTGATCTCCGCTCGAAACGCCGCCATGGCGTGAATGGAATCCGGGCGCAGCACGTCTTCCATCCACAGTGGCCGAATCGGCTTCATGCCTTCCGCAATTCGACGAGCGGCAGCCAGCGAAAAGAAGCCATGTCCATCCAGCATGACTTCGATCTTGTCGCCAACACGCTCACGAATCTTTTCGAACGGAGCGATCCCTTCGCGAATATCGTCCCATGACAAATACTGGCCACCCTGACGCCGATAAACCATGTCGAACGACCACAACTTCATCCCCTTGTAACCAAGAGACACCAGCTCTTCTGCGAGCTCGGCCGGTGAATTCATACTGGACCAGTTATCTTCCAGTGGCCCCGGCTGACCCGGATCACCATGTCCAGGCCAGCCCGATGCCGACGGCGTGCGGCGATTAGAGCGACCATAAAACGGACCGCCACAACTGTTATAAACGGGCACAGCGTCTCGCACCGGACCACCCAATAAACGCCAGACCGGCTGTTGCGAAAGCTGCCCGGCGATGTCCCACAAAGCCAGATCGACGGCCGAGAGTGCTCGCAATTCAGCACCGGTTCCTCCGAAGGCCGTGATTCGCTCGTAAAGAAATCGCCAATGGCTTTCGATAGCACACGCATCGGATCCCAGAAGCCGTGGAGACATAAAGTCGTGGATCACGGCCGCGGCTGACGTCGGGATGTAATAGGTTTCCCCATGACCGATCACGGGAACTCCATTCACGGTTCCCGCATCCGTATGAATGCGCAAGGCCAACAGCCCGGGCATCACGTCGTGAGGAATCGCTGTTTCCAGAGCAACAATTCGCGGCCCGCGTCGAAACGCATGTTCCTGCACAGGACTCGAGGCACGACGAAGAAAAGTATCGGGAGACTCGTTAGTCATAGCTTGAGGCTTGCGGAAGGAAACTTTCCCGTCGGCGGAGCGACGGGCCTACAGTACACCCGTCGCTCCGCCGACGGGACGCTTCACACACTAGCGGCGGGATTTTTTTTGCTGGCGGTAGTACTTCAAGCCCGGCGTAAAGAACGTCAGGGCCGAAACAATACCGAACAAAGAAATACTGAAGTCCGGGAGTTTACTGTGCTCGACGGCCGCCATAATCAATGATGTGGCAAACATCATGGCCGACTGAATGTAGAAGCTTCCCGACAGCATTCCGGCCTTCACCAGAAACACCATGCCCGCGATGGCTCCCAGCACCGGCGAAAATTCCAGCACGGGCCGCTCCATGATCATCTCGACCCAGAACAACATCGACGACGCAATCATACTGCCGCCCCAGACGTGAGCAATCTGACGCTCCACAGCCGTGATGGGACCAGCGCGATGTCGAAGGTTCCAGAAGATGCCGGCCCAGAGCCCCAAACCAATCACCCAGAGACTGACATACGGCCAGCGATCAGCGACCCCCCTGTATTGCATATAATTTGTAATCAGGCATAAGCACAAAACCACGAGGCTGTGCCACATCCACAGCAATCCCCAGTTCTGCAGAATCGCCGCATGATGTGACTCGCGAAACAATCGCATCATGATCTGAGCAAACGTCGACGACCGCGCACTGACGGGTTCGCCACTCAGCCATGCACGAAGATCGTCGGCCAGTTCAACCGTCGATGCATACCTCAGATCCGGCGGCTTCTGCAGACATTTCATGACCACCATTTCGAGATCTGAATCGACGCCACGATTCAGCATCCGTATATTGGGCGGATCCTGCTCAAGAACCATCAATATCGTGTCCAACGGCGATGCCGACTGAAACGGAGGCCGTCCGGTCAGCATCGCAAATAAGACAGCTCCGAGACTGTAAACATCGGTCGCGACATCCACAGAATCAGTCTGACCAGCGGCCTGCTCCGGAGACATCCACGCAGGCGTTCCCAGGATCGCTCCACTCTGAGTCAATCCCGCCAGCTCTGAAGACTGCCCCGTCGCCGAATAAGACTGATCGGCAACACTAACACGTTTGGCCAGACCGAAGTCCGTGACAAACGGAGTTCCGTCTGAAGCAATCATGATGTTGCTGGGCTTCACATCGCGATGCAGCACACCGGCTCGATGAGCCGCACCAATAGCCTCCACAATCGGCAACAACATGGCCACAGCTTCGCGAGGAGCCATCGGCCCATCCATCAGTCGCTTTGAAAGTGTGCTGCCTTGGATGAACTTCATGCTGAACCACGGCTGTCCGTGATGCTCGCCGACTTCATAGACCGGAACAATATTCGGATGACTCAACCGCGCCGCCGCCAGCGCCTCAGCACGTAATCGCGCAAGATCCGAAGTCGATGCAAAGGCAGCATTCGGAATCATCTTCAGGGCGACCGTTCGCTGCAGACTGATCTGAGTCGCGCGGTAGACGACTCCCATACCACCCCGACCGATTTCCTCCTCTAACTCGTAATCTCCAATCACGCTACCGATGGCCGATCCTGAACTTCGATCATTCTGACCTGAAGTCAGGAGTGTTGAGCCGCCGGTGAGATGGTTGAGGTCCGACGACTGCAGCATGGCGACGTCGTCAGCAAATTGAGCCGTTGCGAATAGTTCACGAAGGTCCTGTTCCAGATCCGGATTCTTGCGAATCGCCTCTTCCAGGCGCTGCTGCGAAGACCCACTGCGGGAATCCTGGATCAGCTCGTCAAAGGCGATGGCCAGACGTTCGTCGGCGTCATCCGGAGACATACTCATTCGCGTCTTATTCCGTCAGTTCACCCAGAGGATTCGCTTTGCATTGCAGAGGCATGCTGATCGGTCCACCGGCTCGATGAGACTCGAAGACCGAGAGAACCATTTCGATTGTTCCCCGGGCTTCATACATCGAGCATTTTGGCTGACG
>CAIXQV010000822.1 GCA_903921605.1 uncultured Planctomycetaceae bacterium | reverse complement strand
GTCAGCCCTCCGTGTCCCGCCCCTGAGCAATTTTTCTGCCTGTCATTTTTTGACGGATTTGGTTTCTAGAAAACTCACACGGAGGGCTGACGCCCAGCCGCTCGCCCGGTTTGGAGTGACCTAACAATCATGAATTCCCATCGATCTGACGTCCGCAACGGCAGTGCCTTTGGCATGCGCTCACGGTGCGCGCGGCGAGGTCAGTCGCTGGTTGAATTCGCTCTGGTCGCGCTGGTCATGTACATGATCCTCGCCGCAATCCTCACCTTCGGCCATGCTCTGTATGTGGCTCAGGGCCTTCAACAAGCCGCCGATCTCGGAGCTCGTGAAATCTCTCGCACGCCGCTGCCTGCCAACATGAACTTCGATGACGCCGCCAATCTTCCTGATGAAAACATCGGCGGGGCAATTCACCATAGCAAAGTTCGACTCAGAATTTTTGACGATGCGATGCTTGTTATTGATCTCAATCAGTTCTACTCGAACTTCCCGGTCAACCCTCCTGATGAACCAAATATATTTCGTGATCTGGTCCCAACGCTGCCGCTTCTCAATCAACAACTTGTGACCATGATGATTGCTGATCGGCCAGATTTCGATGGTGATGGAGTCTCCGATGCATGGTTGTTGCGGTATCCGGGCGCATTACTGCGTCGGACAACTGACATCACTCCACCAGTGAATGCTGATACTGCGTCGGCGACTTCGCCCTACCTGAGTGCTCTCGAATATAAATCGTGGATCGCGACCGATTATGTCGTGGGCATTCCAGTCGTTTCATCCCGCACTATTGACGGCGTTGAGGCAATTCGCTGGGTGCCAATCGTTGAAGAAATTGACACGGAGCCAACACCCACGGAAAACTCCGGGACAAACCCAGACCCCTTCAGTCTGGCGTCTAATCAACGCGGTATCGTCGCACTCAGAATTAATTTCCCGTTTCAATCCGCTTCAATGAGTAGTTTTCGGCATGACGAAGCGGCAGCCGAGTATCCATTTGAAGCCACCATTGGGCGTCCCAATGCGGCGGATGATGGTGGTGTGACGGAAATCAGTCCCGGAGATCGGCCTGGGGATCTGATCGCGGCTCCTCTGGAAGGTCCGGAACTCTATGCGGGAACTTACGGAGGCCAATACGGACTCGGAGCGCAAGGCGCAATGGGCAGTCAGGCCTTCACGGGTGGCCGCCCAGTGCGGCCGTATCGCAGAGTCATCTCGGCGCAGGCGATTTATCGCAGGGAGGTGTTCGATTGAGGAATGGATTCGGACAGTGAGCGGAATGGCGCTAGCCACCGGTGAGTCTCGTCATAACGACTGGAAAACACCGGCGGCTAGCGCCGTGCCGCTCACAGAAGAATCCTTAAGTCCACGCCATCAGGCTGATACGTTGGGAATCGGCATTTGTACGACTTGTTTTCTAATCTCAGACGGTACCTGAGTGGTGCAAAAGCCCGTAGACCACCGGGGTAGACCCGGTGGGGGATGGACGTTCGTTTGGTTGAGTTTTAGATATTGCTGTATTGATCATTGAACCAGTTCTCGTAAAGGTCTTCTATGCGTCCTATTCAACCTCAACGTCGTCGTTCATCTGCCGGATTCTGGCTGGGGTTGATGCTGGTTCTCATGACGTCAGTCGGTGGCGTTGTGGGCATCCTGTTCCTGATGGGAGTCAACCTGAATCCTTTCGCTGTCGAACGCGAAGATCCGTTCATGGTGCGGATTCCGATCAACAGCCGTCCAATCGAAGCGTATTCTCGAGTTGACCGGGAAGATATGCTCAACCCAGCTACAGGCGGACTGATGTTTCAGCGAGTTCCGCCACAATCTGCCGTCGGAATGAATCTGATCGGAATCAGCAGTGATGCCACACCAGTGGATGGAAAGGTCGAGTCTGTCCGCAACGACAACGAAAGCGTCGTCTTTGTCGTCGGAGGCAAAGAAGTTCCGCAAAGCCAGGTGACGGAACTTGGCGGCGCTCTGATGAATATTAACTCGATCATCGGTCGAGTCGTCCGGAAGGACAAACGCGCCGGGCTGGCGTTTAAGGACGATACGTTCTTTCCCCAGGGAACTCCTGAAGGAATCGCAGGAGCAACTCCGCCGGGCATGCGAGCTGTCACGCTCGACGCCACCAAACTCACCGGAGTTCATGCACTCAACGCAGGTGATCGTATCGACCTGATGGCCAGTGTGCCAACAGGTGAAGTGAGTGCGTTCAACTCCAATTATAATAGCCGACTTCCGGGAGCGGCTCTCGTTGCTCCGGCGTCGAAGGCCGATGCCAAGTCCGGCACCGAACCGTTGCTGCTGGCTGAGAATGCTGTCGTCCTGAAGCCCGTTTACGTGCGAAACCAGGCGTCTACGACCTCGTCACTCACGCAAGGTAAACGTATTCAGAATGAGCCCAAGTATGAGGTCGCCATTGCTGTTTCACCAGACGATGTGATTCCGTTGCAGAGTGCTCTCAATAAGGAACTTGCGATCACTTGTGTGGCTCATTCGATGCAGGCCGATCTGGGCGTTGAAGTCGCTGAAACAAGTTCGCAATCTGACGTTCAAATGGCTCCGGTGACAGTTCGAGCGATCCTGGCCTATGAAGTCGTGACGCGAGATTCGTTCGTAAACCCTGCAACTCGCCGCATTCGCATGGAACCCGTTTCGGCTCGCCAATTGGCCGAGATGGACATCGCAACGTCACTGGATGATCTTCTGGGGGCTGTCGCAAAGCATGATATTCCTGCGGGCAGTTTTCTGTGTCGTCGAGATCTCTTGAAGAGTCAGGCTCAGAAACAGAATCAACCCGTAAAACGAGACGATGGCTCAGTCGATTTCAAGCCGGCGAGCAGTTCTCCGGAGGATCAACCGGGAAGTTGGCAGTTCACTGCGGTTCCTTCGCCTCCGAAATCAGGAGAGAAGGTGCCAGACGGGCCGACTGAGGGGACGTTTCAGAACACATCAATCGCCTCGCAGAATCTTCAGGCCGATGACGACACATCGTCACGCGCCACGGTTGTCGGCGATCGACCGTCGGTGACCAGCTTCGTGCCGCCAGGTCGCACGGCGTTCGCCATTCCCTGGAACCGCATGTACGGAGCCGAACATCTGCAGATTGATGACCACATTGATCTGCTGGCCAGCTTCTCTCTGGAGAGTGAAGACGAGGAAGAAGAAACGGAAACTCGTCCGGATGGGACGAAAGTCGTGCGTAAGCGAACTGACATCGCGACTCGGGAAACGTTGCGGACCTGGGACGAATCCTTTGGTTTCCGTAGCGAACCGTGGTTTGTGGCAACCGATGCGATCGTGATCGGGCCGGTCGGATTTCCAGCACCCGCGGCCGCTCAGCGTGCATTGGGTGCTGAACTGAATCGAGGAATTGCGTCCACCGCGGAATCCGCGCCATCCGGAATGCCGCTCCTGATTGCGGTGGATGATCGGGACGTGGAACGCATTGCGGCGGCTTTGGCTACGAAGCGAGCCTTGTTTACTCCCGCGTTCCATGGAAACGATGACGATGCGGTGGCTCCGGAAGGCATGAAGAAGGTGGCGGTCGCCGCTCAGGATATTGATGCCTTCGAAGCGTTTGCGGAAAACGTCTGGCAGGGAAATCGACGGCGTGCCATGTTTCGACTTGTCGAGATCGACGATGCTCGTTTTAACCAGGCTTTGAGTGCTGATGAGATTACTTCTTTCTATGGTCGAGTTCTAAAGCGCGCGAAACGTCGGGATGACTTTTTTGTCGCGGACGATTTCCTGCCGGAGGGATCAGTCCCCGGCATTGCAGCAGGAGCCTCGCAAGGAACCACAATCTATGCCGTGGCGGATCGCGAGATTGAAGGGCTGGACGGATTTCAGGCCGATGATCGTGTGGTCATTCTGATGCGTGGCGTGACAAAGCCCGTCGCTGGAGTTGTGGTGCATGGGTTCAATCCGCGTCGGCCAATTTCCGAGGTTGTCGTTTCGGATGTGCGCATTGTGCGAGCATCTCGAAAGGGGCAG
>CAIXQV010000821.1 GCA_903921605.1 uncultured Planctomycetaceae bacterium | reverse complement strand
CGGTCAGATTGTCTGACCAAATGGTTGGCGTTCTGGTTATGCCGTCTCCGGTCCAGAATCGTCGAGGCTTACGCAAAAAATGACCTCTTCGCTCAGTCGAAAGCGTGAGATGATCGATTGCCGGAGCTCTGAGACAGGGACGGGGAAATCATATCTTTCTGTGTTGAAAAACAGGGAAGAAAGGCATTCCTTTCTTCCCTGCAGTTAGAGGTGATTGATCAGTGTGAGCCGGAGAGGAATGGCTCAGTCAGTCAATTCAAATTGGAAATCGTTTGTTGAGGCATCGCGGTCGACAGTCGCTGCTAAACCCGAGCCTGGGCTTTCGCTGCTCCAGTTCAGGAAATGGCGGAGCCCAAGTCGACGAGGAGTCGAAGCGGAAGGGGCGCAGCCGTCGCGGACCAGGCAGAGACAGCGCAGCGAAGAGCGACGACAAGACTACACAACGAATGTGACAAAGTTCGCATCGAACAATGCCTTTCGCGAGCAAACGATTCTTGTGCATCAGTGCAGAATAGCCGTTGACGGCTGCGGTCACATCGAACGACGCTTTGAATGTTCACTGACAAACTTTCGTGCTTAGCAACGCTGGGTTGTTTCTGAATTGGAACATGTTGGTAGTGTTGCTGAGGAGGGATCGTCCCCGACTTCGCTGCTCCTGATAGTTGCCACACGCAGGGGTTTCGGCGACATTCTGCGTATGCCAACATTGTCCTTACAACTTTATGTGATCACTCAGAACTTCGAGGAGACTCACGACTGTTGTCTCGGTGAGGCCCTGCTTTTTCCTGAAGTGACGTGCTTGGACGATACGGCAAAAAATCTGCGGAACGTCGTGGCGGAAAATGGACTTTCTCTGTTGGCGCATGTGCCGAATCTGGAGCTGGCGAGGCGTTTGGTGGCGATTGAGCCAGAGCTGATTCCCGTCGAAGTGACCGTCGAACCGGCCGAGCGGAATCGAATCTGGCGGGACGAGGTGACTCTGAAAATTCCGGCGATTCGCTGGCAGCAAAGCCGTGATGCGTTCATCGTTTATTTGCCGTCGCTGGGAATTGAGGTTCTTGCGAACAAGGGAGAAGAACTGCCCCAGTTGGTTGAAGATCAGGTCCGACTCGCTCTGTTTCGCCTGAAGGCAACTCGTTCACTGAAGTCGATGGTCCAGCAGGCTCGATGCCGCAGCCTGGATCTGGAAACGGTGGCCATCGAACACTTTGCTGAAACGCCCAAACAGCAGACACAGGCTGAGCAAAAGCCCAGCTCGGATGACGGCAAGGTTCTGACGAAGATCGGTAATCTGATCTCAGGCCTGACGATGCCGCAGGCTTATGATCGCGAAGAATCCGTGCAGCAGCTCAGCGATGCGTTGACGGGCTTGATCGCTCGCAGCGTGCTGTTGGTTGGAGCTTCCGGTGTTGGCAAGACGTCAATCCTGAAAGAAGTTGTACGACGCAGTACGGAACTGGGACTTGGGTCCTGGAAGTTCTGGGCGACCAGCGGTTCGCGTCTGGTCTCGGGAATGACGGGTTTCGGAATGTGGCAGGAACGGCTTGAGCTTCTGCGAAAGGAGATGGTCCGAGAGCATGTGATTCTGCATGTGGGTTCATTGCTGGAACTGATGGAAGTTGGCCGCAGTGAATGTCAGACACAGGGGATTGCGTCGTTTCTTCGTCCAGCGATTGCTCGCGGCGAGATTCTGGTCGTGGCCGAATGCACGCCCGAGCAACTGTCGTTGATTGAACGCCAGGATATTGCGTTGCTGCGTGCATTCCTGCAGATTCCAATTCATGAGCCGCCTCAGGAAAAGCGTTTGAGTATCCTGTCACAGATTGCTCGGGCTGGATGGACAACGACGGCAGAATTATTCTCTGTAACGGCGATTGAAGAGATCGAACGACTACATCGCCGCTTTGCGACTTACTCCGCCTTCCCGGCGCGGCCGGTGAGATTCTTGCAGAATCTGCGACGTGATGTTGCCGCGCGTAAACTGGTGGCCGTGGGTTCGGAGGCAGGCACAGAGTCCAACGCGGAATTTCTGATCAGCGGCGCGGATGTGACTCAGGCGTTTTCTCGCGAAACCGGCTTGCCGATGTGGCTGCTGGATGACAGCGTTCGCCTGGATCTTAACGCCGCTGAAGCGTGGTTTGCAGCGCGAGTCATTGGGCAGCCGGAATCGGTGACTCTGATCGTCAATCTGCTGGCCACGCTCAAAGCTCAGTTGAATCGAGATCATCGGCCGTTGGCCAGCTTCTTGTTTATCGGGCCGACGGGTGTGGGCAAGACGGAGATGGCTCGCACGCTGGCCGAGTATCTGTTTGGATCAGCCGGAGCAGGTGACTCCCGCATGATTCGCATCGACATGAGCGAATATGCGGACCCGATGGCTGTGCAGCGTTTGATCGGCGGAACGACGGAAGCCGAAGGAGTCCTGACAGCGCGAGTTCGAGAGCAGCCGTTTGCGGTTGTGTTGCTGGATGAGTTCGAGAAAGCTCATCATTCGCTGTTTGATCTGTTGCTGCAGATTCTGGGTGAAGGTCGACTCACAGATGCGGCTGGACGAGTCGCTGACTTTCGCAATTGCGTTGTCATCATGACGTCGAACCTGGGCGCCGCGACTTATGCTCGTGGTTCCGTGGGTTTCGGGCTAAGCGAATCCGATGTCCGGCATTCTCGCGATCATTTCGAGAAAGCCGTAAAGGAATTTGTACGTCCGGAGCTCTTCAATCGAATTGATCGCATCGTCCCGTTCGCGCCATTGGATCGAGCCACGGCACGGAAGGTGGTGGAGCGGCAGTT
>CAIXQV010000820.1 GCA_903921605.1 uncultured Planctomycetaceae bacterium | reverse complement strand
AATTTCAGAGAACGGAGTGCTCATCGCAACATCAAGATGCGGCTGTGCTCCAGCCACATCATCGATCCGAATTTTGGCCACGGCACGCATGAGTTCAAGATGCCAGCCCGTGGATTCCGCCAGCTTCTCTTCGCGATCCAGTGACTCCAGCGACTTGGTGTATTCGCCCTGTTCGTAGAAGCAAACGCCGCGATAGTAGTTCGTCCAGAGATTGTCACCAGCCAACTGTTCGAACTTGTCCAGATAGGTCAGTGTCGCGTCATATTGTTTCAGGCGGAACGCCAGCATTGCCGCATCAAAAGCCACCTGAGCATCCTCACTGCCTTCGCGCAGGCAGACGTCAAGCACATTCAGAGCATCGCGAGGTCGGTCCGTGTTGTTGTAGAGATCGGCCAGTCTGCGCACGATGTTTCCGTCCGTGCGATCCAGCCGGAATGCGCGAGCAAAGCAGCGCTCGGCTTCTCCGTTGTTATCCTGATTTGCAAAATGGTTGCCGGCTCGCAGGAAGTTGCGAGCTTTCGTCGGGTCAAGCTCCATCGACTTGCGAAACAATTGCTCTGTGCGGTCAGGCGTGATTTTTTCCGCCATCGCTTCGTTGCCGGTATTTCGCAGTTCGTCACCGAGAGTTCCCAGCAACGAAAGCACGACGGAGTTCTCGCGATGAGAGGCCGCCAGTGCGTTTGCCCACTTCCAGACGTCTTCGCCGTCCTCACCGGATCCAACAAGATATCCCATCAGATGCAGAACGCCGGCGGTGTCGTCCTTGTGAGACACCAGCGTCGAATCGAGGGCCAGCACGTCGGCACGTAACGAGTCGAACTTTTCGTCTGATGCATCCTGCATCAGGTCCGTCATGCGTTCCCGAAGTTCCGCAATCGTCGAGGCCAGCGGTGACGGCGGCTCAGCGGGAGTTTCTTCTGCCGGCGTCATTTCATCAGCATTATCCGCAGTTTCCCCTGATCCGGTAGCCGTTGGTGCCCCTGCAGCAGATGGTGCCCCCGAAGTGGTCGCAGTGTCTTTGAGATTGCGACGAGTGGTCGCGGCGCTCGCCAGCGGTGATGGTTCATTGGTGTCCATCACGTGTTCCAGTCGACGTAACGTGAGGTAGTCATTCGCCGTCCGCGCCCTTTGCTCTAATTGCTTCGCCAGAGCTTCCGCCTGCTTTTGCTGTCCCGCCAAACGCTTGAGAGCAATCAGACGCAGACGAGTCTCAAACCAAAGATGAGTGCCGTTACATTTTTGCAGACGCTGATCCCATTTGGACAGCAACTGAGACGCTTCATCCCACTTCTGATCTCGCGCCATCTGCAGTGCGGTGTTGAGATCCATAGCATTCTCGAAGACCGGGCATTCTTCGGCCGACGGCATGTCCGCAAACGCTGGGTCTGTAGCCATCAGAGGCTCGAGCCCGGCGGCCAGGCGAATGGAATCACGGACCAGCAGCGTGCGAATCCGGCCTTCGAATTTCAGCGAGACAGCATCGCCGTTTGTAAACTCCAGAGCCTTGTCGATCGTGACCAGAGCTTCGTCGAATCTGCCCTGCATCGCTTCCAGCCATGCCAGTTTTGTCGACGCCAGCCATCGCCGATCACCTCGATCAGACCAGCCACTTTCCTGCTCCATCACGAGGCGGCATTGATGTCCGGCGATATCCGGATCGTCAGCCGCCAGATACACATCGCAGGCGTATTCGCGGAAACAACTCACGCAGCCCGTCTTCCCGGTGCGCCGACAAATCTGAATGCCGTCGGCAATGCAGGCATGCATGCCTTCGGAGTTATACCCTTCCAACTGGCCAGTGGCTTCGGCCAGATTCTCGTAAGCACAGGAACTCATGGAGTAAACAAGGTACTCATATTGGTCTCGCGGAAAGTCAGACTGAATCTGCCGCAACTGTTCTTCATCCTCCAGCATCGCGATGAGCTCCACGGCCCGTTCGCGCATGGTTTGGAAGTCGAGCAGGTATTGAGCCTGATCCATCTGGAAAAATGTGCCCATCACGTAGGCCTGAGCACGATGCTCCGTGCGACCTCGGCGACGCAGTTCACCGTACAAGCGAGAAGAGCTGGCGAAACGACATTGAGGAATCAGTTCGCCCGCTTTTTCCTGAAGGTCGCGAAGTTGTTGGTCAATTTCTGATTCGTTACCGGGAGCCGACATGAACGATTTTCCAAATGAGACAGGGCAGCGACAGATGTGTTGCCACTGGAATCAAAAGTCTGACAGTAAATTTGAAAGGGGCGGCGATTATCGGTGACGCCAGGGGTCTCTGTACAGCGTCACGGCAGGCGAACATTCTGATCCGAAGTACGCTTGCGAATTCGCGGGCGTTGGTCACGATTCGCACTCCTGAAATTCTCTACTCTGTGATCTGTGGACGGACCATCATGACGACATTGGCTGGACAAAAATTTCTGTGCTTTGTTGGCGACGACTACGAAGATCTGGAAGTGTGGTATCCCAAGCTACGCCTCATCGAAGCCGGAGCCGCGTTTCATCTGGCGGGACAGGAAGCCGGGAAGAAGTATGTTGGCAAGAACGGCTATCCCTGCGTCTCCGACATTCTGATCAAAGGCATTGATGTGGCCGCCTACGATGGGCTCATCTGTGCAGGTGGCTGGATGCCGGACAAACTTCGCCGAGATCCGGAAGTGTTGCGGATTACGCGTGAGTTCGCTCACGCCGGAAAACTGGTCGCCGCTATTTGCCATGGTGGCTGGATGCCGATTTCGGCTGGCGTTTACAAAGGAGTCAAAGTCACGGGCTCGCCGGGAATCAAAGACGATCTGGTGAATGCCGGGGCGATCTTTGAAGACGCGTCTGTCGTCGTCGATCGCCATTTCGTCAGCAGCCGGAAGCCGGATGACTTGCCGGACTTCTGCAAAGCGATTCTGAAGGTCTGCGGTAAGGCTTGAACTGCAGATCTGCTTTTTAGTTTAACGGCGAGCCGCGAGCGTTGGCGCAATGGAGCACCAACGCCGGCAGCTTGCCGTTAAACAATCAACTCCACGCGCAGCAAACTGATCTCGACTGAAAGACACACCACCATGCGAGTTCCCGCTTTCCTGACGATGCTGCTGTTTCTTTCCGTGGCGGTCGTCTCTGCGAATGAGCCGCGGCCCAACGTGCTGTTTGTACTGTGTGATGATCTTCGTCCAGATGCTCTGGGCTGCTACGGATCAAAACATGTTCGCACGCCAAACATTGATCGACTGGCTCAGCGAGGCGTGCGGTTTGCAAATGCCTTCTGTACGACGTCGTTGTGTTCGCCCAGTCGAGCCAGCATTTTGACCGGCTTGTATGCTCATCGACACGGTGTGCGTGATAATTTCACGGAGCTGCCTCCCGAACTGCCGCATTGGCCCGGCCAGCTTCAAAAAGAAGGTTACTCCACCGCCTACATGGGCAAGTGGCATATGGGAGAAAACAACGACGAACCCCGTCCTGGTTTCGATTGGTTTGTGACTCATAAAGGTCAGGGCAAGTATTTCGACACCGAGTGGAACGTCAACGGCCAGCGCAGGGAAACTCCGAAAGGCTATTACACTCACGTCGTCACTGATTACGCGATCGACTGGTTGAAGCAGCAAAGTTCGGAGAAGCCGTGGGCTCTGTGCATCGGCCAGAAAGCTCCGCACTCGTTTTACTTTCCCGAAGAGAAGTACGCTCATGCGTTTGATGACGTCAAGGTGCCCTACCCTGCGAGTGCTTTTGATTTGAAAGATAAGCCCGAGTGGATCACTCAGCGACTCAGGACCTGGCACGGAATTTACGGACCGCTGTTTGAGTGGCGGAAAAAATTCCCTGACGATCGCCCTGAGGCGGTCAAAGATTTTGAGAATATGGTTCACGCCTACTGGGGGACTGTGCTGAGCGTTGACGACAGCGTCGGACGACTTGTGGAACACCTCGAGACAACTGGCCAGTTGCAGAACACGGTTATCGTCTTCATGGGCGACAACGGTCTGCTGGAAGGTGAGCATGGCATGGTTGACAAACGGACGATGCATGAGCCCAGCATTCACATTCCCATCATTGCCTGCGGTCCCGGGTTGCCACAGGGGAAGATTGTTGCGTCGCAAACGCTGACCATGGACATTGCACCAAGTCTGTTGCAACTTTGCGGCGCTCCATCACTGGAAAAGATCCAGGGACGATCATGGGGGCCGCTGGTGAATGATGGCGATCCCGACTGGCGCACAGCGTGGTTTTATGAGTACAACTACGAGAAGCAGTTTCCCTACACGCCGAATGTGCGCGGTATTCGGACAGATGACTGGAAGTTCATTCGGTATCCTCATGGTGACGGTTCAAAAGATCGTCACAAGGCTGAGCTGTACAACCTGAAGAACGATCCTGATGAGCGACACAATCTCGCGGGACAGCCGGAGTATCTGAAGACTCAGGAACAATTGGCTCAAGATCTGACAGAATTGCTGGCGGCCGAAGGACTGACTGCGGAAACCGATAAGATGCCGCTCGATCAGGGCATCAAGACAGAACTGCCGGATCAAAAGATTCGATGACGTTTTGTTGTTGTTAACTCTGTCAGACAACTTCATGCAGCGGCTTGCTGCCAGGATCGACGAGATACTGCGGGACGCCCGACAAGTCGAACACTCGTGTGTTCTGAGCATCAATGTCGGCACAGTGGTACAGAGTCGCGAAGATCTCCTGAAACGTTACGGGGCGTAGTTGAGGTTGTTCTCCGTAGCGATTGGTAGACCCAACAGCCTGCCCGGTTCGCATTCCGCCGCCGGCGAGTACTGCGGTATTCGCCTGCGGCCAGTGATCGCGACTGTTGTTCGTATTGATCTTGGGAGTCCGTCCGAATTCGCCCCAGACGACAATCGATACGTCGCGATCCAGACCTCGTTCGTGCAGATCGGTGACGAGCGCTGCAAGGCCCTGATCGAGTCTTGGACATTCTTCGCGGCACTTCGGATAGTTCATGCCATCCGGACCATGCCAATCCCAGCGACTGAAGTTCAAAGACACAAACCGAGCCCCTGCTTCGACCAATCTTCGAGCCAGACAAAGGTTCTCCACCATCGGCGGCGCGCCGTCGCGTTGGAAGGCTTCACTGCTTTGACCGTAGCGAGCCACGATCCGAGGATCCTCTTTGGTCAGATCCAGCGCGTCGATCAGTTTAGACGTTGTCAGAATTCCCATCGCCTGTTGAGTATAGACGTCCAGGCTTTCCATCTGCCCACGTTGATCGGCATCGCGACGGAAACGATCAAGCGATTTCATCAGGGTGGTGCGATCCTGAAGTTTGTCGAGCGTGATCCCGTTCAGCATCATGTTATCAGGACGACTGCGAGCTTCTCGTCCAACGAGATTGAATGGCGAATGGGCAACTCCCAGAAAGCCGCCATCGCCCGCCTCACCCCATGTTCGGTTACCAGTGTTGTACATCATCGCCACATTGGCCGGGATCGCTGGCGTCACCTGACCCTTCATCTTTGAAACCCAGGCACCGCCAGAAGGCCAGCCACCGGGAGGCTGACGAGCACCTTTGCGACGGCCCGTCATGCACTGATAAGCATCGTGAGCACCATCGGAGTCGGCGAGCGATCGAACAAGCACAAACTTGTCCATCATCTCGGCCATCTTCGGGAACATCTCACTGACAAAGATGCCGGGAACTTTGGTCGCGATGGCAGAGAATTCACCACGGATTTCGCGGGGAGCATCTGGTTTGGGATCCCACATATCCAGATGAGGTGGTCCGCCGGGAAGATAGATGTTAATGATCGCTTTGTGTGATCGACCGGTGTTGGATTCTTCTTCAGCCTGCAATGTGTTTCTCAGGCTGATGCCGCCCAGGGCCATGCCGCCAATGGTCAAAAAATCACGGCGTGAGGCACCATCACAAAAACCACGGCGTGCGGAGTTATTTCGCCCTAAGATCGTGAGCATGCGAAAAGTCCTGGCAGAAGATTGAGGCGGGACGATCAAATTCGAGGCGGGAATTCACGCGATGGCAGGACGTTAAGGCACTTCCCGACCGAGTAAATTGAGGCACCAGCTTAACGAGGTCGACCGATGATGGTCAAGAACTGCAGGAAATAGTCGGACCGGATCGCCAAATCATCTGCTGAAATGCTGGGTCGCCGGGATTGCACCATCAGGTTCTCCAGAGAGCCAAAGCGAAAAAGGCCGGTGACTTTCCCCGAGTCACCGGCCTGTACTGATCTAAGTTTGCGGCAGATTTCTCTGAATGTTGTGATTAGCTTCGAGTGAACGCAAGACTGCCCGCCTGTGCGTCTGCCAACTTAAAGTTGAACGTTCCGGCACTGGTGAATGCCATCGCTCCGGCCAGTTTCTGATTGTCGTTGCTGCGATTAAGTGTCAGCGTGGTGCCGTCGAACTGATAGCTTCCCTGAAACGTGCTGGCGTTTCCTGCACTGTTCACGGCCGACCACGAGAACGTGCCGTCAGCATTCAGTGCGAGTTGCACACGAGCACCGTTCGACATGCTGGCTGTCCAGTTTCCGACGTGGGCGGGAGCCACATTCGGTGGCGTCTGAGCCTGAGGAGCGGCTGCAACACTCTCAGCCTGAGGCGGTGCGAATCCGCCAAGAGCTTGCAGTGCGGATAGTTCGGCCGCGGTAGTCGCATCAACGGACGCTGCGGCGGGAGCCCCCTGCGTAACAGGTGATGGTGAACCAGAGACGTTCACTGGTACTCCTGCGGTGCCGTTTTGTTGTGAGCCAAACTGCTGCAATCCCGGCTGCTGAGTTGCAGCTTGTTGAGGCAGCCCCTGCTGTGGCAAGCTCTGTTGAACAGCCCCCTGTTGAAGCGTTGACTGCGGAAAAGCGTTCTGTGGAAGCTGAACCTGCTGGGCTCCCTGCGTCATCTGAACCTGCTGAGCCAATGAAACCGGAGTTGCTCCGACGGAAGAACCCTGCTGAACTTGAACTCCAAAGGGAGACGACGTGACTGGAACTGAAGAATACGGCGACGAGCCATAGACCGGTTCTGGCTGAGAATGCACATAGACCGGCTGAGGATGGGAGATCACTTCATGTCGGTAGTACGGCTGTGAATAAACCGGGTGACTCACGTAATTATGACTGGAGTAAACTCGTCGACCAGAGCTGCCGTGGCAACCCGCTTCCAGAGTTGTCAGGCTGTTGAGAGATGTCGCCAGAGTGGCCGCGAGGAGCAGAAGTTTCTTTGATGAGCGTTTCATGATCGAGTTCCTTTCAGGAGTGTTTCAGAGGTTTGAATGTCGTTCTGATTTACTCAGCGGAACTCTCGAGGATTTGTTACACGGGAATTCTATAAATGATTTGCATTGGTCGTTTCATCAGCCATTGAGTGTTAGTGGTCTGTTGATTTAATGGGTTTTCACAACCCGAAACGTCAGTGAGGGATTGAGCTGTGGCTTTTCACAAGTGTTT
>CAIXQV010000819.1 GCA_903921605.1 uncultured Planctomycetaceae bacterium | reverse complement strand
GCCACCGCGACAATCAGCGTTGTCAATGAAGCACCACTTTTGTTCACAGGAACATGGCGTGCTTCTCATGGAAAAACAATTACGGCGACCTCGGCCAACGGACTGGCGTTCCGTTCTCGTGACCGCGACGGTGATAACCTGTCATTTGCGATTGTGACCCAGCCAACGCACGGGACAATGACGCTGAACCCGGCTACAGGCGCATTTACCTATGTTCCGTCAAGTAGCTCCTACACGGGCTCCGACAGTTTCCAATGGCGAGCCCACGATGGCATCACATGGTCCGCGATCAAGACTGGTTACATTGAACTGCTGAACCGAAAGGCCAGCCTTTCCCCTGAATCATACGAAACACATTCTGGCGAGCCTCTGAGCGTCAATGCAACGAATGGTGTGACAGCCAATGATTATGACGCCGATGGTGACGCGATGCAGGCTTCTGTCACGGTCTTGCCACTTCATGGCACGATCACTCTTTTCGGTTCCGGTGCTTTTGTCTACACACCAGACGCAAGCGTGATCAACGCAAGTGATTACTTTAAGTATCGAGTTTGGGATGGTGCCGACTGGAGCGATGAAGTCACGGTCAACATTACTGTTACGAATACGGCTCCGTCATCTCCCGCCAGAGCTTTCCGAACACACCACGGCACGACGCTCACTGTCAATACGCAGGCTGGCCTTAAGAGATCTGCGGTGGATGCTGATGGAGATCCGCTGACCGTACAGCTTGTGACAAGCCCCTCTCATGGCACACTCCAACTCGCCGCAAACGGTTCATTCGTATTCGTCCCGGATGCCGGATGGACTGGTACAGACTCGTTTACCTGGCGACTGAGCGATGGTCGGCAGTCCAGTCCGCCAATCGTTGCACAGGTTCAAGTCTTAAATAATCCAGTAGACGTGAATGACGACTGGGTCGCAACTCAGCGCAATCATGCCGTCTCAATCACAACAGCTCAATTATTACGAAACGATGCGGATCCCGACGACGACACTCTGAGCCTGTCGATTTTTGCTCAGCCAACCCACGGAATTTTGGCACTTTCATCCGCTGGTCTCTGGACCTATACGCCGGACGAGAACTTCGTTGGTACGGACACATTCAAGTACAAAGTCAATGATGGTGCGTCCACGTCGCCTACTGCGACTGTTGAAATCGACGTCAACAACAATGCATCTCAGAGCGGAGATGACCGATTTCTCATTCCTCACAGCCGAGCGTTTACCACAGCAACGCCTCAAATCCTCGAAAACGATTATGACGCAGATGGTGACTCGCTCACGGTGTCACTCGTAACCGGCGTCAGCCATGGAACTCTCAGCCTTGCTGCCAATGGGACATTCACTTATACGCCGACGTCCGGGTATGTTGGGACTGATTCGTTTGAGTACCGAACGTCAGACGGTGTCTCGCAGGGAAACATCAGTCTTGTGACCTTCGACATCAGAAATTCAGCACCGCAGATTCACGAACAGTATCATCGTGTCAAACATGACACGGTTCATTCCGTGGATGCCACATCAGGACTTCGATATTACTCAGTCGATCCCGATGACGATGTGATCGCTCCCGTGATCCTCGTCAACCCGGCTCACGGCACACTGAATGTCGCAGCAAACGGATCGTGGACCTATACGCCGTCCGCAGGGTTTGTGGGGAAGGACAGCTTTACGTGGCATGCATTTGACGGCGTGACCTACAGTAAACCGGATATCGTGCGCATCGAAGTGACAAATACCGACTCAATGGTCACTGCCGACTACTACACGATGGATTCAAATCAGTCCCTGACTGTTGCAGCGCCCGGAATCCTGAAGAATGATCTTAATCTGGATCAGGATGTGCTGACTCTGTCGCTGGTTGAAAACGTCGAGCATGGTCAGTTGACACTGAATGCCAACGGTTCGTTCTCCTATTCACCTGTTACAGGCTTCTCAGGTGAAGATCAGTTCACTTACCGACTCTTCGATGGAGTGTCTGCTTCGACTGGAAAGGTGACGCTCTATGTTGGACGATCATCATCGGGAGTATCGCCACTCAACGTGCGACCTGACCGATATCAGATCGATGCGCTGAAGACTCTTGTCGTGCCAGCCGCCACAGGACTGACGGCGAACGATACCTTTCGCCGTGCAGGTGCCGCGCCAACCGTGCAGCTGGTCTCCGGTCCGACAAATGGCAGTCTGACTCTAAACAGTTCTGGATCGTTCAGCTACACGCCAAACGCCGGAGCATCGCCGTTTGTGGGGATTGATAGTTTCACGTACCGTCTGACGGACTCATCCGGCCAGTCTGCTACAGCAAATGTGGAGATCAAGGTCGAGAATCATGCTCCATGGTCGACGGGTTTCCTGAGGGACGTTCATCAGGGATCAACGTTGACGGTAGATGGGTCACAACTTGCTTCAGTCAGCGGAGATTCGGAAGGGCATGCTCGACTGTTCTCCGTTGTTGCCTCTCCGTCACATGGCACGCTCACCTTCTATTCGAATGGTCATTTTGCCTACGTACCTGACGCGGGATACACGGGACTGGATTCGTTCACATGGCGTGCATTTGATGGAATTGCTTACAGCAATGTCGCAACTGCAACCATCGATGTTTCCAATGAGCGCCCAACATTGATCAGCAATTCGTGGCGAACTGGAAGCGGCGAGCAACTTGTTGTCAGCGGAACGGGAATTCGAGCCACAGCTTCAGACTCGGACGGTGATACGCTGTCGGTGTCTGTGACCCAAACAACACAGCATGGTACTCTTGTGGTCGCTGCAGACGGCACGTTTACCTATACACCAGCGGCAGGTTATTCCGGACGCGACACTTTCAAGGCGCGAGTCAATGACGGTGCTGAGTACAGCAGTGCCGTGACGTTTGTTATTGACGTTGAGAACGCACTTCCGGTAGCGACTGGCTCAAGTGCCACTCTGCAGCACGGCAATTCAACTTCCCTGAATTTGGCCGCCTATGACAGCGATGGCGACGCCCTGATTTATGAGATCGTAAATGCCCCAGACCATGGCACCCTGACTTACACCAACTTGATCAACAATGGCAGCAACGGCCAGCCAATTCGGTTTACCGGCAACGTGACTTACACTCCATC
>CAIXQV010000818.1 GCA_903921605.1 uncultured Planctomycetaceae bacterium | reverse complement strand
TCCATTTCATAGTTCTTTCAGATGAGGCCTTTGGCTTCGGCCAGTGATCGAGTCATCCATATGACTCGCGTTTTGACAGTGATGGTTCGATAGTCGAACCAGACAACGTTTCCGTTAATGATAATGTCCATTCCTTGTTCGTCTCGGGAGAGGATTCCTTCGTATCGAATGGAGACGGCATCAGGGTCACGTCGTTCGTCGAAGTTCTTAGATGCTGTGCGTCTTCGTTGTGGTTGTAATGTTCCTCCCAGTAGTTCGGGAAATTCTCTGAGCAGTCGGCAGACTTTGCGTTCTGCGGATTCGACTTCAGATGGATAGGCGCCGTTGGCTTCAGTTCGCTGGAGCATCTGCTGAATAACTTCCCGGGCTTTGTCGGCGTTCATTTGTGCTACCTGTTTTTTCATTTCGCGATGTCGGTGAAGCGTGATATCAGCAATCGCACTGATGATGGTGAGAGAGTCTTTCCGCGAACCGGCCCGATTTGTTTCGCGATTTCACGCAGTGACATACCATCCCGTTGCAGTGAGTGCGCTTCCTGAATCTTGAATACCTCAGATAGACACTCTACGGTCCTATCGGGATTCTCAGGGTCAATCATCTGTCCGAATGGGATCGTCTTTGCGGAAGTCATTCGCTGGCCGTTGTTCTGGCGATGCTTCATTGCCTTGGAAGTTCGGTCGGCTGTTCGGCGTGGCTCGAGGGAAGCAGCTGCGAGCAGGACTGTAAACATGAATTCGCCTTCGCCGGTACTCAGATCGAGCGTGCATCCCGATTGGTCGGCAAAGTGCATGATGATTCCGCGTTCCTTGAAGTGATTCATCGTCAGCAGTCCATCGGCCGTAGACCTGAATACCCGGTCCAGCTTGGAACAGATGACGTGAGTGCCACGAGGAAGGAAGCGAAGCCGGGATCCGCCTTCACGTTCGAAGAGAGGCGTTTTCCTCGCTGACGTTTCCGGATCCTTAATCGTCTCGGTGACGACAAGCCCTTTCATCATGGCGTATCGCAAGGAAACGTCGACCTGAAGGCGAATCGATTCGGCATCCTCGTTGGCCGCGATCCGTTCAGCGTCTCCATCCTTTTCAGGACGGGGAGAGTATCGAGTGTAGATGATTGCGTTCATGGCGTTTTAATCTCCCAAATCCGCCAGTGGCGGGGTCTCTTTTCACACTGTTCGACAACGATAGTAATTGTGTCCCAGAAACGCAACGGTGAAAATCTGTTGTCAACGAAAGTTTTTGAGACTACACTGATTCTCACTATGGCAAGACCAACATTAAAACCCGGTGAAGCAAAAGACACATACGTCCGTGTTCGCGTGACGAAGGCTGAACGCGCTAAGATCAAGCGACGTTGGAAGGCCAGCGACAGCAACGAAAAGACTGAAGCCGCGTGGATGCGGAAACAGTTGCTTGGTGAAGACTGATGGCAACACGTGGAGACCGTAAAGCGGAGTACGCCAAAAGGAAAGCTGCTCGCCATGCAGCGCAGGGGCGTGAATCGTCCGTAACGACGGTTTATTCCATTGATGAAAAGCAACGCGCTGAGGATGTCAAACGACAGCTGATAGATGCCGAGTTGGTGATACTGTCGAAGAAGTTTGCCAACCTTCCGACAGATGCCGACCGCGATATCGATTTCGCGTATCGCCATGCCGGTAATCCCGAACTGATGCCCCTTGAGTGTCCCAGTCTCGGCGCATGGCAATGGTACGAGTACGCAAGGAACTCCAAAGAGAAATTCCTGGACGTCTGTGCTAAGCGTGAAGACGCCAAGGCGAAAGCAGCCGGCACGATCACGAGCCAGAGAATGGAAGACGACAAGCGTCAGAAGTTCGCAGTCATCGACAGGATTATGCAGCAGCTTCAGCTGGACGTGAAGGAGATGGCCAGAGACGTGATGACTAAGTGCCCAGAAGATTTCCTGTTAGAGTGCCGGAAGTTTGAAGGCCCATGGAATGCGTTTTTTGAGAAGTATCCTCAGTGAATCAGTCATCACTTCAGGAAGCCCTTGATGCTCTGAAGCTGCTCGGGGTTCCGGACCGCGACGTGGCGATGTACACGTCCGTGACGATGAAGAACACGCAAATCAACATGCGGTTCCGTCGTCTATGCACGGGGCTCGGGTATGAAAAGCCAGAGTTTGCACATGAGTTGTGGATTCTGTGCGCTCGCGATCCTTTGTTCTTTCTGAACACGTTTGCCTATCTACTCGAGGCGAGACAGAAGCAGGACTGGAACACGTCCGATCGGTACGGGACATCAAAGGAAATCCCGTTCATCACGCGCGGGTACCAGGACAAGGTGATTCTTGGCTGCGTGGAATTTCTCGGGCGACAGGACATCGTGATTCCGAAGTCACGCGAGACCGGAATCAGCTGGATCATTGTGGCATTGGCGGCGTGGGACTGGATATTCCACGATCAAACCCATATCGGGTTCGTGTCCAAAGACTTGCTCTCAGCGAATAACCCGGATGACCCGGACGCCTTGTTCTCGAAGTTTCAGTTTCTGATTGAGCGCCTTCCGTATTGGATGCTGTCCCCATCGGACTGGGAACGGAACATCACAAAGAACACGTTCAAGAACACAAAGAACGGTTCCTCGCTGACCGCGTACCCAGCCAATGCGAACATCGGCCGAGGTGGACGTAAGTCGTGGATGTTGTGCGACGAGTTTCACTTCTTCGAGCAGGGTGACGACTACGCGGCCATGGACTCAACGGTCCACGTCACTCCCTGCCGAGTGTTCGTGTCGACTGCTAACCGCGATCGAGGTATGGCCGGTGCGTTCTATGACGTCGTTTCCGATTCATCGAAGAACGGCGTAACGATCGTTGTCGACTGGAAGGATGATCCGGAGAAACGCCGCGGGCTTTATCGCAGTGAACTGATTGAAGGGACCGACACCTACAAGCTGATCATTGATGATATGGAATTCTGGTTGGATTACTGCAACCATGACAAAGAACATTCGTTCCGGCATCCACTGAAGAAGAACGCGACATATCAATTCATTCTGGATGGTCGGCATCGGTCACTTTACTACGACCACGTCTGGAATCGTCCCGGATCAACTCCGCAGTCTGTTGCGGCAGAACTCGACCGCAACTTCGGCGGGGCGACTGCCCAGATCGTAGATCCGCAGCTGCTGGCCCGGGCAATCGCTGCAATTACGCCAGTGGCGGCATCAGGCGACCTGATTCGCAATCCGGAAAAGACGGACGAATGGATCTTCCAGAAGCTGATGGCAGGCGGAATGGTGAATATCTGGTGTGCGTTGGATACCAAGAACAATCCACCGAAAAGCGAATACGTGTTCGGGGCGGACATCTCGGCCGGAACTGGTGGTGAGTGGTCCAGCTATTCAGCACTCGAGGGAATCGACAAGAAAACAGGGGTGCAGGTTTTCGAATGGCGATCGAACCGGCTGGATCCAATTCAATTTGCGGAATTGGCGGTGTTCGTGTGTAAGTGGTTCAATGGGGCGTATCTGGTCCCGGAAGTCAACGGCCCGTTGGGGCAGCTGTTTATCAACAAAGTCTGCCAGGACTTGAAGTACGGCAACGTGTTCAAACAGGTGAAAGCCAAAGTCGCATGGCGAGAGAAGACGGAAAGGATAGGATACGTCAACAATGACAAGGGCATTGAGCTTTTGAAAACCATGGAAGCGGCAATCCGGAAGAAGCGAGTTCAGTTGAATTCCCTGATCGCTCTGAATGAATGTAGCCGGTATTTCATGAAGAACGGTAAATTGGTTCACTCAGCAGCTGAGACGACAGAAGACGGCGCCGGGATGGGATTGGCCCACGGCGATGCGGCAATCGCCCTGGGATGTGCCGTATTCGGTATTGATGATATTCCTGTGACGCCGGCAGCAGAAGTTAAATCAGATGCGCCATACGGATCATACTTGTGGCGACGTCAGCAGTTCGAAGAACGAATCAAGAGTAATAAGAACAAATCGTACTGGGAAACGGAGTAACACATGGACGAAAAACGATTCAAATCCCTGCAGGCCGCTATTGACCCAAGCGTGAAGCAGCTGGAACCGTTTCGCCAGGAACTGAAGGAATTCCTGGACTCCTACACTGGTCCGCATTACGGGCAAAAGAACGGTCCCGAGCGTCCAATCAACATGCTTCAGCTGTCTGTAGAGTCGTTGCTGCAGCAGTTGTCGTCTCGAGCCCCGCAGGTTCTCTGCACGACGCACAACCCTTCATTGAAGTCGTCGGCCATCGAGCTTGAACTGGCGATGAATCAAGCCTTGAAGAAAATGAAGTTCGAGCAGGAGCATCGAGTCTGGGTTCTGTCGGCCATTTTCATGGTCGGTATTATGGAAGTTGGATTGAATGTCGTTGACCGGCCGGAAGTCGATGGTGAACCACTTCCGATTACGGACGTGTTTGTTGAGACAATCATGTTCGACGATTTCGTGTTCGACACGAATGCAAAGAAATGGGGATCTCGAAACGCGGCGTTCTGGGGTCACAAGTATCTGATGCCATTGTCCGTAGCCAGGGAGAATCCTGAGTTCGGTGAGGAAGCTCGCAAAAACCTGAAAGCCATCACGAAGAATGGCAGGAAGGATGACACTGCAAGCCTTTCGAAGCATGGTGATTCGAACGGTGAAGTGTTCAGTGAGATGTGTGAAATCTGGCAGATTTTCGTCCCCGAAGAGAACGAGGTTGTCACGTTTGCCGTCGATGGCGGCGAAGTTCCGTTGAAGACGATCAAGTGGAAAGGCCCGAAGCACGGCCCGTATCATATGTTTGGCTTCAATCCAGTTCTGAACAACATCATGCCATTGTCACCAGTGGCCAACTGGGTCGACTTGGATGATCTCGAGAACAAGCTGTACACGAAACTCGGGAAGCAGGCCGCGCGGCAGAAGACGATTGGAATTACCGATCTTCAGGGCGTTCCGGACGGCCAGAACATCATCAAGACCAATGATGGCGATGTGATTGCTGTTGGTAATCCGAACGCATTCAAGGAAGCATCCTTTGGGGGCGTCAATCAGCAGACTCTGGGGTTTGCCCTCAATGTCAAATCCATGGCAGACTTCGTCATGGGGAATCTGTCCGCACAGATGGGACTCGGGGCATCGGCCAGCACGCTTGGTCAGGAACAAATGATCAAGCAGGCTGCGAACCTCCGAATCGGGAGTATGCAGGGCGTGTTGCTCAGCGCGACGCAGGGAGTTTTGCAGGACATAGCGTTTTATCTCCATCATCACCCAACGATCGAATTTGAGATGACTCGCGAGATCAGCGGGACCGACATGAAGTTGCCAATTAAGTGGCCGCGTCGTGATGACGGATTCGGGAACGAGATGGACGTCAGGAAGGGGACCATTGAAGAGTATGGAATCAACATTGAACCATACTCAATGACTGAAGTGTCACCCGGCCAGCGAGCCCAGCTGCTTCGTCAGATTTGGCGCGAGGACATTGTTCCGGCTGTTCAACTCGGTGTTGTTCCGGACTGTTACGCTTACCTCGACAAGCTGGCGAAGTATTACGATCTTCCTGAACTCCGTGACATTGTGAAGACGTCTCAGGAAGCTATGCCGCCTGAAGAACGAACGCAGGGCGGACAGCCACCGCAGGTTGGCAAGCCGAACGGGAAGTACACGCGGAACAACGTGAGCCAAGGGATGACGCCACAAGCTGCGGACCAGCAGATGGCACAAATGTTAATGTCTGGATCTGGAGGTGAAGAGTAATGCCGACGTATGAGTTTCAAACAGAGGATGGTGAGATCGTTGAACTGTTCATGCCGTTTGTTGAGCATGATCGCAGGGTGAAGAACGGAGTGATCAAGCTGGATGACGGCCGAAAGGCTGTTTCGTACTTCAATCCGGGTTCAAAGATTTCAACGGTCCCGGCAAATTACCCGATGGTCAGTTCCGCAGCTGGTGTTCATCCTGCTCAGATCAAAGAGCAAATGGACCACTTGCGAAAGAAGGGATGCGGAGAAGTTGAACACAACAAGGATGGCGATGTAGTCTTTCAGGACGCACGGCAGCGTAAGAAAGTTTGTGAGGCACTTGGTCTATTCGACAGGAATGGTGGATACGGAGATCCATCAACAACACACAGAACCGCCAATGTCAGGAGATACAGGTAATGTCAACGATAGCCATCACAGTGAACATTTCGCAGATGGATCCGGAGGATATGCGAGCAATTCGTCATGCGGCGAAAGCGAGTATCATGGGTAACAGATCGCGATCGTCGTCTGACACTGCTCCTGATGCGGAAGTGCCTGGTTTGGATCTCACCGACAGGGCAGCGTTGAAGGAGTTTTATGAGGGTCATGCTGCTGCATTCGTGCGTAAGATTCACGACAGTTACATAGCCCAGACGGCCCAGCAAGTCGAATTGGATTCAACGTTCAAGAGCATGAAGTCTGAATGGATTGAGGCAACTCCAGAACAGCGAGAAGCAGCACGACAGGCACTTCGTAGTTGACAGTTATCAGTTTTTGGAATACTGTCATTGCACGCACGCAACGTGTGTAAGCAACAATTTGTACATGGGAGCCGGGTCAGATTCCCGGCAATTGCAGTCGGACAGAGCGAGGAAGTGGAGTCGACACCACCACTCGCGAAGATGTCCACAGAACATCGCGGCCCTCTGTGGGAGCCGGGTTTAGTAGCCCGCGCTCCCATTTTCTTTTAAGGGTTTTGATGATGAGTCTGGAAACTGGCACAGCCCCCGCGTCAGAGACTGTTTCCGAAACAGTTTCAAGTGAAACAGCAGCCGTTGAGACGAATGACTCCGGCACTGGCTATTCGGCGACGGATCCCGGCTATGAAGCCTTTGAAGACTCTGATGAAGAATCCAGTAACACGGAACAACCGTCTGAGACGTCGGACGAAGCCAGTGGCACAACCACTGAAGAGACGGTGAAGACACCGGCTGTTGAAACCGTTGATTCGGAAACGATCAGCGATGAACTGTTGGATAAGGCATTCGAGCTTGGTTACTCGATCGACGATCTAAAAAAATTCGACGATGTTAAGTCGTTGGAAAGAGAGATCACTCGAGTTGCGAAGTTTCAGGAACGCTTCAAGGTTCATGAAGCCGGGAAAGTTCCGGTCACTGAACAGCCGCCAGAGGCGGATTTGCCTGTTGACGATGAAAATACTCCGCCCGATTGGGAAGAGTTAATCGAGCAGGGGCATGATCCGGATATGGTGGCTCTCCAGAAGAAAAACTGGGAGCGTGCAGAGCGAGCCGAAGCCCAAGTCAGGCAGTTGACCCAGATCGAACGTCAGCGTGCATTTGAGGCACAATGCGAACGGTTTGATGCGACCCTCAACAACATCGGCGACGAATTCAAGGATGTATTCGGCACTGGTAATCGTGGTGAGCTTCTCACGAAGTCACCAGAGCAGGCCCAGAATCGGCAACAGGTGTTCGACAAAATGAACATGCTCCGACATGGGTATCTGACAGCTGGCAAGAGAGTGCCAGAAGAATCGGAACTTATTCAGGAAGCGGTTCACGCCTCCTTTTACAAACATGCACAAACGACCGCACGCGAAAAACTGAAGGGCGATATCAAGAAGTCCGGTTCCCAGGCATTGTCTCGACCGAACTCAGGTGGCGCAACGCCGCTTAATGGTCCGTCAAAGGCACTGCAGATGGAACAGGAGTATTGGAAGCGAAACAGTCTTTAACAGCGATCACTCTATAAGGAATAATTCACATGGCAGTAGTCACACCACAGGATGTTGCCGATTTGGTAACCAGTATCCTTCCGGAACTGGACCGCATGAACTGGGAGCAAATTGCCCAGGACTTGCAGGATTACGAAATGATGTCGCACTGGTTGACGGATGAAAAAGTCACCTTCAACGATGGCATCGCGATTCGCAAGAATCTGTTGACTCAGTTGTCAGGTGCAGCATCCCACACGGGCATGACTGACATTGACGATGTCGATATCCCGGATCTGATGGACGACATGACCGTCCCTTGGCGTCATGCTCAGACGAAATGGGGCTATAACTACCAGACTGACATCTTGATGAATTCTGGCAAGTCCCGCATCAATGACACCGTCAAGCCTCGTCGCGTTGCTGCGATGATCGACTTGGCACAGGAACTGGAAGCCAAAGCCTGGCAGGTTCCGAACTCGAGTGACAAGCTCAACCCTTACGGTTTGCCGTACTGGGTTGTGTACAACGCAACGACTGGATTCAACGGCGGATATCCGACCGGCCCAGACGCTGTTGTCCACACAGCCATTGCGGGCATCAACCTGACCGAGTCACCGAAGTTCAAGAACTACACCGCCAACTACGCGACTGTCAGCAAGACTGACCTGTTGCCGAAGATGCGAACGGCCCTCCGCAAGACCAACTTCAAGAGTCCGGTCACGAAAGAGGACATGAACACGAAGCGTGCCAACGATCGTCGCTACTACTGCGACGAAGTGACATGCAGCGCGTTCGAAGACGTTGGCGAGTCGCAGAACGAAAACCTCGGCCGCGACTTGGCTCCGATGGAAGCTGGCCAGCACGGCAGCCGTGGCCGTGGTGGCGTTAGCGAAATGGACGGTACGTTGGTGTTCAAGAAGAACCCCATCGTGTACGTCCCTCAGCTGGACGACACGACAGTGTTCACTGCAGCCACTAACCCTGTTTACCAGATCGACCATTCCGTGTTCTACCCGGTTTGCTTGAAGGGTGACTATCTTCGCGAGACTGGCCCGACGCAGGCTCCGAACCAGCACAATATGTGGCGAACGTTCATTGATCTGACGTACAACTTCCTGTGCGTCAATCGTCGAAAGTGTGCCGTTTTCGGCAAGTAATCGGACTGACGGGAGGCGGAATCCGCCAGTGGCGGGTTCCCTCTTCCTGTCGTGTTGTTCTGTTCTGGTGTTGTTTTCCCGACTGGGCATGTTGTCCAGAATGAGTGCCGTAACGGGAGCGGACCCCAGTTGCTGAATGGCAACGAATGATCGCTGGAGGGGTTCAGCGACTAAGCAGTGTTTTGGAATAAAGGCGTTAACATGAATTCTGTACAATACAAAGGGAATCAGCTTACTGGTTTGCTTGATACAAGCCGTGGGCCAAGTCAGTCTATCTGGGGCGATTGCCCGCTTCTTGAAATCATCAATGGTATCACCGATGGTGTAATCCATTTTGATGAGTTTCAGGCTGGCCCTCGCGTTGCAGCTGGCGCTGAGGCGTCCTACTCAGGCGCCGGTGGTGGATACCGCGGATTCGCCGATACTGGTGGGCTTGTTCAGGACGGTGGTGAAGTCGGCGGAACACTGGATCTGTCCAGTGACGGCGACAACGAAGGTGCATCTTTCCGAATGGCTTGCGCCCCATTCCAGATCAACCGTAATAACGGAAAGCTCTGGGTTGAAGCTCGAGTCAAGTCCTCGACGATTACCGACACGAAGCACAATCTATTCGTTGGCCTGATGGCTGACGTCGCATTGACGGCGATTTCGCCGATTACTGCATTGGGTGCGCTTGCTGACGTTAATCTCGTTGGTTTCCATCGGCCAGAGTCTGCACGTGGTGCAGCTGGTACAGGTGGCGCCATCATGAACACGGTCTACAAAGCAGACGGCGTAACCGCTGTGACTGTCCAGACTGATGCCGTGACGCTTGTGGCTGACACTTACATCAAGTTGGGAATGGTGTTCGATCCAACGAACAACGTTCTTTCGTTCTTCCGAAACGGTGTGAAGTTGGCGACGACTTACACGGTTCCAACTGCTCAGGGAACGGACTTCCCTAACGACGTTCGATTGGCGTTCGTGATCGCCGTGCTGAATGCCACTGGAACTACGCCTGGCAGCAGCGAAATTGACTGGGTGAAAGTGGTCCAGATCCTGAAGTAATCTTTCAGGTATGTGCCGGAATGTTGTTCGGGACGGCACGGCAATTCTGTGCCGTCCCTTTGTTTTTCTCTGGAGGCGTTTAGACCATGAATTCACAAGTAGCCAGTTATTATCGTGCTGTCCTGTTCGCCGACGGACAGGATTCAAGTCCGTTGCCGAAAAGCCTGATGGCCCTGCACACGTTCGCTGAGAAGCGGCACCAGGCATTGGGACTCGGAAGCACGATCACGAAAGCGACCGCGTTGGCGATTTCCCTGACGTGGCTCAGTGGGACAACCGAGGGGCGCGAGTTTGCGGCCAAGAGTACGAATCTCGGCGATATGTTCTCCGCAGATGATAGTGCGGGCAGTTCCGGCGACAATCGGGTAGACTGGTTCAAAGTAAAGCCAGAAACCCCTGTTATCATTGAAGACAAGGGCGTGACATTCCCTGGCAAATTCCTCGCACGCCGGTCAAACTGGCTCGATGTTCTGGTGAATGGCGAAGAGAAGCATTTCCGACCGCAGCAGGTTCAATTAGCCGGAGCGTAATTCAGTGGCTGAATCAACACTCACACTTAAACGTGATGATCTTCGCAAAGCCATCGGTAACATGATGGGCAAAGGCGTTGACATCACGAATTGGGACGATGCCGATTTCGCTACGCGCGTTGATATGTGCGTCGATATTGGGTGTCGGTGGGTGTACGAGCCTGATCTGCTTCCTGATGAAGCTCAGGTGCATATCTGGTCATTCATGCAGCCGAAACTGTTCACCTTCAGCCTGAATGCTCCATACGCAACCGGGACCGTCACTGTCATTGCTGGTGGATATGTGGTCGGTTCCGGGACTGTATTCCCCAGCTGGGCGGCAGATGCTGAGCTGGTTGTGAATAGCGTCAGCTATCCGGTTTCCCTATACGGCGGCAGCACGTCTCTCTTGTTGACGGACACGACAGTGAGCGCCGCAGCTGGGACAAGCTACATGCTGCAGCAGGTGGACTACGTTCTGCCGGAGTTGTTCGGCGGCATGAGAGGAAACCTGTTTCTTAATCAGGGTGCAAACACGCTTGGATACGTGATTGATCGAGCCACCAAAGAAGAACTGTTGGAACTGCAAAAAAGCGGCGTTGCTGATTACTCGGCCCAGCCGTGCAAATTCGCAATCTTCGCTGGGGATCAGACGGGAGCAGCTGACCAACGATCCATGCTGACTGTCTGGCCGTTGCCGGATCAGGCGTACACGCTAACCGGGTGGTACATTATCAACCCGTATCGCCTGACTTCGGCCCTTCCATATCCAATGGGAGGGTTGCCGCTTTCTGAGTGCTTGCGAGAGGCAGTCATGGGCGCGGCTGAAATGGAGTTCTTCGGCGAGGCAAGAATTCACATGCAGATGTTCCAGAGGAAGCTGCAGGCGGCTGTTTCATTTGACCGGCAAATGAACAATCCCGGAATCATCGGCCAGAATCTCGATCGCAGTTACGAGCTTGGTAATCTTTTGAGGAATGGCCCTCGAGTCATTCACGCGGGACTTGGTCCTACGTTGTACACGGGCTGATTGTTGTTTGATCTTTGTTTGAAGGGGATTTGAGATGCCATGGGCAGTTGCGAACAGACGAAACGGATCGGACATCGTTAAGCACACGATTACTTGGGTCAGTGATGCAAGCGGAAACGCGACCGTGTCATCAGGTATGGCAGTTAGTGGGCAGATTGAACGTGTCGTAATTGTCCCGTCTACCACTGCCGCGCCGACGGCACTGTATGACGTCACTTTGACGGATACTGACAGCGTTGATGTTTTGGCTGGGCAGGGAGCAAACCTTGCTGCGTCTGGAAACACTCAAGTCTGTCCTGGTGTTCCCTTGAAGGACGGCACGACCACCAGTGTCGTTCCTGTTGTTGTTGATGGGGTATTAACGCTGAATGTAACGAACGCTGGGGCTTCGAAGGCCGGATCACTGATCGTGTACGTTCGGTGATGAATAGTTGTTGGAGTGTTCCTTTCAGAGTGTCACATACAAGACACCACCACTAAAGTCGTTTTGATTTGGAGACGTGAAATGTCAAAAGGTTTGGTTATTCATGACGGGACAGGGATCGTTGCCAGAGATCCGGGGCTTGGCATTCTGCTGGCCTATGGATCGACCGTTCCTCCGAACGCAAGAGCCGGATACGCGCCCGGCTGTAAGTTTATTAAGACAAACGGAACGTCGGCATCAACCGTCGAGTTCGTGAATCTTGGAACGAAGGCGTCCTCATTATTCACCTCTTCGGGACTGCAAAGCACAAGCCCTTCCGTCGGTATTGGGTACGCAACCGGGGCTGGCGGGGCAGTAGTTCAGGCGACGAGCAGAACTACAGGTGTGACGCTCAATACGATCTGCGGCCAGATCACGACCAACAACGCGTCATTGGCGGCTGAAGCTGCAGCGGCGTTTACTGTGACGAATTCAAGCGTTGCAGTCGGAGACGTTGTTGTTGCGTGCATTCGGTCCGGTTCGAATGGTGGAATGACAGCCGTGCAAGTGTCTACTGTTGCAGCTGGATCATTTCAGTTGAACGTGATGAACAATAACGCCGCGGCCGGTACTGCTGAAACCGGGGCGATCATCATCAACTTCGTGATTATCAAAGCTGTAACAGCGTAATGCTGATTTGATTGTCACTGGTGAAGCCGCCGCAGTATTCATTGCGGCGGCTTTCTTCCTGTCTCAGCCGCCAGTGGCGGGTTTAGAGCGAGCCGGTTCAATGCTTCCAAAGCCAACGATTATCGGGCTGATTCTCGATGCCTCAGCCAACGGCAAGCTGTTGGTAGCCACGACGACGATTGACGTCACCACAGCAAATGTGTTCAAGCTGGTAAACGGAGCAAACAGGCAAAGCATTGAGTTGATGAGTACCCAGACCAGCGCAAGTGCGCTGGAGGGACTGCGAATCAAATCTTTGACGGGAGCCAACTACGAAATAGGGGCGTTTGAAGGATCCGCCAGTGGCAGTGTTCGCGGACTTGCATTTGGAGTCTACAACCGAGCAACGCCTACCGTATTAACGCGGTGGCTGGAGCTTTCCACAATCGGCCAGCTGACTCTGTATTCAGGTATCTTCGATCACCGGAGATATGGCGACAATGCAACGGCCTCGCAGTTGCAGCTGAAGAAGTTCAGAGGCACTGAATTAACGCCAACAGGCATGTTCGCCCTGGACTTCATCGGACAAGTGTTGTTTCAGGGGCACAATGGAACGACGATCGCGACGTCCGCATCGATTCAGGCGCAGGCAACTGCAGATTTCACGGCGAGTTCTGCCCCAACTCGAATGACGCTCAGTACAACGCCGGTAGGAACGCTGACGCCGGCAATCAGGGCGGTTGTTACGGAAAATGGGCTTGTCGCTGTAGGCCCGTGGGCCGTAGCTGTTCCGCTTGCGGCTCAGTTCACGATTCTTGGTAACAATTCAGGCGGTGCGGAATCAAACAGTCTTCGATTCCACGATACATCCTCAATTAGTGGTATTGGGCAGGTTCTCGGGAAGATTGAGTTTTACTCTGCAGACGCATCATCTTCATTGCAAGGGGTGAGAGCATTCATTTCCGTGATATCGGAAAGCGCACTTGTCGCGAATTCGGCTATCATCTTCGCAACCGAAACGACTGGCACCACACCAACAGAACGAATGAGAATCAAAGCGACTGGTGTCGTGACGTTCGAAAAGCTGCACGGGCAGTTGCTGGAAGCCACATCCACCCCAGCAGGAACACCATCGACGCAGACAATCCCGTTGGACAACGGCACAATGCAGACGCTGTCTCTCGCGTCGGCAACTGGGTCGACAGCAGTCACCCTGACGGTTCCAACAATCGGGTCTGCCCGTGGTTCACTGCTTGTGAGGCAGCACGGCACAACAGCACGAGCCATCACATGGGGAGTTTCGGGCGGCGCTTCGATCAGATGGCTTGGGACACAGCCAACATGGGCATCGGATGCAATCAACTCTGTTCGTGATGTTCGGTGGCGATGGGACGGGACAACTATGTTTCTTGAAGCCAGCGCTGCTGGGTAATGGATGAGTCATGGTCACGCAAACGATTGAATTTGACGCACCTTCCATTTCCGAAATCGGAAGCGGAACCGTCACGGCGTTTCTGTTCAGCGGGACAACTCTGGCTGCAACGTTATCCTCGATCACGGAGAACGCGACGCTGAAAGGCCGGTTCAGCGGAACTGTCACGGACAAGGCAACGGCAACATACCGTGTCGTAGTGAAGTTCAACGGAATCACGATCAGCGAGCCTCATTATTCCGTGGCTCTTGTGCTGGGTGCTGTAGATGGAACGTACCAGGCGTCTGAGGACGTCATGCTGCTGGGAACGCCAGTATTTGGGCATTCGTATCAGGAAGCATTTAAGCGAATTGAAATGTTTTCCGGTGCATCAACGTCAAGTGGGGCAGGATCCGGAACAGAAACATTAACGTCAGTTGACGGAACGAGAACCGGCGTTTTGGTTGTCACTCCCGCAGGTGATATTTCATCGGTATCATTCCCATGAGCAACAAGCAGAGATATCTGGCACGCCGGTTCGTGGCAACACGGTTCGCGGCCGGAAGATTCAAGGGCGGTGGAACATTTCAGCGTGACTTCATGCACGGGACGCTGGATACGTACGCTACCGTCGAGGGTGACATCAGTGTAAAGCTCACGGTTCTGGGTAACGTTAATATGTATCCCACGGTTCGCGGTAAAATCGAGATCAACAAATGACCCACGTAATCTACCGTAAGAACGACAACACAATTGAATGGACATGGCTCACCGATGCGAGAGATGGCGACTACGTTAATAATGCGACAGTAACGTTTACCCTGTATTCAGGGTACTCACTCATTCCCGGTTCAGGTGCGTTGACTACTCCGGGTGGTGCAGTGAATTTGCTTTGGTACGGCCCAGTGACGATGACGTATGTAGCTGGCAGCAACGGTACGTATCAGGGGCTGATCGCGGCATCGATCAACCTGAGCATAGATTTGCAGTACACGATCGAGATCAACGCAACCGCCAATGGCAGAACGGCAAGACGATCAATTCCGGTCACTGTTGTTGACCGTGTCACTTAACGGGAAAATATTCTAATGGGAATCACGATTTCAGAACTGTTGGCAATCTCCGCAATGAATGAAGGGGACGTCTTCGAGATCGAGCAGACGGACGGGGTTAGCCGAAAGCTGACAAAAACACAGTTGCGGTCATTGCTGTTTAGTGATCCCGCCTACGCGACCAACCTACCTTTGGTTGGCGACACGATTTCGTACGGCAGTGGAAATGATTTCGTTTCAGGGGCTGTGCCTCGCTGGAGAATCGTCCCGGCAGCGGCCTACGTTACGGACAGCCCGGTTCTGGGTGTTTCGGTAGCGTTCCCAGGCGGGGCCACCAGTCTTGGCATCATGCGAAAAGCCACCGATTACTTTCAGGTGGGGGATCCTGTCCGAGTCGAGATCGGAGCCGGGGTCTTCTATTACGGTATCGTGGATCAAGCGATCGAAAACGGCATTTCCATCGCTGGGGCTCTGATGCCATTGTCGCCGATCCTTAGCCTGGCCGTCGGGTCGCCAGACATGGTGAAGCATGTAGACATGATTTTCCCTGACAATGGGTACAACAACTCAACAACTCTGGTTCTCGGCAGAGGGTGTCAGCATTTATGGAGAGGCCGAACTGGCCACCTGTGTTCATACTCGGTCTCGCACACGAATACGTCTCCAGCGACGGTTGTGAATCTCCAGATGAATAACGCTGGGGGGGCTGCACCAAACGTTTCGTCAACAGGAGTCGTTCCGGGAGCAGGGGCCAGCGCGACGATCCGCGGTGCGTGGTCAACATCATTACTTGGGACTATTGTTGCTGGGGCC
>CAIXQV010000817.1 GCA_903921605.1 uncultured Planctomycetaceae bacterium | reverse complement strand
GTCCGGACCGCTGTGTCCCTGTACTAACGCTCCGCCGCTGTCGCAGTCGTTCGTCACAACTCCATTCTGCTTTTTGCAGGTGACAGAAAACGGCACAACACCAACCCATGTCTTGTCGCTGAGCCGTGATGTGTGTTCACCAATAAAAACAGTGTTGGACGACCCATCCGTGATGTCCGCCATTCGAACTCGACTGTTCCTGAAAAATGGCCCGTCAATAGTGGCGGAACCAGCCCCCGAAATAGGTTCCGGAACTGAAAAATCCGTCGACCACGCGGTCGGTCGAGCCCATGGTCCCTGCGTTCCCGCCATGGTCACGTAATGCGAATGCGCCAGCGTCAGGGCCGGAGAATAAGGCTGTGGATTCCCGGGCGACTCATTGTCGCCGGACGTATATCGCCGCAGCGCAAAACCGTCACTGCCTCCAACAGCGCTTGGACAGAGAAACGAGGTGACCTTCGATCGCAGCGCAACGGCTTGTTGCGGAGCCCATAGCGGAACCGTTGGATCAAATTGCTGATAGAGCGAAGACTGCTCAAGATAGGGCAGAATCATCACGCCCCAGCCCAACCCGGACGGTCCATTGCGATTGTCATCGGGGAAACTGACGCCAAACGCCGTTCCGCTGGCAACAGGACTGCCCAAATACGCCGGCGGGAAAACGCGGTGCGCATCGTGATAATTGTGCAGCGCAAGTCCGATCTGCTTCAGATGGTTGCGACATTGCGTCCGACGAGCGGACTCGCGAGCCTGCTGTACTGCCGGCAATAACAATGAAATCAGAATCGCAATAATGGCGATTACGACCAGAAGCTCGATCAGAGTAAAGCCACTGTGGGACGTCTTTTTCCGCCCCGCCACAGTCGAAGAAACAAACTCCATGAGGTTCTCCCGATTGGTGTCCATCACTGAGCGTTAAGTTCCACCAGGTCGTGAAACTGCAAAAACGCTCTCAGATCACCCGTGCACGGGAAGTATTGTAGCCAAGGCTACAACCATCAAGACAGAAAAGCAGATTTTTCAAAAGCAGCCGAAGATTGGCGACGGAGGCGTTGTTGACACAGACGGTATTCTGAAGATGTGAGCAGCGGTTTCGGTGAAGGAAAAGCCGCAAACGTCAGCATCAGTGAACACCGACGCCTGCGGCTTGCCGTTAAACGACACAATCGCAGGCTGATGAACAACACTATCTCGTCAGTCGAACTTGACCTGAAACCCGGAGATCATCATCCCCGCATCTACGGTCAGTGTCTGACCTGTGACAATGCGGCTGCCAGTGATCAGACTGAGAATGCCGTCGGCAATATCTTCAGGCTTACATGTTCGGCCCAGAGGAAGGCTTTTCTTGTAGGCCTCGACCAGTGTGCCAAACCGATCGCCAAGCCCCGCATGAGTCCAGCGAGTTTCCACGAATCCCGGTGCGACGCCGTTAACTCGAATCAGTGGGGCAAAGGTGCGAGCCAGTGAGACAGTCAGGTTGTCCAGAGCGGCCTTGGTGCAGCAATAGGGAATCGAACTTCCCTGTCCCAACTGAGCGGCCACGCTGGAAACGTTGACAATCATCCCGCCGCCCGATGCCGTCATCGGTTCTCGTACTGCTCGGGCACAATGGAAGGCACCAACAACATTAACTTTCCAAAGTCGTTCCCAGGATTCATCGGTGGCGGCTTCGAGATTCTGAAAGGCAATGAAATCCGTCGTGCCCGCGCAGTTGACCAGAACATCAATGCGACCAAAGACTTCCATCGTCTTTGAGACCATAGCGCGACAGGCTGCGTCATCAGCAACATCAGCTTTCACAGCAATCGCCTGTGAGCCCAGAGCAATGATCTCCTGAACCGTCGATTCCGCATCGGTCTCAGAACGGGAGTAATTGACTACGACGCAATAACCGATTCGAGCCAATGCCACTGAGGTGGCTCGACCCACTCCGGTTCCTCCACCAGTCACGATGGCCACTTTATTTGCAGACGACATTTCGTAATTCCTTTAAAGCACGATGCTGAGCAGAGACTGAACAATCAAACTCGGAACGCCTAAAGATGCCGCAACTGACGCTCCGGAAGATCAACCTCAGAGACATGACGAGCAGCCGGCGACGGCAGGTCAAACTTCCTTAAAAACGCAGGGCGATCACGGCGACCGGAGCGAGTGTAGTCGGCCCAGATCTCCAGTGCGACGCTTCGCTCTTCCAGCCCACGGGCGTTCGTGAGGTACTCGAACACACGCTCAAATAAACGACTGAGCGAAATCCCGTGTCGTCGCTGCTCTTTCTCATAGAGCCAGTCGCAAAAAACCTGAAACTCTGCGAAAGCCGAAGCTGAATCGTCGAGCATCATCCGTAACGTGGCCGAAAAATTTCCGCTGTTGCCGACAAGATCCCAATACCGCGCGAAACGTCTTAGTCCATTCACCTGTTCAAACGACAACAACCGATTCGATAGAATTTCATACGGTGCATTCCGGCTGTAAACCATCTGCCATTCAGCATCATGACGAATAATCGGCGTGCCACGCAATCGCTTGAGAATGCCAACCTGAATCTCCTGCGGATGCAGAGCATACAAGCGATCAAACCCGGCCGCAAAACTCTCCAGCGATTCACCCGGCAGACCAACGATCAGATCGGTGTGAATATGAACGCCAGTCTCGCTACGCAGGAATCGCAGATTCTCTTCCAGCTTTAAATTGTCCTGAGGTCGACTGATCAACTGGCTCACATCATCGCTGAAGGTCTGCACTCCGATTTCGAACTGCAAAGACCCGGCAGGAAATCGCTGAATAATCTCACGCAATGACTCCGGAAGTCGGTCGGGAATCAGCTCAAAATGCAGGAACAAACCGGGCGTCCATCGCTCCAGAAAGAACTCCAGGATCGCTCGACTGATCCGCAGATTCAGATTGAATGTTCGATCGACAAATTTGAATTGCTTCGCGCCTCGATCCATAAGCTTCTGCATCGACTCCAGAAACAGCGGCAGCGAAAACGCGCGGACGGGAATCTCGAGAGCCGACAGACAAAACTCACAGGTAAATGGACAGCCCCGCGACGCTTCAACGTAGAGAACTCGATGAGCAAGATCTTCCGCTGCGTAATGCTCATAAGGCAGATGAATCTGATCCAGTTGAGGCACAGGCGCATGCAGAATCTTAGGAATCGAACCGCGAGATTCGGCGTCTCCGGTCGACAGCAATCGTTCGCATAACAGCCTGAACTCCAGATCCGCTTCACCGGTGATGATGAAATCCGCGAGAGCCACAATTGGCTGTGTCTCCGTTTCGTAACTCACCTCCGGACCGCCCAGCACCACGACGACATCAGGAGCGACCTGTTTGAGATCAGCAATCAATCGCAGTGTCTGGTCGACATTCCAGATATAAACTCCAAAGCCCACGATCCGAGGAGCTTCGCTCAGAATCGCGGCCAGAACATCCTGAAGGTTATCGTTGATTGTGAACTCGCGGATGACTGAGTCAGCCTGCAGCGCTCCGAGGTTAGCCTGCAGGTAGCGAAGCCCGAAGCTGGAGTGAATGTAACGGGCGTTGAGTGTTGTCAGAACGATGGAAGTCATGCAGAGACAGTCTTTTGACGACTACTTGTTAACCTGCTCGTCCGTGTCAACCAGCAGTTGGTACGATTCCTGCGATGACTCCAACTGACGAAGTTGATCGATCACACCTTCACGCTGCAGAATTCGTCCTAGGCGGGCGAGGATCTGAAGATGCGTGGCCGAATCCCGGGCAAGAACCAGAAAGAACATATCCGTCATCACCCACCGCGGAGCACCGAAGGGGATTCCGGAAAGAGTTCGGCCATAGGCTATTACGGACTGGCCCAGAGCATCCGGAAGAGGATTTCGTGGGTGCGGAATGGCGACGCCATTTTCGAAGCCCGTCGACATGACATCTTCACGTTCCTTCACGGCCTTCAGTACAGCCGCCGGGTCCCAGACATGCCACGTTCGGCCAGCCGCTTCAATCAGAGCCTGAAGAACCGCCGGACGTGTTCCGGCATCAAGCGGAACCTGACAGGTATCGGGATGCAGCAGCTCAGTTATCGCGTTGGGAGTTCGAAGTTCCGTATTCTGCTGAGACTGCTCAAACTGAGCCAGGCCCTCATCATCGAGACTCCGAATATCCTGCTCGAGCCAGTGAGTGATCTCGATCTCGTTAAATCGCCACTCACCCGCGATGCGTCGTCCTGGAATGACACCTCGATTCACAAGCTTCTCGACGAGACGTCGATCTCGTCCGAGCTTCTGAACCAGTTCATCCAAATTGTAGAAATCTCGAGACACGGGTTTTGGTCATCCGAGTGAAAATGTGGGGCGGGTCGATGCAGGATGGTACATCACGAGAGCCACCCGGTGTTATCTGCTCAAAACACTTCGGGACGCACTCTCAGAAACCAAATGCCAGAATAACGACGCAGGCCGCCCAAATCGCCCGTTTTTAATGGCCCAAGTTCCTCTTGGCCGGAAATCAGAATTCGGAGTACTATCCCGGGCTTTGTTGAATTGTGATTGGTCGCGAAGGCACTGGGACGTGCCCCGCTGCTCACTCAAAGGTTGATTCGAGGCGATTTCGAAATGGATTTCAATATTCGCCCTGTCGGCAAAGCCTGCGCGAAATCAGGTCGGACGTTCCGTCCGGGTGATACGTGCTGGTCTGTGTTGTTCGAAAAAGACGGACAACTGGTCAGACAGGATTTTAGCGCCGAAGTGTGGGCCGGTCCGCCGACAGGTGCCATTGGACACTGGCGATGCCAGGTTGCCGAATCTGCAGATGCCGGTCGCCCAAAGCTGGATGCGGACTCGCTGTTTGATTACTTCCTTCAATTAAGTGATTCTCCCAACATCGTCCAACAGCAATATCGCTATGTGCTGGCCCTGCTGCTGTTACGAAAACGACGATTGATCCTGGAGCAGGTCATCGACATTGATGATCGTCCTGTGATGCATCTGGTCGGCAGTGCCGGCGAAGGCCCATTTGACGTTCCTGAAGAGGAACTATCAGAGGATCAGATCGAAAGGCTTCAGCATCAACTGTTTGACTCTGGTCGTTCGATCGCTGCGTAGCGTAGATCTCTCTTATACTGTCAGGAACACCCGTTAATGCACCCTGTTCGAATCATCCTGCTGATTGCTCTGACAACCACTGGTTGTCAGTTGGGCGGGCGTCGACAGGAAGTTCGTATCGTTGACCCAGTGCTGCCGGAGTCAATAGGCCGGATCGAGCTGGTCGAATATCTGAACGGCAAAACCGCCGGACTTCAGAGCTGGCGTTGCATGAATACTCAGGTTGATGTCCGAAGCCCGGATATAGTGTTCCGTCAGAAACTGAAGGGGACATTGGCCTGTTCTGCTCCCGGACAATTTCGACTTGTCTGCGACAATACCATGGGCCATGCCGATTTCGGCTCCAATGAAAACATCTGTTGGGCTTATGTAAAGCCCGGCAGGTCGGTCGTCATGACATGGAAACATGAAGATTCAGCTTTGCTACAGCACTTGCCCGGCGGCTTACCGCGGCTGGAGCCTGAGTGGCTGATGACGGTGCTGGGTGTCGAACCACTCGATGCCGATCGATACGATCTGCAACATGCACCAATGGGCTCCAAAGAAGTCTGGCTGGTTGCCATTGAAGACGCTCCCGACGGCTCATCATTGCGACGAGTCATCAAAGTGGACACCGTACAGGGAGTAATTCGCCGTCATGCACTTTATGACAGCGATGCTCAGCCGCTTCTGATTGCAGATCTCAGCGACTACAAGTCCTGTGGTAAGCATGAGCTGCCCCATACTGTTCGCATCGACTTCCCCAAAACAGAAACTCAACTGACCCTGAAGTTCTCTGGCATCGAAACAGGTTATCAGATGGCGGAAGCGTTATGGCAGCCGCCTCTAAATGTGGAAGTCATGGACCTGGGAGACTACGTTCGTCTGCAAATGCAGCACGATCCGCAATTCGCTCCTCGCGGACGTTCTGGTTCTGCAGCAAACGTGGATCCTGGTGTTAAAACAGCATTCAATCCTGCCAATCATGGAGTTGCCAAAGGCAATGCCGATATCGACTCAGAGCCATCATTTGATGACGAACCTTCATTCGATACCGAGGCACCCAATCTGCACCTGACTGGAAACGAGAAATTTTATTCTCCCGACGGAGATGACTCTTTCAACGACCAGGCTGCAGGACAAAGTCAAACCAGCGAAGAAGATTGGGAGCGGGCTCTGGCAGAAGAGTCACTGGTTCCTGAGTTCGATGTTGTGGCACCGCCTTCGTCTTACCGTGGCAAGAAACGCTGGTTCCAGTTCTGGAAGAAGTAAAGAGCGGCCCATACTGACTTGTGCCGAACGCTGACTTGTGCCGAACGCTGACCTTGTGGTCATCTCTGTGCAAACAATGACCACACGTCGCAGGAACAACCTTCGCGGATCGACAACAGCGTCGTTTCAACACAGTCCATTCAACGATGTGAGTGCCATGCTATTCCGGGTACACGGCTCGAACCGCGCGGCTTCCAGTGTTGGGCTGTGTCGATGATGACGACTGTGGATTCTGAGGCTCGTTGAATCCGGAGACACGCTGAATCGGAGTCGAAACGGGTGCGACGGCAACCGGGCCTCGAGTTTCGGGGAACGCTCGAATTGTGGTCACGATGGTTTTTTCCTGCACGACTTCTTTTTCGTCAGCCGTGGTCAGTTTCATCGTGATATAACGGGTCAGATTCATCTCCAGTGGAAGTCCGGTCGCTCGGTCAACGATGCAGCGGCCAAGGCTGTGTCCTCCGGAAATTCTCAATCGCCCCGCTGTGTTCAAGGCTGCAGCATCACCAGAGGCGATGCGGCCAGTAATATCAATTTCGGCTGTTGTATCGTTGATGCCTGTCAGGCGATAAGTGGAAGTCAATTGAACCGGAACCGGTTGCATCAGACGACGTTCGCGAGTCCAGACGTCACCGGGCAGGACTCGAGTGGCCGCATCGGGATCGACGGTTGCGTCGTAGGGAAGGAGGCCGATGGAATCATCCACAAAGTTGGCCACGCCGTCGTCGCCGAATCGATTGCTGATTTCGGAGAGCAGAGTTTCGCGTCGTTCGAGAGGAACTTCCGCCACGCAACGTTCCAGAAACTCCTTGTAGCCCACCATTTCGCGAATACTGTTATCGCGACCGAGCCAGAACGAGAAGCCGTTGTTAATCATTCCTGCATAGGGCACAGCGTCCCAGGGAACGGCTCCTGCATGAGTCGACGAGTCATAAGCCAGTTGCTGTCCGGCCACATCGTGAGCATAGTTGACTCGGGAATAACGGACTCCCAGGAGGATCGCATCGTCGCGGACTTCCTCAACTGTGATCACCAGCGTCAGTTCCAGCCGAGTTTCAGCAAGAGCCGGAGTTTGCTCGGATCTCTGATTCAACGTCTGGTGGACCGTTTTGACCAGCGGAAAGCGGTCGCCTTTCTGGAGACGCAGTTCCAGACGATCACCGCGAGCACTGGATTGGCCAGAGCGACGGTCTGCGGGTCGAGTGCGGCTGACGGTCTGAGTGTGATCTGTTTGATTGTCTTCGGTGTAGACGGGTTCGGCGGGCTCTTTCAGTTTGGCTGTGGAATTGCCACCGGAGCTCAGCAGTTCATCGATCAGGGCGGTGTCGGCATCGGCTGGAGCAGGTTCCGTTGAACCGCAGCCGGTCAACAGAAAACCTGCACCGGACAGCAGCAGAAAACGCTTTTGATGTCGGAATCGATCCATGATTCAGCAACTCCTGGAGTCCCGGGAATCCATTCGGGAGATAGTAATTCTGTGCACGATATGACATTGAGACCGGGTGTTCGCGGGAACAGCATCCGGAGCAATGGTTCAATTGTGACCGCGCACTGAATAAAAACCGAGCATCGAAGTCTAACAGGAATCGGCAATGGCGGTAAAGATTCAACTGGACGGCAAAAATGCCGTCAGTCCTGCCAAAGAACGGGTGGCAGACGGTTGCCCTCGGTAAATTAGGCTGTCATCATCCGACATCGTTGGGTCCAGGTCCGCCTTATCCCGCAGACACTTTTTTGCCAGGATGATTGAAGAATACTATGAAAACTCGCCTCTTTGCCATGATGTTTCTGGAGTTCTTCATTTGGGGGGCGTGGTTGCCACTGATTTTTGGTTACCTGCCAGGTCTCGGTTTTACAACAGCTGAACAGTCCTGGATTTTGAACGCATTTCCGATCGCGTCCATCATCGGGATGTTCTTCAGTAACCAATTTGCCGACCGAAACTTCTCGGCCGAGCGTTTCCTTGCCTTCAGCCATCTGGTTGGTGGGCTCGCAATTCTGGGGCTGGCATTCACAAAATCGTTCTGGCCATTCTTTGGCCTGATGTCGCTGCACTGTTTGCTGTACGTCCCGACGATCTCGATTACCAACTCGATTGCCTTCGCCAACATGAAGGATGCTCAAAAAGAGTTCGGGATCGTGCGAATGGGCGGCACCTTTGGCTGGATTTTTGCCGCCTGGCCGTTCACATTCATTCTTGTTGACTGGGCCAAAGTTGATGCTGCTCAACCTGTCGGTTTTGTCGCGTGGCTGGGTGCAGTCCTCGCAAATGGACTCACAGGCGAACCGCTTCAGGATGCCACAAAGTGGACCTACATCGTGGCCGGAGTGGCTTCATTGGTGCTGGCTGCTTTCAGCCTGACACTGCCGCATACTCCTCCGAAAGCCGCTGTTGAAGGAGAAGCTCAGTCTTTGGCCTGGTTGCAGGCGGCAAAACTGCTGAAGCATCCGTTCGTTCTGATCCTGTGGATCGTCGCCTTTATCGACTCGTTCGTTCATAACTGCTACTTCAACTGGACCGGTACATTTCTCTCCAGCAAAGAAGTTGGCATTCCCGGCAACTGGGTTATGCCCGTGATGAGTATCGGACAGATTGCAGAAATCCTGACGATGTTTGTTCTGGGGGCAACGCTGAAAGCTCTGGGCTGGCGTACCACAATGATCGTGGGAGTTATGGGGCACGCATTGAGATTTGCGGTTTACTCATTCATGCCTCAGAAAGAACTGATCATCGTCGTTCAGATCGTGCATGGAATTTGCTATGCGTTTTTCTTTGCCACAGTCTACATCTTTGTGGACGAGCATTTTCCGAAGGACGTTCGTTCCAGCGCGCAAGGGTTGTTCAATGTGATGATTCTTGGCGTAGGAGCATTGGTCGCGAACACGGTTTGCCCTTATCTGATGCAGGAAGTCTACACCAAAGACGGAGTGATTGACTTCCACGGTTTGTTCCTTGTGCCGATGGCCGCCGCCATTGTTGCGTCATTGGCAATGGCGATCTTCTTCCATCCGCCAAAGATTAATTCGGTCGCCTCCGGGCCCCCCGTAACAGGCCACTGACAGGTCGGGAGAAGACAGTGCAACGGACGCATGTGCGTAAACAAACGGAGTTGATTTCGGGGGGAACGGATGCGGCGGCGTTCAACGCGCTTTCGTCCCTGCCGTTTGTGGCCAGCCTCACGACTCATCCTGTGATGATCTCTGATATTGACGGTGGCACCGTCTGGGTCAATGAGGCGTTCACTCGTGTTTCCGGCTGGCCACTGAATGAAATTGTCGGACTCAAGCCGCGTGAGTTTCTCCATGGTCCGAAAACGGACCCCACCGTCGTTCGCCTGATCCATGAAAACGTCGCAGCTCTCAAAGGATTTCAATGTGAGATCCTGAACTACAAGCGTGACGGCAGTATCTTCTGGATCTCGCTGGATGCTCAGCCAATCACCGATCAAAGTGGAAAACTGATTGGCTACCTGTCGGTCCAGAGTGACATCTCCGATCGCAAGCGATTCGAAGCCGCGCTGTTGCGAGAGCACTGGCTTCTGGAAACGGTCAGTGTCTGCCTCAGCAAGTATATTTCGACCGACGATCCTCGCATCGCCTTTGAAGATCTGCTGGTACGTCTGCTGGCGTTAACCTCAAGTGAGTACGGATTCATCGGCGAAGTCTGTTTTAATGAGTCCGGAGAGCCGTGGCTGCGAACGCTTGCTCTCTCTGACATCTCCTGGGACAAAGCGACGCATCAGCTTTATAAAGACAGTGCCGCCAAAGGATTTGAATTCAGAAACTTGAAGACGCTGTTTGGTGAAGCTCTGGTAACGGCACGTCCGGTAATCAGTAATTCGCCATCGACGGATGAAAGGCGGGGAGGAATTCCGGAGGGGCATCCTCCTCTAAAACAGTTTCTCGCACTTCCCATTATTCGCGACAAATCACTGGTTGGACTTATTGGGGTCGCCAATTGTCCGGATGGTTATTCCGAAGCTGACGTGACGTTTTTGCAGCCACTGGTCACGGCGATCGGTCAACTGATCGATGCTCATCGCAGGGATATTCAGCGTCGAGAGACGGAGCGATCGCTGCGTCAGACCGAAGAATGGCTTGAAGAAACCGGAAGTGTGGCGGAAGTCGGAGCCTGGCAGATTGACTTGACCACGATGACTCTGCGGTGGTCTGCTCAGACACTCAGGATGCACGAGGTTCCTGCAGACTATGTGCCGACGGTTAATGCTGCGATCAGCTTTTACGCCCCGGAGTCGAGACATCTAATTCGTGATGCCGTTGCAAAGGCGGTCCAGGATGGTACCGCGTGGGATCTTGAACTGCCTTTCATCACCGCGAAGGGACGTCATCGCTGGATGCGTGCGATCGGTCATACTGCCTCGGAAGATGGTCGAGTCGTCCGATTGTTTGGCTCTTTCAAGGACATCACAGAGCGCCGCTTGATTGCTGAAGAACGCGAGCGTCTGCAGGAGCAGGTCACTCGATCACAGCGAATGGATTCCGTTGGTCGGCTTGCCGGTGGCATCGCGCATGACTTCAATAATATGCTGGCGGTGATTCTCGGTCATTCAGAAATGATGATGTTGGATGAAACGCTGCCATCCAAGTACAAGGTTCATCTCAAAGCAATTCAGACTGCCGGACATCGCTCGGCAGCGATGACTCAGCAACTCCTGACATTTGCGCGGAGACAGAATGCATCGCCTCAGAAAGTGAATATCAACAAAGCCGTCGAAAGAATGCTCGATCTGCTGCGGAAATCCATGGGAGAAAAAATCGAGATCGAATGGATGCCCGGAGAAGGCGCTTGGACGGTGAATATCGATCCGGTGCAGTTGGATCAGATTCTGGCCAATCTTTGCATTAACTCTCGCGATGCCATCTCAGATCACGGTCGGATCATGTTGTCGACGCGGAATGAAACACTCCGGACCACTCGTAAGTTTCGCACGCACGAAGTTCGTCCAGGAAAATATGTTGTCGTAACGGTCTCCGATACGGGATGCGGGATCAGCGAAGCGACTCTTACACATCTCTTCGAACCGTATAACACGACCAAGCCAGCAGGCGATGGCCCGGGACCAGGATTGGGGCTTGCAACGGTCTACGGAATCGTCAATCAGAACGGCGGTTCCATTGACGTCGAAAGCAGTCCCGAAATCGGCACAACATTCAGAATCTATCTGCCAAGGCATGGTGGCCCGGAGAAAGAGACCCCAGCTCAGGCTGATGAGGCGACCAGTCCCAAAGGCGGCACAGTGCTGCTTGTCGAAAATGAGCCCGCAATGCTCAAGATCGGCAAATTATCGCTGCGGCAGCTGGGGTACAAAGTTCTGGTCGCGACCACGATCAACGAGGCCATTCAGAAGGTTCGAGCACAGGGAGCATCGATCGATGTTGTCCTGACCGACGTTGTGTTGGGTGGAGGAAATGGCTTTACGCTCGCACGTGAGATTCAGGAGATTCATCCCACCATGCGATTCGTCTTCATGTCCGGACTGGGGGAGCACATTGCAATTGGTCAGGGGGCTTCCAGTCATCCGTTCAAAGTTCTGACAAAACCTTTTGATCTGCAACGTTTATCAAACGCCGTTCGTGAAGCTGGCAGCATGGATCCCCGGGTCTAATCTTCAGCCCGATGCAGCGTGAGCCCCACATCAATCTGAGCGTGTTCAGGCCAGAATATCGTGGAGCACTTCGCCATGAACATCGGTCAGGCGAAAATCTCTGCCGGCATATCGGAACGTCAGTTTCTTGTGATCAAAACCAAGACAATGCAGCATCGTCGCATGCAGATCATGAACACTGGTCGGCTTGTCGACAGCCTTAAATCCGATGTCATCAGTTGCTCCGTAGACTGTGCCTCCCTTGATTCCACCGCCAGCCAGCCACACGCTGAAGCCCCAGTGGTTGTGATCGCGACCGGATTGAGGTTTACCGTCTCCGGAGAGTTCGACCGTCGGAGTCCGGCCAAACTCGCCTCCCCACAGGATCAGAGTATCCTCAAACAGACCTCGCTGTTTCAAATCCGTCATGAGAGCAGCAATTGGCTGATCAATTTGTCCGGCCAGGTTTCGATGAGCTGCCTCAATGCCCGCATGATTATCCCATGGCTGCCCGGCACCATGCCATAGTTGAACATAACGCACACCTCGCTCCAGCAGACGACGCGCGATCAGCGTTTGGCGTGCATGAATTCCTTCTCCGTACATCTGCTGGATATGAGCCGGTTCACGGGTCACGTCAAACGCATCGGCCGCATCGTGCTGCATACGAAACGCCAGTTCAAACGACTGAATCCGCGCGTCGAGTCTTTGATCGATTCGCTGAGCCCGATGTTCTGCATTCAGTCGAGCCAGCAGACTCAACTGCCTGCGCTGCGCCTCCGTGGCGATCTGGGGATGTTCGATATTTTCAATGAGCCTGCTCAGCTCTTTATGCTGTGAATCAACATAGGTTCCCTGAAACGCACCAGGGAGAAATGCCGACTGCCAGTTTTCCGTGTCCTTGATCGGAAGCCCACCGGGACACATCGCGACAAACCCCGGAAGGTTCTGATTCTCGGTCCCAAGCCCGTACAGAACCCATGCTCCCATGCTTGGCCGCGGTTGCACGGAGTCGCCGCAATTCATCAGCATCAGCGAGGGTTCATGATTTGGCACCTGCGCATACATGGAACGAATCACGGCAATGTCGTCGATGTGGGCGGCCGTCCGGGAGAAAATCTCACTGACTTCGATACCCGACTGACCGTAACGGCGAAACTTAAACGGAGAAGGAAATGCGGCTCCGGTCTTACGTTCGGTCAGCAGATTATCTCCCAGCGACTGCCCGGCGTATTTGCTCAGCAACGGCTTATGGTCAAACGTATCAACGTGGGACGGACCACCATTCAGGAAGAAATGAATGACGCGTTTGGCCTTCGGCAGAAAGGGAGAAGGCCGATCATTTAATGGACCAGCTTCCATCGCGCTCAATCGACCGTCTGCATTCAGCACATGGGCCAGACCGAGCGCGCCAATACCCAGAGCAGAACGCTGCAGCATTGAACGACGATCGGAGGTCTCCTGAAACGCAGATACCGGTGCGGCAATTGAGCGGAGCCCGCCAGACGCGGTACCCGGATTCGTCAGAAGTGATTTCAGAATATCGTTTCGCATGAGGAAACTCTCGAGCGAGGAACACAAGGCAGGATGAGCTGGTCGGCTCAGGCACCGTGAATTCGAAATTAGTGAATTCGGAATTCCAGTCGCGCCAACGCGGGAGTTGTAATCATACCCAGAATTGCCGCTCAGACGAAACGAAGAACTCCGGCCTTAGGGCACTTCGACCCAGCTTCGAGATTGATGGCTTCTGAGAATTGCATCGCAAATCCTGATTTCGCGATCTCCATCAGCAAATGTCGGATAACTCTGCCCCGAAAAATCCCGCTGCTGAATTGCATTGTAGAACGCCGCAAAACAGCCGCGGAAGGAGTCCGCGTAGCCTTCATTGTGACCGCCCGGATAAGCCGCATGAATTGCTGCTGCTGGCGAAAGCAGACCTGGATCGCGAATCAATGTTTCATTCGAGCGATCTCGATGGCCCATCCAAAGCTCGTTAGGTATTTCGCTGTTCCATGCACAGGCTGACTCAGAACCTGCGACCTCAAACCGCAGACAGTTTTTTCGCCCGGCATTCACCTGAGACACATGCAAGCTTCCCCTCGCGCCGTTCTCAAATTGCAAAAGAATCGCGCCGTAGTCATCGGTAGAAATCTCAACGGGCTTCCTTGCCGATTCGACTGATTCGTCTGCCGCTGAGAAGGTTGTGATTTCACCGACGGGCCTGTTGCGAACAGCATGGACAGTCATCAGATCCGCACAGACTGCAGTGATTCGAAGTCCAGTCATCCATGTGATCAGATCAAGCCAGTGTGTACCAATGTCGGCAACGGCTCTGAGAGCACCCCCCTGACTGGCAAGCACTCTCCAGTTGTAGTCGGTGCTCTTAAGAAGCCAGTCCTGAATGTAGCTTCCGTTCACATGCAGAACTTTCCCCAGACTTCCATTTTGAATCCGACAACGCACCTCAGAGCAAAGAGGATAAAAGCGGATGTTGTAGTTAACGGCCGTCGCCAGTTGATCGAACTGTTTCGCCAAATGGACAAGCTCAGCAGATTCCTGGCTGTCCATCGCCAGAGGCTTTTCGCAAAGAACATGCTTGCCGGCTTTCAAGGCTCGTGACACCAGATCGAAGTGAGATTGATTCGGAGTACAAACATGAACGCAGTCAATCTCCGAGTCTTCCAGAACCTCCTCAATTGACAGGTAGGTACGATTCAAGCCGTACTTGCTTGCCGCAGCCAGGCTCTTTGCTTCGGATGATCCCAGCATCCCGGTGACATGGACACCGATTCTGCGAAGGGCATCCTGATGAACCCAGCTCATAAAGCCTGTGCCAATAATGGCTGTTTTCAGCGGGCGCATTGAATTCTCCTGGGATCACAGAAACCAATGAATGGCAGCGTTTGACATTGAAGAAGTCCAGGACCCGACGACTTCGATGTGAAGATATCGAGGTTCCGACGGGGGATTGGATTGAATCTCCGTAAGGAATTCGCAATCCTTAACAGTCCTCGAAGTGTATCACACGGGCGTGCGGTCGAAATGGATGTCAGAATCATGGTCCGAAAAACAATGCTGTTGCCAGAATTGCTGGTACTAGTGGCATTACTGATCCCGCAGCATAGTGTTTGGGCCAGCGATTTTCGGTATTCAGACTCAGCTGACGTGGTTGTTGCAAGTTCGCAGGTTCAGCAGTCACCGGAAAAGGACTACGGCTTCGAAGATTGGTCGCGGCTCCTCGGCCGCAATGCCGCTCAACTTGATCAGGACCTTGAAGAGACCATTCGGCTATGCACGGAAACGATTCAGCTCGCGCAGGCTTGCGATCAGCCGGCCGTCGTTGCCATCGCCATGATGCAAAGGGCAAGTGCAAGGTCGAGTTTGGAGGGAATAGAAGCAGGAGACAACGAGTTCCGTCGGGCACTGGAACTATTTCCTCTCAACAATCATCAGACCTACCAACTTTTTTTTACGCACGCCTTGTTTCAGCACCAGCGGATTCTGGGACTCAGTCATACGATTTTTGTTCCGATACCACCGATTTCAGAACTGACGATGCCGACTCCGAACAGCAGCCGCGAGATCCGCTGCCGGCTTCTGCAGGACCTGCTGGCTTGCCGGCTTGATGATGGCATGATGCCGGACGCCCTTCTGTTGGAATGTTCTTCTGTTCTGTCATCACAGGTGATGTCTGATGTTCAGACACGACACGAAATCCTGACGCTTCGCTGCGATTTAAAGTCGAATCCCGAGAAACCCGTTTCGGAGTTCCTGCAGCAGTGTGATGCGATCAGACGGAGGCCGGAATTTACGGCTCTGTCCCGCGATTTACGAATCTCTACTCTCTTGTTGATAGCCGATCTGGAACAGCAATCCGAGGATGATTCAGCCGCGTTATTGACCCTGGAGGAAGCTCTGAAGCTGGCCAGGGAGCTGAAGCATCAAACGATTATTGCGATGTGTCAACTCAGCATGATCGAGATACTTCAGAGCCAGGATGATCTTATACGGGTGCAGTCGACCTTCGACTCTCTCTATAACTCCATTCCGACGATCAACTGCCAGGACACGCTGCGGAAGATTGTAGGAGCAGTACTAAACTTGCCAGCTAATGGGACGAGGGAGCATCACCGTCAGGAGTTACGAAAATGTCTGGCAACACGATCGCGAAGTCTTAGGGCCAAAATTCGATTGACGTCCCTGACACTCGGTGAATGGAATACTTCCAGAGCAAGCCGGATGATGGCGATGCAGTCCGAGCGAATCACCGCAGCACAATTGCGAGCGGATGAAGAAAGTCAACGCTCGTTGAGGTTTTCGCGAATCGGATTTGCCGTGTTTTGTGGATTGGCCATCATCCTTCTCAGAGATCGACGAAAGCTGCGAAATGCCAATCGAAGACTCAAGGAAGAAATCCTGCATACAGAACAGCAGCGACAGGAAACCGAACGCATCGAACTGCGACTGGCTCAGACGGAACGACTGGAAAGTCTCGGAGCACTGGCCGGCGGAATCGCGCATGATTTCAACAATCTTCTGGTCGGCGTGATAGGTAATGCGGACCTGCTGAAGTACCTGGAACCCGGCTCGCCGGCAGGCTCACAGTGCCTGGAAGGAATCATCCGTTCTGCTGAAACGGCGGCCGGACTCAGTCGCAAGATGTTGGCCTATGCCGGAAAACAGCCTGCCACGAAGAAGGTCATTGATCTGAATGATTCAGTGAATCGAATGCTGCCACTTCTTCGGGCCGGTCTTGGTGGGCGTCATTCGATCTTGTTTGATCCGGATCCGATTCCTCTGCAAACGGAAGGCGATGCGGAACAGATTGATCAGATCCTTTTGAACCTTGTGACCAATGCGGCTCAGGCCATGATTGATGTTCAGGGAACCATTCTGATTCGAACCGGGTGCGATTTCCTTCCCGATGTTCCGGTCGATACACCCACGTTTGGAAATCGCCGCACTGGTGGGGAGTTCGTCTGGTTTGAGGTCATTGATTCCGGAAAGGGAATTGCGGAATCGGATTATGCGCGAGTCTTCCAGCCGTTCTTCTCGACGAGGTCAAAACCGGACGGACATGGGTTCGGATTGTCTGTGGTGTATGGTCATGTGAATCGCCATGATGGCCTGATACAGCTCACTTCGTTTCCCGGCGAGGGCAGCCGATTCCGCATTCTCCTGACAAGGTCTGCGATGCCGGCACGCATCGAACCTGTTGGCTCGCACCCTTCAGCACTGTCAACGACATCACGTATCCTTCGAATTGCGGCGGTGGACACTCAGACCGAGACACTGGAGGTTATTGGGCGCACCATTGAACTTATCGGTGGCAAAGCAGACTTGTTTACATGTGCGACGGATGCGTTGGAATATCTTGTGGAGCACAAAGAGGCCGACTGTCTTTTGCTCGACCTGGTGATGTCTCCGGTAGATGGGCCATCAATGCTGGAAGTCCTTCATGAAAAGGGAATCCATCTCCCAGTCATTCTTATGACAGGTTGCTCCACGGAAGACATCCCTGCGATAACAGGCGATTTACAAGTCCATGCGGTCCTCCAGAAACCTTTTCGGCCTGAAGAACTGATTTCAATGATCAATGATCTGCTGTCCGACGAATCGCCAACAGTGAAGGCTCCCATTGAATCAGCAAAGCCATGAACTCCACGGCTTACAGACTCTGCGATCAATGATCATCGCCTCACTTGGGCACGACCTTCATGGAATAGTGTCCCTCAGTCGGCCAGAAATCCGCTGCGGCGGATTCATCAAGCGGCTTCCTGACTGAGATCTCATAGACATAGCCCGCTTTCAATGCAGCCGTCTGAATGGAGACTGCTTTTAGGTCGTCCGAAACCGTCAATGCCGAAGGAACGACCGGGTGTCGATCGGAGTCCGGCGTCGCATAGCTGCCGCCCCAGGATCTGGTGTAACCCTGCAGACTCCAGTTGTTGACATCGGTCGCTTTGCTGGCTGTGACGGGGTGAAAAAAGGAGACTTCAAATCCCTGGGCCGTCGCTAGAATCTCACGGATCCCATTGGGCATTTTCTTTGCCGGAACCATCCGTTCAATCGTTCCCGTGTTCGTGCCGCCCTGCCAGCCGCTGTCCCGAATGCTACCGATGTAGAGGCCTCCGTCTGGCCCAATAGCCGACGCAACAGGCCCAACAAAGTTGCCTCCACCGCTCGGCTGGTCAGGTAGACTGAAGCGATAACTGGCTCCCTGCATGGTGCCGTTCACATCCTGAACCGTGAAGCGAATCAGACAACGCGTATCATATTCACAACCAACACCATGCCCGGCCAGTTCAGAGATCGCATAGTCTTTCGGAAAGAAGGTGATACTGTTAACGCTGCGTGTCCATGGATGCGGAATCATCAGGGCCGGCGTTTCCACAGTCACATCTTTGGCTGTTTCGTGTCGCGATGGAACGCCGTAGTGTTTGCCTTCAATGATGTGATTGATTTCATTGAACGTATTCTGGACTCCCTGATTGTCCGTCGCGAATAATCGATCCTGACTATCGAACGCCAGGCCCATCGGGAACCGCATGGAAAACGCAATCGGCGTGATCGTTCCGGCGGAGTTGACTTTCAGGACGGTTCCTCGCCAGCGATCATTGTCAGCCGGTCGATTGTTCTGAGAATAGTCACTGCCAAGCCCCACGAAATAGTCGCCGTTCTGATCACGAGCCAGTGCCGTGGTCCAGTCGTGATAGTCGTCGCTGAATCCCCAGCCCGAAGCAAACACATCAAACTCGTCAGCTCGCCCGTCCTGATCAGTATCGCGGAGCCGCAGAATCTCGGGCTTATGTGATACCAATATCGAACTGCCATCAGCCTGAATCCCATATGGCGCCGCGAGGCCTTCCGCAAATAATGTCAGAGCATCCGGGCTGCCGTCCTTGTCCTGATCGTCGGCGATCCAGACCTGTCCACGCAGAGAAGTAAACGCCAGACGACCATCGGCCAGCCAGGTCATCGCAGTGGGCATAATCGCCGTATCAATCGGAAGTCTGCGGCCTTCGAATCCGGGCAGGGCTGTGACCTGATCTGGCGAACTCATCGCTCGTGGAATTCCAGGCGGAACAATCACGGGCGGTTTGACGCTGGTCAAGAACTGCAACGTCGCCATTTCTCCATTCTGCAGACGAACCGCAGTATTCGCTTTGTTCTCAGAACCAGCTTTCACACTCCACGGAATCCCGGCAGATGATTCCGCATCAGACCATCCTTCCAACCGTACGAGATAGTCGTTTGGTGATTCTTCAACATCGGCTTTGACCATCCAACCGGTTTCGTCGCCGGATTGCTCGAATGGCTGAATTGTGAAGTTAACAACAGACGTCAGCAGACTTCGGGCCGGATCATTCCACGCCGTGACGGCCGTATGTCGTGAAAGCGCGGCCGAATTCTTCGTGTCCTTTCCGGCCTGGGTGCTCGCCTGAGGTGAAGGATCAAAATAGTAACGCACTCGAAGAATCACCGACTGATCAGTCACCTTACTGGAAATCAATTCCGCCTGACGACGTTGATCCGTCACCGGACTGAGTGGCTCTTTGTCTGTTGCAGTCTTGCTGACCAGTCGACTCAGAAACGTGATCTCAGGATCCGACGAGACAGTGACGCCAGCCATATCCCAGAACCAGCTTTTGCCTTCCGTTCGTTGCCGAGCAAATTCCCCGATCGTCCATTGCCTCAGCCGCATGGTGTCCAGATCGATCAGAATATTGTGCCCATTGTTGAATCCAACAGCCATCGCGCGAGCAACGCTGTTGCGATCCCTGGGATCTCCAACCGTAAAGACATCCCGCAGCACGCGCGGTGGCTGTCCCGGCGCGACAGTGACGAATTGTTCATATCGGCTTACGACCGTCGGTGGAGAAAACTTTGGATCGGCGAGAGCTGTCCACATCAGAGCAATCTGCTGCGGCAGTGAATCTTCCAGCACACCAGGGATAGGCTTCCGAATGGCCGGCATTTCAATGCCAGGGACAACTCG
>CAIXQV010000816.1 GCA_903921605.1 uncultured Planctomycetaceae bacterium | reverse complement strand
GAACCAGAACGTCATCTGATCATTCAGGCTCTGGAAACCAGCGGCTGGAATCGTCAGAAGACCGCGAAAGCACTCGGTATCAACCGCACAACGTTGTACAAGAAGATGAAACGCTACGACATCGATTTCGAATCGGTCTACAAGCACATCTGATAGCTGGCTCAGAACGAGCTTCGTTAAGCTGTTGAGTTAGAATGACCTTCCCGCCTAAAAGCCCCTGTCACGTATTCTTCGTGCCAGGGGCTTTTTTCGTTTGAGCGAGAATGGCGATCGGCGATAAAAGACGAGCGTTCTTTGCGTTCACGTCTGCTGACGTTCAAGTGTGTGAGAATTCTGCTAGGCTTACGGCCCGATCGCACGAAGCCATCAACAGGTAAATAGCCTTATGGATTCAAAATTCAAAATCGAAACGTTTGACTCATTCAAAGCCGCTGATGAAGCTACGATGCGCGAGTACTGGATGATGACGATGGAACAGCGGCTCACGATTCTCGAACAGCTCCGCATGCAGGCTTATGCTGATGGTCAAACTGCCCCTCGACTTCAAAGAGTTCTTGAATCTGTTGCATATTCACCGCGTTAACTACCTGCTGGTTGGCGGTTATGCAGTCGCGGCACATGGATATCCACGATTTACAGGTGACCTGGATTTGTGGATTCAGACCAGTGCAGATAATGCGGAGAATGTTCTGCGAGTTTGTCGTGAATTCGGATTCGATGTGCCTAATCTTCGAGCCGAACTATTTATCGATCCAAAGCAGATGACTCGTATGGGGCATCCTCCGCTTCGCATTGAGATCCTGAACTCCGTCTCCGGACTTTCGTTCGAGCATGCCTGGAAGAATCGTATTCAGGATGTTTGGGATGGAGTCCCCATTTCCCTGATTTCACTGCAGGATCTGCGCGCCAATAAGCTGGCGAGTGGTCGAATGAAAGATCTCGCTGATCTGGAAAACCTGCCAGACGTCACTTAGGCAAGCGGCAGAATGTAACCTATTCAAGGCGCCTGAGAGGCCAGTCGATTCAAGAAAGTGAGAAATCGGCAAGCGTCTCAGGCTCAGGTCAGGCGGGTTCGGTACGACTAGAAATCACTCCCGATCGATTACTCTCAACTTGAACTCGTTGCTGTTGCCAACGAGTTCAGGGGCGTACATCCCTTCGATTGTGGCTGGCAGAGCGGACATGTGACCGGGAGTTTCCGCACGCATCCGATAGCTGATGCTGTGTTTGCCGCGAGCGAGATTTGTCAGGAAGAAGCTAACGCGGTCATCGCGGAGTTCGCGATAAGCCGTCAGACCTTCGAAGACATAACCGCTGCGTTGATCGTCCGGCTCAAAACCGCTCGGCTTGTGATCTTCGAGCAACAAGTACTCGTAATCGTTCTTGCTGTCGATGATCAGTTCCACTTCAATCAACGTTCCGCTTGGCAGGGAAAGAGTATTCTCAACCGGGATGCGTTTGTACTTCGCCACCTGCTGGCTGACCACTTGCCCGCGATCTCCCTGAACGCTGACCTGCTGGTCTTCTCGTTCAAGTCGATAGAACTTGCGGTCAACTTTGACTTCCAGTCCGGCGGCTGTGATTGCATCTTCTTTCGTGAAGTTGGTCAGATACGCACTGAAGTAAACCGGGCCCTTGCCTGTGCGGCGAACTTCAATCGTGTGATTTCCAGAGGTGACTGCATCGCCTTCGATCAGCACAACATTGTCGAAGCTGAACAGGTTCTCCGCAGAGATCTTCACCGTCTTCTGGACTTCTCCATCGACCAGAACTTCCACAGTCATGTCCGGCTGATCTTCACCCGTGGCCTTAATGTAGTCAGCCATGGATTCGACAACCATCGCGGTGTCGCGAGTGCTGTTCCAGTAAGTACCGTGCTTGCGATTATTGAGCAGATACTTGACCAGTCGAGAAGCGACTTCGTCGTTGGGACGAACTGCCACCAGCAGTTTCAGATAAACAGCAATGGCTTCATTGTCGCTGCCATACCAGTACCACCAGCTGTTCTCCGGCAGCCGCAACCAGGCCGTCTGATTTTCATCGTCCTGTTCGAGGAACTGCTCGATGTTCTTGATCACCATATCACGGCGTTCGGCATCCTGCTGT
>CAIXQV010000815.1 GCA_903921605.1 uncultured Planctomycetaceae bacterium | reverse complement strand
TCTGACATTCGACATCAGCCGCAGCTGATATCCGAATAGAGGTGAAATGTTCGGCAATCGCCGGATTCCGTCCCCAACCAGCAAGTCACGCTCAGCCTGGGCGAAGCATGAATGAGCCAATAGCAGCGGTCCCGACTGCAGAAATCTTCGGGACTATGCTGTCCCAATGGAACGCGCTGCAATGCGGTGTCGAATGATCTCAGTAAGCCTTGGTTCCGACGATAATTCAAGTCCATGAACCAGGTGCCGGGAAGTTTCTTCGAAGTAAATGCCCAGGTAATTTCACATGAAATACACTACGCCATCTCATAAAACCCCCTGGGGCATACGAGGGCGGTTATGGTGTCGACAGTCGCACGGCGTACGCTTCTTGAACTTCTGGAGTGCACCCCATACTTCGATAGAACTGCGGGCTTGATCAGACTCTTCTACATTCCAAGTCTCGCTGGGTGGTACAGCCCGCATATGAATAGGCAAGTGACCGCTGCATTGGCATGAAACGACTGCAGCCCAGGGGATTCAGGAGGACGCGTCCTGAGTGAGCGATGGGGTCCCGGCAACTTTCTCTGTTGACCGAACAGACAGCGGTCCTGAGGGCCATAAGACAGCGGTTCAGAATTGAGAGTACTGGCTATCTGACCGCAGGTCACGAGTATCGCCGCTTATTCGGGCCGCGAAATCGTCCTGCTTTCGAATGATGCTGCGCGGATATTGATGTGCAGCGTCTGGATGATTCACAGGACTCGCCTGTGGTTTTACTCACGGATGATCGATGGAAGACTCGCCGGACGCCAATCGCTGGTATCACGGCGCATTCCAGCAGTGTGAGGGTACGATCGAAGGGGAAGATGAACGGCCGCTACACAAATCCGCAAGCTTTCCATGTGCTGCGGATCGCGAAATCAATCACGGCATGGAGATTCCATCAGCCGCATCAACAGTGACCACAGAAGACCCTTGGCTGGAGTGTTTCGCGGCCTCCCGGATTTCTGCCGAGAGGGCGCGATGTCGGTCCTACTCACTTCGACTTGGGTTGAGCCGGTTTCCCCTTCGTCTTCTGTTCCTGTTTGTTCGCGTTCTGTTTCTTGCTCTTTTCCTTATCCTTCTTGCCGCCTTTGTCGCCCATTTCGTCATCCTTTGTTATTGCGAGTTGTTGTTCAGGAAAATTCGTAGCACACAGATAATGTCGCCAACCGGGTCTGTTTTGTCCAATCGTATTCAACGGCTTTCCTGGACATCCTGCGAAAGGCTTCTTTCCTTAGACAGTGCAGGTATCTCTTCGCGTCTTCGCCGTGTCGCATCCGCGGCAGGCGTCTGACCGTTTCCGAACCACCGCCACGTTACCTGAGCACTGTCGGAATGTCAGGAACTCAGCGATTCGGTGACTGTTCCGTTTGAGGAACGCATTTTGACTCGAACCTCCCCTCACGCCTCGGTTCACACTTCAACGATATTCCGGCGAATACGCTCTCCCGCATCCCCGCAATGCGTTATCCTGTCGCCACAGAGACAACTGAGGCGTCGTCGTCGACCGAGTCCAGAACGACGCCACGCCGCTTGATCCTCTCAACCCCATGGACAACAGATTTCCGATCCGTTGGTTTTCGTGAGATCGCCTGGAAAAAAACATGACCGTAGTTGTTGTCGCCGAGAAGCCGTCGGTTGCGCGTGATATTGCGCAGGTGGTCGGCGCGCAGACGCGGGCATCAGGTTGGATGCACGGCAATGGATACGTGGTCACTTGGGCGATAGGTCACCTCGTGGGATTGGCGCAGCCACACGAGATCAATCCCGATTGGAAGGCCTGGCGTGCAGAGTCGCTCCCCATGCTGCCCGATCAGTGGCCGCTGGCCGTGCTCGAGTCCACGAAAGACCAATTCAAAACTGTCAAAAAACTCATTCAAGGCCGCGATGTCGAATACGTGGTTTGCGCCACGGACGCGGGACGTGAGGGCGAGTTAATCTTTCGGTTCCTTTACGAGGCCGCGGGATGCCGCAAGCCGGTCCGCCGGTTGTGGATTTCATCGCTTACGCCCAGCGCGATCAAGTCAGGGCTTCTGGCAATGAAGGACGGGAGCGCCTACGACTCGCTGGCAGCGGCAGCCCGCGGTCGTGCTCAGGCCGATTGGCTGGTTGGAATGAATCTGTCGCGTGCGTATACGATCGCGCAGGGCGAGACCCTTTCCGTCGGCAGAGTGCAAACTCCGACGTTGGCGATGCTCGTCGAACGCGA
>CAIXQV010000814.1 GCA_903921605.1 uncultured Planctomycetaceae bacterium | reverse complement strand
TATTAATCCGCATCGATGGATCGTAGAAACTGCGTTCCCGCAATCATCGTTGCTGCACACTGAATACCTTCATAGATCGCTTCATCAGCAAGGCCCTGCTGACGAGCCTTCTCCACATGTGCTGCGGTGCAGGGTTTGCAACCGTTGATATCGCTGAGCGACAGATTGATCAGCTCTACCGTGTGATCATCCAGTGATGTCGACTGAAAGGTGTGTGCTCTCAGCCCGACACTCATGCCGTTAAACACATCCGTTCCACTGATATCGCGGAATTTAAACAACACGTTGTACATGGAGTTCGTTGCTCCAATTGCCAGGGCTTCCTGGATCTCCTCCCTGGTGATCCCTTTCTGGGCCGCAAATGTCTGCAGATAATCCATCCAGCGTCTACTGCCGGCCTGTCCCGCGACGGCAAACGCAATCAGCAGTTTACGTTTTTCACTGAGCTTCCCTTCGGTCAAAACGAACTTGCGAAAGTTCATAAAGAAGTCATGCAGGAACGCCGGAACGGTCGCAACATACTGGAAGACCTCGGGGATTTCCGTAATCTGCAGGACTTCGCGAATACGGTCATAGACCTGAGCGACCTTCTCCGAAGCTTCTGCCGGTAAAACTGGCTGAACAAATGGCATGTCAATCTCTCACTAAATTAAAAGTTTTCTGCCGGTGTTATTCCCAGGCGAAGCGTGATTTCAGGTTGGAATCCAGAGGTTCCCGAAGCCGAGCTTTGGGAACGACTCGAGCCTGAATTCTCAGCGTGGAGAAGTCAGGAAGGGGTGATCTCAATCGCGGCGGGGTATTTGCATCAATAGGGATCATAGGCCGCTCGGCTGATATTTTCCCGCCGCTTGGCGCCGCTTGACCGCGTGATCCTTCAAAAAACCTGATAATTTGACTCCTGGGGAGACTTCCGGCAGCATTTTGCCAGGGCTGACTCCTCCTTTGAGGAGGGACTTTAGGCCGTTTCAAAACGTTCACTGTTCCCGTCCCTGAAAATTCTGTGTAATCGATCCAAACTCTACTTCTGTTAAGACCGATAACGAGGAAGTGTGTCACGGCCGACTGGAACGTCGTGAGTTCCAGCTCGACAAGCATTTACCGGCATTCTTTGCCGGTCCCTTCATCTTGACACGCCCCGTTTGAGGTTCTAACTTCCGGCCTCAATTCGGGCAAATCCCCGAACGTCTGGCAATCAGAAGCGAATGGAGTCGCTCATGTCCGTAATTCATCCACGAGCAGCGTCGACAGAAAGCTGCGAACCCGTACCCTTCATTGACTTGGTGGCTCAATACCAGACCATCAAGGAAGAAGTGAAGAGTGCAGTGGATCGTTGCTTCGAGTCGCAGACGTTCATTCTGGGTGACGAAGTCGCAGCATTGGAAACTGAGATCGCTGCTTATTGCGACTCACAGTACGCCATCGGCTGTGCCTCCGGAACCGATGCTTTGATTCTGGCTCTGCTGGCCGCCGGCGTAAAGCCGGGTGATGAAGTCATCACCAGCCCATTCACATTCTTCGCATCAGCCGGTGCCATTCACCGAATCGGGGCGATCCCGGTTCTGGTTGACATCGAGCCTCACAGCTTCAACCTCGATCCGGAGAAGGTTGAACAGGCCATCACATCTCGCACGGCAGCAATTATGCCGGTCCACATCTTCGGCCAATGTGCTGAGATGGAGCCGCTGTGGAGAATGTCGGCGGCTCACGATATTCCAATCATCGAAGACTCAGCTCAGGCGATTGGTGCCGAGTACCGAGGACGCCGGACGGGTGTTCTGGGCACGATCGGATGCTTTAGCTTCTTCCCGACCAAGAATCTGGGTGGAGCCGGCGACGGCGGGATCATGACAACTGATGACCCTGAAATTGCTGCACGCCTGAAGCGACTGCGAGTTCACGGCGACCTCGGGGGTTACAACCACGTGGAAGTTGGGTTCAATAGTCGTCTGGACGCGCTGCAGGCAGCGGTTCTACGCGTCAAACTGCGTCATCTTGATACATGGACCGAAGGTCGTGCTCGCAATGCAGAACGATATTGCGAGTTGATCGAAGCCAATGGTCTTTCCGACGTTGTCAAAGTACCGACTATCCTGCCGGATCGTCGTCACGTCTTCAATCAGTTCACCACACGAGTTGTGGGCGGACAGCGTGAGAAGATTATGAAGTCTCTGAAGGAAAAACAGATCGGCTGCGCCGTCTATTATCCGATTCC
>CAIXQV010000813.1 GCA_903921605.1 uncultured Planctomycetaceae bacterium | reverse complement strand
CTGCTGAGCAAATCAAAAACGCATCTGAGAAATGGTTAAGCAGCCCATTACTCAAGCCCTCATAGGAATGGACCATCGCACCGATCAACATCAGGAATGCCTGAACCAGGAACAGCCCCATCGTCCCAAGAAACGCACCGAAGGCCATCAGTAATAAACATCGTGCTCCCTTTTTTAAGTACACCTCTCGGCGCATACGTCGGAATTTCGGATGTGACGCAAGTTTCCTTCTACTGGTGGCAACGAAGGACTTCCACTGTGCCGACGCAACAAAGTTGACGACGCCGACAGACCGTCCTGTGCCACAATGAGGATCTGCAGCAACTCGTGATGCCAGCAATTCCCAGAACGCCAGCTGCATACGCAGGAATCGCCGGTGTGAATACTGCAGGTTCTCAGTGACCAAAGATTGGTCTGCCTGCATGAGGTTGACAGCGCCCTGAAAATAGCGACATCCTTCTCTCCATGGACGCTTGTAGAACTCCAGAATTATGGAATGCAGTGGCCGCAAAACAGCTTCCGCATCGTCGTGGTCGTTCTGTCGGCAAAAACGCTGATAGTCAAGAAGACGCAGCAGGAATTCGTACTCGCCGCCGTCGTGCAGAAGGTCTGCATTCTGTTCCAGAAAGTTGATCTGCTCTTCAATCCACGCTTCCGGCAAATTCCAGGTGGCGTATTGGAGGAAACAAACCGTGAACTGAACACGATGAATTGGTTGTCGCAGAACATCGTCATGATTGACGAACGGAGCAAACTCTCCATAACACTGCAGAAAGGTGTCCGGCGACGCCGCAAGCAAAAACTCCAGGAGTGTGCCGTGCACCACCGCGTAAAAATCATCGGAGGCCATGCGTTGGGCAGTCGCAAGAATCTTCGCTCGGAGAACAGTCGACTGCTGCGGTTCTGTGGTCTCGGTCGAAGCCGGTTCGAAGGATGCATGAGTTTGATGGAATACAGACACGACCGAAGTCGACGTGGAGACGCATGCAGCAACAACTTCGGCTTCAGAGAATTCACTTCGCTGAGCACTCAATGCTCGGTCCGCCAATTCGTATGCCTGACGAATCTTCTGGAATTCGGCCGAATGTGATTCGGGCCGAAACTGTCGAATTAACGCAGCGTAGCATCGACGCAGATCTGCCCGTCCAGCACTGGCAGACAAACCGAAAAAGGAAAAAGGGGCCGTATCAGAAAGCTTCCAGTCTGGTTCCAACGGCTCCTGCATGGACATAATCTCAACTAGTGTTGATGAAGGACACGTAGACAGACATGAAACTTCAGCGACGCTGCAGAGATCCCGATTTGAGACCAATCGGGCTACACAAAAATCAATCTGCTGATCCTATTCGGTGGGCAGGCCGCGTTCGGTACGGATGCGGCGAACCTCCGTCAGTACTCCTTCGACAATCGCACTGTTTCTCGCAATCGCGATGTACTGCGTGAAGTTGACGATCAGCGTGACCAGCCATGTCGATACGGCGGCAGCAAAATGAATCGTGGAGTCCGAGACGCCAAACTTGCTCCCGAGTTCCACGGCGGTCGCCGGGTCGGCAATTGCACCAAAACAGCCGGTCGCAAGGATCATCAGAAAACTGATCAAAATCCCGGGCAGGATTCCATACTTGATCTTCTGATTGCGACGGTGGAAATCCCCGGAAAGACTGTACGCCGCGGAAGTCTCTTCAATCCACCGACTGGTTCCCATAAAGTAGGTGAAGATCAGGGCGTGAACCATCGTAGTTCCGGTGAGTGCTCCCAGCCCAATCAAAATATGTGTGCCGATGCGATGATTGACCTCGGGGTCCCGACCATTAGCCAGCATTGGATCGCCGACTTGTAACCCCAGCACCATGGCAATGATCATGATGATGTTGGCAAGGATGGCCAGAGTCAGAAAAATTCGTTTCACAGCTCAGGCTCCCGGCGCGAAAAAATTTGCAATTTGACATTCAAAGAATAAGGGCCGCAGAAGAACTTTCAGCGTTCCTCTGCGGCCCTGTCGTGTAAATTCTTCAGAATTCAGAAAGCTGGCCTGCTTTTTTCAATCCTGAAAACAATTTGCCAACGAGACATCGAATTACTCAGCCAGCACCATCGACGTTTTCTGACGCATCGATTGCTGAACGGCGTTGTTCAGCCGTTTGACTTCCAGGTCAAGCTTGAGGTCCAGATCCGACTTGGTAATGCGTCCTCGTGCGACATCAAACAAGACAAGCCCCTTGCCTTCGGACTTCTTCATTGTCATCGTGATTTCGGCACCTTCACGAGGAAGAACTTCAATCCGTGGCGACTGAGAAATCCGCGCAACGCCATCTTCGGTTCCTTCATAGACCAGCTTCGAAACAACGGTCATCGTGCCGAACGGCAATTCGACCTTCTGGCTGCTTTCCCACGACTCGCCCTTTTTCAAAGGCTGACCAGGGAATGTGACCGGAGACTGAGACATCATCTGCTTCAATGTGTCTTCGTTGATCACATTGCTGTTCTGAACGGAGTCCGTCAGTGCCTTCAGCAGATCTTCCGGAACAACAACTTCTGTCACCTTTCCCGTGGGCTGCATAGTGACAGCGAATTCCTGACCCACAATCTTTCTGAAGGATTCAGCCATTGATTTAACGACAGGCGATGTCACTGGCTCTTTGCTGTTGCTGTCGAACTGAACAACACCGAAGGCCCCGCCTTCTGTTTTCACCTGAACTCGTTCGACACTCTGTGACATTTTGAAGCCACCGTTCCCGGCTGCGGAAGTCACCTTCCACACCATGTCCATGGTCTGTTCCATGTTCATGGTGTTTTGCTTTCCATCAGCATTCATCACCATCTGTGTACTCTGCTGAACAACATACTTCAGCGATTCACCCGACTCGAACTTCCACGCAAGGCTGTCCTGAGCCGAAGCTGTCATTGCGACTGCAAAGAAAACCGACAGAACAGAAAACGCTGACATCAAACGCGACACCATCTGAGAATTCTCCCGATGCAATGACTTTTAATCGTGGTTCACGATCCGAAGGCGACCAAATCCAGATCTGACAAACTGCCCTTCCGAACACTCGTTGAAGCATACCAGATGAGGCAAACTTCACAGAAGACCGATTCTACCCAACCTCCGGGCCTTGAGACTCAGGAAACCTCCGGAAGCCCTACAACTGCGGAAATCAACAGGGTCTGCCATAAACGGCCCGGCATTTTCGGACGGAGTTGAACAACGCGACAGCCTGAAAAGGCCGTGCCACGGCGTGCAGCGTCCACTGCTGGAACCGCACACCTCGACATCAACAGCCCAAACCTCGGACGCTCCCTACTGAGCCTTCCGGACCCCAACAGTCAGCAGCAGATTGGCCCACAACGCCTGATCGCCCGTCTGAATGGTCAGGACGTGATCGCGAGAATCAACAGCGTCATAAAACTCCCAGCGCGAGATTGGCTGCAGCTCAATCGACTGGCCAGCGTCCGCCAGGATCTTCCGGTAGTCACTCCAGACCGGTGGATCATGAGGCAATCGGTAGGGATCATCTTCCGGCATGCCCATCGTATTGACCGCTTCAACGGGAATCGCCGTCAGAAGCACACGCAGAACCTGAGCAACCGTGACCAGCCCAGGTGCAAGGTTCAAACTGATCAACTCGGCCTTAGGACCAATCGCAGATGATGCCGGATAATTTCCGTCAGCAATCAGCACTTTCGAACTATGGCCGGCTCGCGCGAGAATCTGAGAGATTTGCGGATGAATGAGTTCTGATCGCAACATAACAAACCGTCTTCCTTTGAAAATCACCGGGGGAACATTAAAGGCGGGATTGTGGCTGCACGACTTAGCCTTGCCAATAATGTCGCTGATGGCTTTCCCGGTTTTCTGCAAACGAGTGCCGCATACTTCCGCGCGCTTCTTTTGGCTCAGCGGCCTCTTCGCCAGTTATTGATTGTCTTTGTCAGATCCATGCATCGCACTGGACGAGCCAGCCTTCAACTCACCCAACAGCCCCCATTGCATTGGCGCATCCTGGACGTATTGCTTTCCAAGATGCAGTGCGATTTCAGCACGAGCCAGTTCATAGCCCAGATAAAACGCGTGGCTCGGATCCATCTTCACATCCAGAGCCATCCCGGTCGCCTGAGACTGCTCGAACAGGCGAAAGACATCGTCGCCACTCCAATGACCATGGCGGTTCATCAAATGCAGTTGGCCG
>CAIXQV010000812.1 GCA_903921605.1 uncultured Planctomycetaceae bacterium | reverse complement strand
GCCGGAACTCGCTCCGCTCGGTCCGGCCTACAACCAACAGAACCTTTTCGACAGTGCACCAGACGAGCAGATCCTCCTGAAGGCAGAAGATTCGATGGCACAAAACTCTCGCAGATCGTTTCTGAAGAATTCCGCGGGTTCTGCTGTTCTGACATTCGGCGGATTTGCTCCCGTTGTTTTGCAGCAAGCTGCAGTTCGCGCGGCAAGCAGTGGCGCAAACTCAGAACGAGTGCTCGTGGTGATTGAACTGGCCGGAGGAAACGACGGCCTGAACACCGTGGTTCCGTTTGCCGATGAGACATACCGCAAGCTGCGTCCCAAACTCGCGGTCGCAAAGAGCGACACTTTGGCCATTAACGGAGAGCTTGGATTCCATTCCGCGTTGCGAGGATTCGCAGATCTACTTGAAGCCGGCAAGCTGGCGATTGTTCAGGGAGTCGGATACCCGGATCCAAATCGCTCACACTTTGAGTCGATGGATATCTGGCATACGTGTCAGCGAAAGAATGATATTCGCACCGACGGCTGGTTGGGACGATTTCTTGAGGAGCAAACAGACGCCGATGGCGGAGATCCGGCTGCGTTGCATCTGGGGCACGACAAACAGCCGTTCTCTGTGATGTCGCGAAAGGTTCGCGTGCCTTCCATTCGCTCACTGGAACAGTTTCGACTACAGGGAGCCGACGATGCGGACTTTCGCAAAGCCGTTCAGGAGCTGGCAGACGCCCGGCGAGGTGAAGGCAACGACCTGCTGAACTTTGTGCAGTCCAGCACAAGCTCCGCGATCACGGCCAGTGAGCGCCTGAGTTCCACCGGTAAGTCCTATGCTTCGACTGTAACGTATCCAAAGAACGGACTGGGCGAACAACTGCAGACCGTTGCCAGGCTGATGAGTTCCGGTCTTAAGACGTCGATCTACTATCTGCAACTCAACGGATTCGATACTCATTCCCAGCAACCCGGGGCTCACGAGGGATTGCTCCGGCAGCTTGGCGATTCCGTGAAGGCCTTTCTGGATGACGTGGATCAGATGAAAAAGTCTGATGCTGTCACCGTGATGGCGTTCAGCGAGTTTGGTCGACGAGTTGAAGAGAATGCCAGCGAAGGCACCGACCACGGGACAGCCGGCCCCATGTTTCTTGCCGGTAATTCTGTGAAGAGTGGCCTCGTCGGAGAATTGCCGAGTCTGCAAAAGCTCAAAGACGGGGACATCCAGCATCACACCGATTTTCGGCAGGTCTACGCGGCTGTCATAGAGAATTGGTTTCAGTGCGAATCCGGCAAGATTCTGAAGGGCGATTTCAAGCCGGTTGATGTCTTCCGGAGTTGACAGTGATCCACGGAGATCAGCGGCTCTGAAATGAGAACCGGACGCTAACGCGTTCCGGCTGATTAATTCAAAAGGTTCCGGCCCCTTTTCCCGGCCGCTGCGGAATCACCGTCGAGTTTTCGTCAGGTTCGTCTACACTACAACACTTCTCAACGTTGATGACTTCGACCCACATGGCAACGGAATGTCAGGATGCGCATCCCTTTTGAACCCAGATCGCCAAACTCCGGTTTTCGACGGCTGGTCCTGATGTGCGGCGGCGCCGTCTGCCTGCTGACTGTCACAAGTCTCTTCGCACAAGACGCCGCGCCGGCTCAGGCTGCGGAAAAGACTGCTCAGTCATTTTTGAACGTACGCGACATGTTGGCCGCGGGAGGCATGATCGGCTACGTGATCATGTTTCTGAGCTTCATCATGGTGGCCTTGATCATTGATTATGTGCTGCATATCCGTCGGTCAACATTTATGCCGCCCGGACTTGCCGAAGAAATTCACCGCTGCCTGGCTGAGAAGAAAATCGCCGAAGGGCTGCAGCTGTGTGAAAAGCATCAGGGATTTCTCAGTCGCTTGCTTCATGCGGGGCTGGAAGAAGCGGGGACTGGCAGCTACGCGGCCGTTGAAAAAGCGATCGAAGACGCAGCGGTCGAACAATCCAGTCGCTACTTCCGCCGCATCGAACATTTGTCCGTCATCAGCACTCTGGCCCCGATGCTCGGGCTGATGGGAACAGTCTGGGGGATGATTCTTGCGTTCATGGAGTTCGAGCTGAAGGCAAATCCGCAAATCTCGGAACTTGCTCCCGGCGTTTACAAAGCTCTGATCACAACTCTGCAGGGTCTAGGAGTCGCAATTCCGGCCATCGGCGCATTGGCGTTCTTCAGAAGTCGAGTCGAAGAGCTATCCACAGAGACGACCCTTCTGGCCGCTCACGTCTTCTCCGACTACCGCCGAGCTGCTCAGGCCCGCCGCAAACAACGATCGTCGGCCGACGAGTAACCCGCTACGCCAGCCCAAGTGCCTTCAGGATCGCGACTTCGTCATTATCAACGACGACTGGTGGATTCGCGAACGGCGTTGAAGTGACTCCGGCTGGAGTCAGCTTTTTGCTCATCAACTGAGGATCGCCCGAATGGTAGGCCATGGTCAGGTCGGGATCCTTCAACTGATGTCCAGTCAGGATACAGACGACTCGATCATCCGCCTGAATCACGCCTTCTTTTCGCAGTTTAAGCACGCCAGCGATCGTGGCACCGCTGGCCGGTTCGCATCCGAAACCCGTGGCAGCAATTCGAGCACGTGAATCGATGATTTCCTGATCCGAGACTTTTCGCACGATACCGTTACAGACGGAGAGTGCTCGCAGAGCTTTCTCAAGATTCACCGGACGATTAATCTCAATCGCACTGGCCAAAGTGGAGGCTCGTTCGTTGTCACGATCCATGGTGGTGTAGCGGCCGGAAATCTGATCGGCATTCGGACGACCACCGTTCCAGACCAGTTTGCCGTCATTTACGAACTCATCGAGAGTATCGGCTCCGGACGCATTGATGATTGCCAACCGAGGAACGCGATCAATCAGCCCCAGTGCCTTCAGTTCCATAAAGGCTTTGCCGAACGCGCTGCTGTTTCCAAGATTTCCACCCGGGACCACAATCCAGTCTGGCACCTGCCAACCGAGTCCCTCGAGAACTCGCAGCATGATTGTTTTCTGACCTTCGAGTCGAAATGGATTCACACTGTTGCAAAGATAAATCGGGTGCTTCGCACAGATGTCTCGCACGCGTGCCAGAGCGTCATCGAAGTCACCTCGAATCTGAATCGTCTTTGCTCCATAGTCCAGTGCCTGTGATAACTTGCCGAAAGCAATCTTGCCGCTGCCGACAAAGACGATGCACTGAAAATGTCCGGTGACGCCCGCATAGATCGCCAGCGACGCACTGGTGTTTCCCGTCGAAGCACAGGCCGTCATCTTTGCACCGACCATGCGAGCATGAGTCGATGCGGCTGTCATTCCGTTATCTTTAAAGCTGCCTGAAGGGTTCATGCCTTCGTATTGCAGGAAGAGGTGACCGGCTTTCATGTCGCACTGGCGCGCAAGCTTGTCGTTCTTCTGCAGAATGGTCTGGCCTTCGCCGATTGTGACGATTTGCTCATCGGTGGCGAATGGCAGCAGTTCTCGAAATCGCCAAACACCGCTGTAGTCGACGGGATTCAGTCGTGTCGTCCAGCGGCGTTCGAATTCCGAAAGCGACTTTGGAACCGGTACGGCATTCCAGTCATACGTGACGTCCAGCAGGCCGCCGCACTTCGGGCATGCCGTAAGGATTTGGCCAACATCGTAAGTGGCCGCGCAATCGGGATGGATACACTGCTGAAATGCAACTGACATGGAAAACCAGAATGAAAAAGGAACTCGTTAGTAACGACGGTCTCAAGCGCGTTGTTGACCTGTTGTTCAATTAGCCGCCGGGCGTTAGCCCAAGGTTCTTTTCAGCTTTGCAGAAAAACCGGACGCTAACGCGTTCCGGCTAATTAAATCAACGGCCTCAAGTCCCGTAGCGTAGAGCGGGAAGCAGGCTAATGCCAGACGATTGCTGTTCAATTGCCTGAGCGGCCCAGCCCACAAGTCTGGCCATGACGATCACCAGGGCCTGCCGATCGGCCGGAATATCCAGCAGCGTCATCAGGCGAGCCGCAGCCCAGTCGGTCGTGGGAACTCGCTGTTCCTGAGCCTGAAGCTTTTCCAGGCGAGCCGCAGCCGCCTCTACGCGGATTCTATCGATACTTCCCAGCATTGTGCGGCAAGTTTCTGTCAGCAGCGACGCACGATTGTCCTCGGAAGCCGCCGCAAAACCGAACGGCATTGGCTGACCTTCTCGCCGCCGCCACCACGCCTCAACCTGTCCCGGATTCAGGAATCCTTTCAGCAGATCGCTGGTCCACAGAAACGGGTCATTCCGAAGTTGAGAAACAAACAGCGACGCGGCCGACTGCAGCACCGGAACAATGTGAGTCGTCGTGCTGGCCGCAAACCGTGCCGTAAAACACGCCGGACGCATTTCCGTGAGGCATTCGCAAATCATCAGCGCATTCATGGCCGCATCTTCAGCGGCCGAAGGACGCTCTTCAGTTCCTCGCAGTCGACACAACAGACGCCCGGCCCATGTGAGTTCAGTCTCGTCCGCTGACAGTTGCGTCGAAGACAAGGCCGCGATGTCTGTCGAATCACCCAGTGCGGAGGAAATAATCAGTGGCAATTGCGCCAGCAAACGAAGCACTCGAGTTCTCGCGCTTTCGTCATTGCTGTCGCATGGTGTCGGATCAAAAAAAGAAAGCAGCGAGAGACAGAGTGGAAACAAATCCAGCGGCCGCGCGCCAACAGGGAGTCGTGCCAGTATCTCGGTTGTCGACTCATCAATAACCGCGGAGTCGGCAATGATGGAACTGCAGTCCGCCATTTCTTCTTCGGTGGGCAGGCTCTGGTGCAGCAAGAGCCAGATCACATGCTCAAACGAGTGCATCTGGATCAGATCTTCGACAGCATAGCCGCAGTAATGAACTCCTGCGTCACCATAGGTCAGAAGAGTCGTCGTGCCGCAGACAACATCCGTGAGTCCGCGCGAACCTGCAATTTCGTTTCTGCGAATATCATCCACCAGACGTCGCAGCCCATTCACAAGATGAGCCGCCGGCAGTGCTGATTGATCCATAAAGTCAGATTCCCTTCTTCTTCATGAACACGAATCCGTCCTGGGCCTTCCGCCATCAGCCACTCCGATGGAACTCTTTTCCATCATGGCTGTCGACAGCGTTCATTGAAGTGCCCCCCACGGCCAAACTTTACCGAACAAAACGCCGCCTGGGAACCGAACAGCCCGTGATGCTAAACTGGATGAACAGGGCAGTTCTGAAAGAGGCGTTTTTGAGCGATGCTCGTGAATAATTTGCAGAAACCGCCATCGTTCTGTTGACTTACCCGCCCCCGCCCCTGCGTCGGGGGTTTACTGGCTTTTGCACCAGCGGAAACAGAAACATTGTGGTTGTGCAAAGGCCCGCAGGCCCGTGAGGCAGGCTCAGGGGGGGGAGGCAACATCGCATCAACGCCACGCGGCTGATGAGGTCATAAATTTCTCACAGCAATTCAAACGGCACTTCACCGCCGGGGATGAGATGCGTCGGCCGACCAGTCAGATCGAAAATCGTATCATCCACTTTGAGCCCCATGGCGTGATAGACGATTGCGCAGAAGTCTTCGACGCCGATCTTGCGGTCAGTTGGGAATTCCGCCTTGTCGTTGGTCGCGCCAATGACCTGGCCATGACGGTAGCCACCGCCGGCCAGCAGAATGCTTTGAGCCTGCGGCCAGTGATCTCGCCCAGCGTTGTCGTTGATTCTTGGCGTGTGTCCAAATTCACCAGCCACAACGACTAACGTGTCATCCAGCATTCCGCGCTCGGCGAGATCCTGAATCAGCACTCCGACCGCGCGGTCATGGCGAGGCAACTTGTCGTTCAATGCTCCGGTGATATTGGAATGGTCGTCGAAGTAACCCGTGTTCAGCGAGACATAGCGAACTCCGGCCTGGATCAGGCGGCGAGCCAGCAAGGCCTGCTCACCCCAGCCCGCACCGTATCGTTCTCGCAGTGCAGCATCTTCTTCCGTCACATCAAACGCGCGACGAACGCGGCCGGAGAGAACCAGATCCATGGCCTGATGATCGACGGCATCCATCTGCTCGAACAAGCGATTGCGATCGATCTGTTTCTTCAAGCCATCAAGCTGACCGCGAAGAGAAACTCGATCCATCATGCGATCGCGCGACAGACCATCGGTGAGTGAAAAACTTTTATGGTCCCCGGTCGGCAGTTGACCGGCTTCATTGCCGTAGCTGAAGTCTCCATAGCGGAACGGATTCGTATTGACGCCCAGCCACGCTCCACCATGAAAGCCGAAACCTCCATCGTTCATATTGACATTGGCCAAGGCTCCGGGCTGAGTTGGACCAAGTAAGTGTGACGCGACAGCTCCCATCGAAGGATAGCGAGGTTTGCGATCACTGCCGTTGGCACCAAGACGACCTGTCAGCATCCAATGAGCGGCCGCCCAATGATCGCCGTTGCCGTGAGAGAAACTGCGGATGACGGTGCACTTATCCATCACCTTCGCGTGTTCCGGGAGAAGTTCGCAAACTTCCAAACCTGGCAGTGACGATGCGATCGGCGAAAACGGTCCGCGATATTCTCGAGGAGCCGCGGGCTTCATATCGAACGTATCAAGCTGCGACGGACCGCCATGCATCCAAACCAGAATGACCGACTTCTTCGATCGTGCAGAGGGATGGACCAGGCCCGACTGTTCGGCCTGCAGCAAACCTGGCAGTGAGAGACCAAACGTACCCAGAGATCCGATTTGCAGCATTCGTCGGCGAGAAACCCCGTCACAGAACTGGCGGCGACCCGAGGGATGACTGACGATGTTTAGCACGAGAAAACTCCGAGGATTCGCGGTGGGAGATGTCGTTTGGCGGTATATTCAAAGTTCGCGGCGACGAGTGACGCGACCGTCTACAGGTATCCTGTGGACACCCAGCCTCATTTCACACCGCGTGGACAAAGTTTACTTCGAATGTACCCGATCAGAAACTGAACGCAAATCCGGAATTCAGGCAGTCCCGGACATTGTGCCGGATCCGTTCGCGTTCACTGAAAAAACGGTACAGAGGTGCTATGATCCTGAGGGTGCCTGTATGCGTGGTCTTGCCAAATTTGTTTAACGGCAAGCCGAAGGCGTCAGTACAAGCGAGAACTGTTGCCGTCGGCTTTTCGCCATTTGATCCTCGATCGACTCCTTAATTCATGACTCAAACAATCCCGCATACCGTGGCTGATACCGCGTCACGGCTTGTAGACACCATTCGCTCCTACGGTCCGGTTGCTGTCGCGTATTCCGGCGGGGTCGACAGCGCGGTTGTTGCGAAGGCGGCTTATGAGGCGTGGGGCTCTCAGGCTGTGGCCGTGACAGCCGTCAGTCCGAGTCTTGCCGGGATTGAACGCACGATTGCTCGTGAAGAAGCCGAGAGAATCGGCATTCGCCACATCGAGATTTCCACTGATGAGTTTTCTCGCGACGAATATCGGCGCAATGCGGGAGACCGATGTTTCTATTGCAAAGACACACTGTATTCGCTGGCCGCAGAGAAGCTGGCCGAGTTGCAGGTAGTGTTGATCGTCAACGGAGCCAATGCCGACGACCTGGGTGATCATCGTCCCGGAATGAAAGCCGCTGCAGACCATGGGATCCGCAGTCCGTTGATTGAATTGAATCTCAACAAGTCGGATGTCCGCACCCTCGCGCGATACTGGGGTTTGAGTGTCTCAGAGAAACCCGCCGCGCCGTGTTTGGCCAGTCGAATTGCTTATGGTGTTGAGGTCAATGAAGAGCGAGTCGCCAGGATTGAACAGGCCGAAGCATTCCTGCGCGAGATAACTGGGATCTCAGAGTTTCGAGTGCGACTCGAGGCGAATGAGCTGGCGAGAATCGAAGTGCCAGTGAATGCCATCGCGAGGATTTGTGTCGCAGAAACTCGACAGGCGCTGGTGGAACGCTTTCGATCGCTCGGGTTCCGGTCTGTCACGATTGATCTGGAAGGATTTCGTTCGGGGAATCTCAACGCGGCATTGTCGCTGGTGCAGCTCGGGGCGAAGTGATGCCTGAAAGGCGATGCAGGAAATGGTGCAGAAGCCGGTAAACCACCGGGGCAGGCCCGGTGGCGGAATGACTTGGCGGGTTTCCTGGCGAGTACTCAAAAGAAAAGCCCGGCACGATTTACGTGCCGGGCTCATTGATCGTCGGTTGCCGTTTGGCGGCTGCCCTATTTCTTCTTCAGCGTCTGCATGTAATCCACGACGTCGGCAAGTTCCTGAGTTGTCATGGTCTTTTGCAGGTCAGCAGGCATGAGGCTGATCTTTTGTTTGACCAGCTCTTCGACCTCTGACTTCGGGATGGCCCGGACGAGAGCGTCGTCACCCTTGATGCTGACTTCAGCGTCGGTGTTGGACACGAGCAGTCCGTTCAAAGTCGTACCGTCGGTTTTGACGACGGTCCAGAGTTCGAAGTTGTGACTGATGCCGGCACTTGGATAGAGCACCGACTCAAACATCGCTTCGCGGCTGAGCTTGCTGCCGATCTCAGTCAGGTTCGGCCCGATCTCACGACCCATGCCGTCAACCACATGGCACTTGTGACAGGTGCCGGTGGAGAAGTACACCATACGACCATTAGCAACATCGCCCTGCAACTTGGCCAGTTCGCTGATTGGCGG
>CAIXQV010000811.1 GCA_903921605.1 uncultured Planctomycetaceae bacterium | reverse complement strand
GATGATCGTGTGGTCATTCTGATGCGTGGCGTGACAAAGCCCGTCGCTGGAGTTGTGGTGCATGGGTTCAATCCGCGTCGGCCAATTTCCGAGGTTGTCGTTTCGGATGTGCGCATTGTGCGAGCATCTCGAAAGGGGCAGACGGTCCTGGAGATTCGTAACGAAGATCTGACTCGATTGCAGGCCGCCTGGGCCGCATCGTTCAGTGAAGATGAAGGTGGCGCGGAAGCTCAGAAGCGGCGGTCTCATCTGCTTGCGGTGGGATTGCCGCGAACAGCCGCGAGCAAGTCTGTGCCCGGTGCGGATTCGGTTCAAGATCGACCGACGATCCCGAGTTTTGATCCGCTGGAGAATGCCACGGTGGTCGAGACGATGATCGGATCGAAACGGGAGTACCACCAGTTCGCGGGTTCACGATCGAACAACGCGAGGCCACGATAATGCGTTGCTTCCGTGTTCTAGGCTACGCCGAAAATGAGCCGCAGGGCGCTAGCCGCGGTTGTTTGTCATTGGCGTTTCCGCAGCGCGGAACGTTTGGTAGGTCGGCAGCGATCCAGACCCGTTACACGCAGCGAGTGCCAAACGGCTTGAGAACGAATCGCTCGCATCGTGCAGGCTATACGCTGGTGTTTTTTGCGATGCTGATGTTCGCACTGATGGGACTGGCGGCACTTGTCATTGATGTCGGCTTTGCAAGGCTGACTCAACGACAGATGCAGACAGCGGTGGATTCGGCGGCAGTGGAGGGTTTGCGAGGCAAGGGGACGCGATCGGGGGCAGATCGCCAGAAGGCTGCTCGGGAGATCGCAGGCTGGCATTTTGATGATGACCTTGATGCTGCTTTCGATGACGGTGCATTTGACACCGGTTCGGGGCAATTTGGTGCAGGACCAGTTGTGGACTTCACGGGCGGAGCTGGTGATCCAGCTCTTGTCGCCAGTCAAACGATGAGTGTCGACCCGGCCAGTCCGGTTTACAAACCAGAGTTCATGGATGGAACTCCCTCCGCAAGCGGTTTTCAAGTCGCCATGCTCCGTGGAGGTACAGGAATTCCTGATGCTGATGTCTATTCAGTCGGCCCGTCTTTGCCATACCTGTTTGCTCGTGGATCAATGATCAACAGGCAGTTGATTCAGGATGGAATTACGGTGCGAGCGACCGGGGTTGCGGATACGCGGCCAGCCACTGCGGTCGGTGTCGATACGCCGGGCGTGGCAGCTGGTGCCCAGCGATTTGCTCTTCGTGAGGCCACGTGGTCATTATTGCCTGTTGATGATGGTGATCCTATGACTGACAACTCAATGGTAGTCACCGTTGATGGCGTGAATCTTGGCAGCACTGCTACGCCCATGCGACGTTTGGGTGAGATGATTACGCTCTCGGCAACACCTGAAGCTGCAAGCGGATACGTGGCGATTTTTGATGACGTTCAAGGCACGAATCGAGTGATTGGATTTGGCCTTGCGAGAATTACTGTGGAATCGCCGACAGAGGTTCGAATTAGCAGTCTGTGTGTCGATGGCGGAATAATCGCCACAGAGAATGCAACTGCAATACTCGGCTTGGTCTCGCCAGAAGTGATAGGGCTCTCCGAAAGCGAACAGGCAGAGCTGTTGATGAAGAACCGTGACCTTGATGATGCTGATGTCGTATTTGTCCCGGTATCTGTGAGGTGATTCTTGACTCTTCCGCCAATGAATAATGTTGTAGGTCCTGCCTGCCGGGCAGGACTTCGCGGCTGGCCGCGACCTGTGTGCATGTCACCCGCCAGATTCAGCCTGCCAGATCAATCGGCCATCGTGAAACTTCGAGCTTCGCTCGAAAGTCCTTTCCGGCAGAAAGGACCTACATCAATCCATCGACTCCGAATAGGGTTACTCTGTGGCGAATACTTCTGAAATACTGATCCTCACTGACGACTCGCAACTGCGTGAAGAACTGCAGACCGCGGCTCGATCGATGGGGGAGGAGCAGCCTCGAATGAGGTTTGCG
>CAIXQV010000810.1 GCA_903921605.1 uncultured Planctomycetaceae bacterium | reverse complement strand
GTGATTCTTATTTGTCTGCCGCGAGTGGAAAGCGACAGGTTAAGGCCGAGCAGGCGACTCAGCTTCTGGAGCAGGCCAATCAGCTTCTGCAGGCCGGCGAACAAAGCAAAGCACGCTGGGCGCTGAATAGCGTCGCCAATCAGTACGCACTCGATGCGGCTTCGAACGAAGATGCTCGAGTCCAACTGGAGAATCTGCAGACTCAGCAAGCGATTGTCGGGCTCAACACGCGTCGTCAACGACTGTACCTGGACAACAGTAGTGACGATTCTATCCAGATCGATAACAAACAGCTTCGTGAAGCCGCCGCCGAGAACCCGGTGCTGCAGCAGGATCAGTTAAACTTCCGGCCTCAGGAACTAAGCCAGTTACTTCGAGGAAACACGACGGAAGACAACGCGGTTCTCCAGCAGATCGCCGCCCGACTGGTACAGCATCAACACACGACTGACCCCGCACCACAGGCGATCATCATCAGCCTGCCGGAAGAAGGCGACACATACACGTTTGGTCGCAGCGTCCAGGTCGCCGAAAACGCCCCGCTGAAACTTGAGCTTGATTTCGTTTCTAAGCTACAGATTCATTTCTGGCGAATCAGCATGGTCCTTGTTTTGCTCATCGGACTTGGCGCCGCCCTGGCATTCGCCACAACGAAGACTGCTCAAGGCACACACGAAACAACGGGAGCCGTTCAATAGCGTTTCGTGAGTTGAAGAACGACAACGGAAGTGACTCGGGGCTCAGCGAACTGCGGTCTCAATACGGATGTGCGAGATTGAAAGTCGTCACTGCTGCCAGTAATTCCGGTCCAGTGTGCGGTAGTTGATCGCTTCGGTTAAATGAACCGAACTAATCTCTTCACTATCGGCCAGATCGGCGATCGTACGACTGATTCGCAGAATCTTGTCGTGTGCCCGTGCTGACAGGCCCATTTCTTCCATGGCGTGCTTCAGAAGTCCCTCGGCATCCGACTCCAGACGGCAGAATCGTCGAATCTGAGGCGGCTTCATCTTGCCATTCACACGAACCGATTCCTTTTTGAAACGAGCGTTCTGTCGCTTCCTTGCCCCGACAACGGCTTCTCGCATTGTTTCGCTGGAAGTGCCCTCGGACTTGTCGGACAGCTCTCGAAACGGCACCGGCGGCACTTCGATGTGGATATCAATTCGGTCCAGCAACGGTCCACTGATACGACTAAGATAGCGTTCGATCGCCAGCGGTGCACAACTGCAATTGCGTTTCGGATCACCTCGAAAACCACACGGACACGGATTCATGGCCGCGACTAACATCACGTTCGCCGGAAACGTGACGCTGCCCATGGCTCGAGAAATCGTAACGTGCTGATCTTCCAGCGGCTGTCGCAGCACCTCGAGCGTTCGACGATTAAACTCCGGCAACTCGTCGAGAAATAATATACCATTGTGAGACAGACTGATTTCACCTGGCTGAGGAATACTGCCGCCTCCGACCAGTCCGGCTTCACTGATCGTGTGATGCGGTGCTCGAAACGGACGACGCAACAACAACGGCTGCCCAGGTTCAAGTTGCGCGACAGCGCTGTAGATGCGAGTTGTCTCGAGACTTTCTTCGGGTTCGAGTTCCGGGAGGATCGTGCACAGGCGTTGAGATAACAACGTCTTGCCGGTTCCCGGTGATCCAATCATCAGCAGATGATGACAACCGGCCGCAGCCACCATCACTGCTCGCTTGGCCATCTCCTGACCTTTGACGTCAACATAGTCGATGTCATAAACCCCAAAGCTGCGCCGCGCGCTGTCCCAACTGAAGATGACGGGATCCAGAGGCAACAAGCCGGTCAGGAAGCCAACCGCCTCCGCCAGCGTTCCCACCGCAATGACGTCAATGCCTTCGACGACCGCCGCTTCCATCGCGTTCGCGGCCGGAACAACGATATGCGTCTGCCCGGAATCTCTGGCGGCCAGAGCCATGGACAGAACGCCTTTGACCGGACGCAGACTGCCATCCAGAGCCAGCTCACCCACGTAGACAACTTTTTTCCCCGGTTCGATTTCGATCTGAGCGTCTGAAATCAAGAATCCCAATGCAATTGGCAGATCCAAAGACGCTGCATCTTTGGGAAGGTCCGCCGGAGACAGATTAATCACAACTCGATCATTGGGACGACCGTAGCCACTGTTGACGAGTGCTCGTTCGATC
>CAIXQV010000809.1 GCA_903921605.1 uncultured Planctomycetaceae bacterium | reverse complement strand
CCGTTTGCGTCGAGTCGTATCCTGAGAGCCAATGGTTCAGCTTCTTTGGTTGCCCTGCCAGTTCCCGGAGTGGTGCGGCCTTTATCTTTATCTGCATGTCTCGGAGATGATTTTCCTCATCTTGTTTTTGCCAGTGGTTCTGACCATCGTCACGCCGCTGCCGCTATGTCTTTATCAGTTGTTGTTGGCTTGAATGGCGGCAATGCTGTCGTTATCAAAGATTCTGGAGGTTTATCCCAAGAGCATCTTAGCAGACCACATGAGAATCTGTCACCCCGCCGTAATCACCGAGGCCAGCGTTCTGATGCTTCGGCCTTGCGTCGACGACGTCGATTTGACGAGTTTTATGAAGTGTGTTTCAGCGACAAGGGTGCATTTCCAGAGCCGATGAAACTATGGAAGATCATGTGGAGGATCGGTCTCCGAACGGAGATTCGAGCGCAGCACTTAAGATGGCAAGAGCAGATGCCATCCTGCCAGCCGCGGGCGATCGAGAACCGACGCTCCTAACCGCGGCTGCCTCCGGTTTCACCTTTTTGAACGCTAATGTTCGCGCAATCCGACGGAAAACTGTTGACATCACCAGATTACTTGAGAGATGTGATTTTCCAACGTTTTTGGTCTTCACCGAAACATGGTTAGATAAAGCTCTTGAGGAGCTTCGGCTTCCGGGATATGTTGAAGTCTCACGCCGTGATCGCGGATCGAGGTCGGGCGGCCTTATGGTATTCGCAAAAGCTGGATTTGAGAATGCGATCGTCCATGTTGGCGATTCCGACGTGGCAGAACGCTCCTGGCACATCATTCATTCGAATCGCGGGCCGATCCTTTTTGGGGCTTGGTACAGGCCACCAAAGCAGGGCGAGGTTGCGTCCATCGAAAGCATCGATGCAGAATGCCTAAAGTTTGGAAGCGAGGCTTTGGGCACAATCCTTGTCGGCGACATGAATGTTCACGAGTCAGGGTGGCTTCGTTACTCTGATGGCACCTCTGTCGAGGGCCGGCTTCTGCATGACATTGCCTGCAGCCATGGCTGGGAAGAGCGGGTGAAGAAGCCAACGCGCGGGCAATATTTGCTAGACCTGGTGCTGACAGATCTCGGCACTGAGGTGACTACGAAGGTCGTACGGAACGTCAGTGACCACGAGGCCGTCCTTGGCACTTTGAATTTCGAGATTGATGAAGTCTTCGCTTCAGAACGGAAAGTGTACGATTTCAAAAAGGCGTCGTGGAGCGAGCTGACGCAGTATTTTCGCGACATCGACTGGACAGCGGCTTTCGCGGATGGGAACGCGGACAATTCTGCGCAACGTCTGCTCGACACCATTACTGAAGGCATCGACCGCTTCATTCCATCACGTATGATTTCGAAGACAATTTCGACACACCCTTGGATCAACGATCGATGCCGCCGAGCAATTGACTCGCGTCTTGGCGCTGCAGGGACGGTATTCGAAATATCAAAAAGGGATGAATGTTCGCGCGTATTGGTGGAGGAAT
>CAIXQV010000808.1 GCA_903921605.1 uncultured Planctomycetaceae bacterium | reverse complement strand
GTCACCTTCTCGTGTTATCAACGTCGTCGGTTACTCGACCACGATCGAGCTAAGAAGGTCGTCCTCGGCGTCTTGAATTCGCAATTGACCAAGCAGCAAGGCTTCTGTGGTGGCTTCGTTGTCATGCCAGATCATGTGCACGCGATTGTTTGGTTTCCTGCAGAGGATCAGCTCAGCCATTTTATGAAACAATGGAAGCAACGCAGCTCTATCCAGATCAAGCGACTCTTTGCCACCGAGTTGGTGCAGTACGCACAAACCTTCGATTCGAAGGATCCCGCGTGGCAAGCTCGATACTACGACTTCAATGTCTTCAGTGAGCACAAACTCCGAGAGAAGCTCGAATACATGCACCAGAACCCGGTCCGAGCCAACTTGGTCGCTCAACCCATCGACTGGCCGTGGAGTTCTGCCAGACACTACGAACAAGGCCGCTCAGTCGGTGTCGATGTCACTTGGCTATTGCGAGCTACACCTCGCCCTCAGTCAGGGTGGCCCGGACAACTCGTTGTCCGGACGGCAAAGCCGCAAGAGGTTCAAAACTGCCCCGGAATGCAGAGCAACACACGCTTTGCTGGATCTCGAATCTCCCCTGCCGAGCTTCGTCGCGAAGAACCCTCTTGTCGCTCCGCGACCCCACAACTTGTTGTTCGAGCCACTGCTTGACGACCAAAGGTTCATCGAGTTAATTGACAACATGTCATGCCACAAACATCTTGACTACTGAAGTCGATGGCGGAGGTACTGGTCGTATCTGTTGCTCAGCGCTGTTCAAATCGAATAGTCACGAGTTTTAACCAACGATAGAAAAGCATTATGAAGTATCAACCAATTCACATATTGAGTTCGATCATGCTTTGGGCTGGGATGTTTCTCTGCAACTGCTCCAGCGTCTATGGAAAACCGCCGCAGAAATTGGGCCGACCATTGCGAGTAGCCTACTTTGTGCCATCTGATTGTGTTCCTGAGCAGAACTACGCGGCTCGCTTGGATCGAGTAATGACGCATATCCAGGCGTTTTATCGAAACGGCATGCGAGCGAACGGATTGACGCCGATGACGTTCAATCTGAATCGCGGCGATGCGAATGAACTCGACATACTCGTCGTCAAAGGTCGTGACCAAAAAGCCTCGTATAATCGGGATTCTGCAGAGAAGATCCGTGCTGAACTGCGGGCGGCATTTTCCAACGGCGGATTGGACTTCGAACAAGAGGTCGTTGTTGTTTTTCAGGTACTGCTTGACCGCCAGCCAGGAAAGACGACCGAGATCGGTCCGTTTAAGGGTGGCGGAAACGGATACAAGGGATCGGCACTGGTCTATGACGACATCAGGTTGGACGCAGCCTTACTGAGTTCAAAGCAGCAGGATACGTTCTCAGCACCCGGAAAAACTATTGGTGATTTCAATTCTGGCTACATTGGAGGCACTGCCCACGAACTGGGACATGCATTTGGCATCGGGCACGATGCGGAGAGGCCTACGATGCAAGCTCGATTAGGACGATCATTGATGGGGCGTGGAAACCATGACTATGGCGAGGAACTTCGCGGCAAATCCAAAGGCGCATTCCTTTCCGTGGCGTCCGCGCTTCCCCTCTCAGTTCATCCACTCTTCACGCATTAGGACCTTGATCAAGATCTTCCGGATTTTGCCTTTACGGAACTCACCGCGACTCAATCGAAGAACGGATTGCTGTTGGCTGGGGGTGTAAAGGGAAAAGCCAACGCGAAAGTAATTGTCGCCTATAATGATGCCGATAGCGATCCTTCAGACTACGACGCGGTAGGATGGCCAGCAGCAGTTAATCGCGATGGTACCTTTCGAATACTCGTTTCCGATTTAGTCAAGGGCACAAAATATTCGCTTAGATTCCGTGTGTTTGCGGACAACGGGATGGCAACAAGATTTGAATACCCTTATGAAATCGACAATGCTGGCCGGGCTAACCTGAGTCGCATTACACCGACAAAGTAGACAGTTAGTCGCGGGGCGGTGGGGCCGACGCCTAGCAGCCTGTTGAAGAAGCTGCGTTTCTCAAGGACTGAAACTGAATCAAATGCGACAGGCTGAAGTGTTCCAACTCCCGTGCTGAGCGACGGCCGTTAAGAATCGACCGCAGAGTGAATGAGAGCGCGACTCTGAAGTCCTCACACCACAAACGCAAACGCTGGACGAACGCGAACGCTCGCGGTTTCGAGGCTCCGATCAGGCTTCTGAGGATTAATCCCAGGTTGTAAGACAGCGTGAGTATCAAGTAACGCTTCTGCACTTTCTCGATGCCACGCAACCACGTCCGGCGTCCTCCACCAGTTTCGCAGGTGTGGGCAAAGCTGCGTTCCACGATTTCGCCACGTAGGCGCAGAAGACGTTTGCCACGTCCACCGGTGACGCGACGGTG
>CAIXQV010000807.1 GCA_903921605.1 uncultured Planctomycetaceae bacterium | reverse complement strand
AGCGCTGGCCAATACGATTGTTGACGAGTTTCTGGGCGGAGAAAAACGTCCGTCGCTTTTGGAGGGGTTGGAACGCGATCGAAAGGATCGGGAGGCGTTCTCTAAACGCGTGAGTGACGTGACTGCTCAAAAGGTCGCGGATACTCAACCCGGTCGCAGTATGGATGACTGTCTCGGAACTTATCGATGTCCGCTCTATGGGGACATCACGGTCACGAAAGAAACTGATCGCCTCGTCTTGAGTCTGTTACCCAATCCGGAACTCGTTGCCGATCTAACTCATTTGCACTACGACACATGGAAGATCACCTGGCGAAAAGAATTTGCCTGGTTCGCTGAAGGCACGGTTCAGTTTGTTCCCGATGCGAACGGGAATTTTCAGGAACTGCGTCTAAATGTTCCCAACGATGATCTGTGGTTCGATGAACTTAAGCCGGTGCGAGTTCAGTAACCTATGGACACAAATCCTTACGAAGTCACAACAGGTAAGCTTGACGTCAGCGTGACCACGGGACAGCAGATCGTCGCCGTAGTCGTTGGTGGCATCGTCACGATTGCTTCGGCCATCACGATGGCCGCATTTCTGTTCGGGCTGCTGGTGGCGTTTGGCGGGAAATCGATGCCAGCGCCGATCAGCCTGTCGGCCGTCTGGGCTGGCAGCATGGGGCGAGTTTTCGGCTTGATTGCCTTCGCAATTGTTCCGATCGCAATCGCCCTGGGCATTTATATCACAGCACGATTACTGCGAATGCAGAGGGCGATGCTGGAAACGAAAATCCGCCGCATGGACCTGTTACGCCAGGTCGATGAGATTCGGCAGTCGCTGGAAAAGTAGCACTACACGAGAGCTTCGCGATTGATGCAGCCCATGATCCAATGGTCGATCATGCGAGCTTCATTGCTGGTTGGGTCGACAGGAAGTTCAGTCACTTCCACATCGACGCTGGCCCCGGCCGATCGCAGCAATCGAACGGACTCCACGCTGCGTCCCATGCATTCGTGAGAACAGCTGCGTGAGACGGACATCATCATCGGCTTGCCACGCAGACCTGTCAGGCGATCAGACTTCAGGCTGTCTGACTTGCAGGCTGGATCAAGCAGAATCGCACCCGCGAACCAGTCAGGACGCTGAATCATGGTCTGCAGAGCAACATCAGCTCCGTGGCCGGAACCGGCTACAAAGATCCGCTCGCTGTGAATATGAAACGCTCGACGCAGGCGACAGGTGGTCACGTAAAGCAGATCCTGCAGCGGCACGGACCCAAACAGCAGCGAAGATGGATCCCAGCAGTAGCCTCCAGCCGACTTGTGCTCGGTGTTGCCGCGAAGCGCGAGGCCGATGTAGTTCTGTGAGCTGACAGCTCCCATGAACTGTTCAAGCTGATCTTCGTCGTTCGCATCGCTGTGGAACCAGATCACCAGAGGATACGCATATCGTTCCTCGTATCGCTCAGGAACGTAAATCGAAACCGGCCAGTCCGATTCGGAAACGCTGTTGGAGAACTTCGCGAGTGAATCGGGCGACTGGCTCCACGACTGATACAGTTCGCGAAGTTCCGTTGGCAGCATTTCCACGTCCATATCCGGGATCAGAGAGTCCAGCTCACCGGATGAGAACGACAGGCTTCGAACACGATTAAACATTGAGATAACTTCCATGAAGAACATTGTGTGTTGAGGAGAACGCCAAAATCACGGTCGAGAGCAGTCCTTGCCTCAACGTCTTCTTATTGCACTTGTTTAAGATCTCAAATTTCGAATTTAAGATTTCAAATCAATGATCTGTAAAGCACTGAACTATCAGGGAACCACTGCTCTGACATCTTGCAGAGGAAAGTGTTTCCCGGGACAAGCCGTGGCCTTCACCGAAGCATGTCCAATAATCTTTTCCCGAACGATCTGATGCCGACCTGCCAAAGTTTTCACCAGCTCCCTGACGGCAGCCAGTTGAGCTTTTGACGGTGGAGTCTTCTCGAAATTCCCGATCAGGCAAATACCAATTCCACGAGCGTTAAAAAGGGCATCACCAGAATGAGCCCCGTGGAGTTGCTCGTCCCAGCGAAAAGTGGGCTCCACAGCCCCGTCTTTCATCCCCTGTCCATTTCCGATCACAAAGTGGTAACCAATTCCCAGCCAGGCGTTTCCCATCGCATCTTTACGACGACGATGTTCCTCGTGAATCGATTGAACACTGCCCGATCCACTGGCTGAATGATGCAGCACCACATACTCCCAGTCCGATTCAGCAACATCCGCTATCCAGCGATTCTGGTTTGACGCGGGAGACGTTTCTGGTTGACCGGCTCCATTCCGATCTTTTGAAAGTCCCAGAACAACTCTTCCCGGCACCATCCAGCTCCGACGCTCATCCGCCCGCAGGCTTCGAAGACCTGTCAGAAGGAGAAACGCCAGGAACGGCACCAGGACAACCGAACATGCCCCGAAGCAGACTGAAACGGTCAGAGTCTTCCAGACACAGCACCGCGAACGGTCACTGGCATGAGTACTTCTGGCCAACTGTCAGACCCGCCGTTGAGGAAAAATTCCGGGCTGCGAAAAAACGAACTCCCACGACTCTACAAGGCGCTCCGGAGGGTGTCAACGTCCTCTAATTTTGGGGCCTCCAACAGCCGATATCACAGGGTTTTCAGGCTTTAGGAGAGACAGTCTGCGCAGAATTTGAGGGTGCAAAATCGGGCCTACAAATAGCCCTGCTTACCCTGACCTTCCTAACCGTCATAATCTCGGCGATTTCGGGGATTTCGGAGCCGTGATTTTCAGTTTGGCTTCAGTTCTTTCACTGAAGGGAACTTCTGGAACATCCGGCCTCGCGAGGGCAATTGCTTAACCCCTTCCAGCTTTATCTCACAGGACAACCCGTTAGTCTCAATCTGCGCATTTTAACGTCAGGAAGCTGGGCTCACGTTCGAACTGCTGATGGGGTTTGTCGTTGTGGACGGCTTTTTGAAGTAGGTCCTTTCTGCCGGAAAAGACTTTCGCCGCAAGGCGAACTGAGCGCAACTCTGTCACAACAAGCCCGGGCCCGACTTTGTCAAACCCCGTGCACACAAGGACGCGACAAGTCGCGAAGCCATTTCCAGAGGAAAGGAGCTACTAATAATTGTGCCCCGAGGGACACACCACCGTGACTCACATTTCAGAACGATCGACGCTAGACTTCATCGCGGAACGGGAATCATGGGCTGCTAATCGGAGTGGATTTCTCTGTGACTGTGACAAATTCCAACCAGCTTGCTCAGCGTGTGCATGAGCTGCGTCAGCGAACATTGCAGGCTGTTGAACAGGTCGTTGTCGGAATGAACCACGTCACCGATCAGTTGCTGATGGCACTGATCGCCGGCGGACATGTTCTTCTCGAAGGAGTTCCCGGGACGGCCAAGACGACCGTGTGTCGCACATTTTCGTCGGTGCTCGGAATCCACTATGAACGAGTCCAGTTTACTCCGGATCTGCTGCCATCCGACGTCACCGGAACGCAGGTACTTGATCGTCAGACCAGCAACTTCGTACTTCGCAAAGGTCCCGTCTTCTGCCAGTTGCTTCTGGCCGACGAATTGAATCGCGCCCCTGCGAGAACTCAATCATCGCTCCTCGAAGCGATGCAGGAACGTCAGGTCACGATTGAAGGGAAAACACTGCCGCTGCCGGAGCCGTTTATGGTCCTGGCGACTCAGAATCCAATCGAACAGGAAGGCGTGTATCGACTGCCGGAAGCTCAGCTGGACCGATTTCTGTTCCGCATTCATGTGGGTTATCCTGAACGCAATCAGGAAGTCGACATGCTGGAATTGCACAGTCGAACCATTCCAAAGCCTGAGCCGGTGACAAACGCAGACGAGATCGTGGCGATTCAGCGACAGCTTGATACGGTCTATGGATCACGTGAGCTCCAGGAATACATCGTCGATCTGGTGCGGCAGAGTCGTCAGCATCCGGATCTGGTGCTGGGCGGTAGTCCGCGAGCCGCCATCAATCTGATGAAAGCCGGACGTTCACATGCTCTGTTGTCTGGCCGAAATTATCTGACTCATGAAGACATTCAGGCTGTTTGCAACCCTGTGCTTTGTCATCGATTGATCATGCGGCCCGAGGCAGAAATGGATGGTCGCACGATTGAATCGGTCGTTCAGCAGTTGATTCGCACCGTTCCCGTTCTTCAGGAACGTCGTCGATGACCGTGATCGCGCGATGGCTGGCTTTGCCTGCGATCGCCGGGCTGTTCCTTGGCATTTTGCGAGGTCAGACCGGTCTCGCGCTGCTGTCGCTTTCGATTCTGCTCTGGCTGCTGGCCGAGTGGCTGATCTTCACATGGCGAGTTTGGATTGAGCTTCCTCAGTTGCAGTTTATTCGTCGCGTCAATGGACGTGATGAACCCACAGGCCTGTTGTGGGCCGGTCGACTGGTAACAGTTTCCATCGAAGTCAAATCATCACGAGGAACCATTGGCCCGGCGTTGATGATTCGTGATGTCGTGCCTGAAAACATGGACGTTGCTGACACCGGCAACGAAGTGAACGTGAAGGCTCGGTTTGACGCGTTTGAGTTCACTTACAAAGCTCGCGTGCGTGGGGCGGGCCGTTTGCGATTGCCCGGATTTCGCATCGTGCTGCAGGATGCTCAGGGCTTCTTTCGGCTCGAACGATTCATCCCGCTCGTGCAGGTTTTTCGAGTGCTCCCGGCGTATGCCGATGTGGGCGAGACGCAGCCGTTGGTGAAGCGGATCAATTCGCTGCCACAGCATGGGATTCATCGCCTGCAACGATCCGGAATGGGATCGGAACTGCTGGAGCTGCGAGAATACGTCGACGGAGATCCTCCCAAGTCGATCGCCTGGAAAGTGTCGGCTCGTCGAGACAAGCTGATGACTCGACAATACGAGTCCGAAGTCCCCGTGCGGGTACAGTTGTTTCTGGACGGATCAATCGGCACACGAGTCGGCGGGTTTGGCCTGCGATTGCTGGATCAGCTGACCTACGTCGGCGCCAGTGTGGCTCGGACGGCGATTTCTGTGGGCGATCCGGTAGGTGCGGTTCTGTTTGATGAACGAGGTCCGCAGCGAGTTCCGCCGCAGGCTGGTGAACGTGGCTTTCATCGTCTACTGGAAGCGCTGTCGGATTTTTGCGTGAACCCCGCGCCGATGCCCGATCGACTTTCGCCGACTCTGGTGACGTTTGCTCTGAGTGTGGCGACGGAACAGTTTCCGGAACTGCTCGATCTGAAAGTCAATCAGGTTCCGTTTACGTTATTTCCGATTCTGCCCTGGAATGCACGGCGGCATCGCGATCGTTCTCTGCTGGCCGGTGTGCTGGCCGAGCTGTATAAAATGTCGCCGCTGAAGCACGTGCAGTTGTTGCATGACGACGCCCTGATGGCGACGTTTACTCAACACTTTCTAAGTCAGACGGGCCTGTCGTGGATGACGCCGGTTGTGGCGATTCGTGGTCGAGGTTTTCATGACGGCATCGCGCGGATGGAACTTCTGAGCCACGCGTTAACGACAGCGGCCCTGCATGCAAAAGACAACGAAGTTTTTGTCGTTCTGGCCGATCTGCTTGAATGTGCGCCCAGTATTTCGCATCTGTTGCCGGCCGTCAAAATGGTACTCGCGAGACATCATCGGATTGCTTTCGTCTGTCCGACGCCAACATTCAAACGCCCCACTGCAACTTCCGTTGAGATGAAGTCTGATGACGCGGAAGACCTGTTGTTAGCGGCCGAACAAACTCGCAGTCGTGATCTTTCGACGCGTTTGCAGAGAGAATTGCGTCGGATCGGAGCGACCGTTGCATTTGCCGGGGAACAGAACGCGATTCAATTGGTACTGTCGGAGATGGAGATTGCTCGCACGGGTCGAGTTGGCACATCAGGGGGGCGACGATGAGCCGTCCGTTCTTCGAGAAGACTCCGGATCTGATCGATCGCAAAGATTCGCCTGCGGACCGAGTGCCTGCGGACAGAGTTTATGAGCGACCGGGTGAGTCACTTCAGCTGGGACTCGTCCTGCAGATTTCTGTTTTCGTTGTGGTCGCTGCGTTGTTAATGTTGTTGGCCCCGGAAGCGCCGTGGTCGATTCGGCTGTTGATTATTGCTTTGGTTATGCTGACACTAAAGCGCTGGGGCGGGGTTCTGGTGTTGATGCTGGTTCAGGGAGATCTCGTGCTGCGGGAAGGCCGCGACATGGCGATCCTGAACGGATCCGGCGGCGTTCTGTTTGTGCTGGTCGTGATGGCCGTGCTGATGTTTGTCGCAAGGCAGAGAGAGTTGCTCCAGCAGATCGCTCGCAGTTCACTGCTGCAGGTTGCGCGAGAATTCCTTAACTCCAGCGAAGCCCCTGCGGAGTCACCGAAAGAGTTTAGCATCCCTGCAGGTCGCATTTTTTCATCGGCATTACGTGGAATCACACTGATGTTTGGCAGCGTCGTGATTGCTCGTGTCGTGCTGGGGATGTTGCCAACCAATCGTGAAGTGACAGCCGGCCTCAGGGATTTCATCGACGTTGATCCCAGTCTCATGGCTGGTGCGATGTTAATCGTTTGTTTGTTTGCAGTCTGGATTGCGGTGTCGGAAGTTTCATGGCGACAAATGACCACCGCACAAGCTCGGATGTATCTGCGATCAGCGTTTCTGAAATTGCATTATGCCGACTTGCGAATGATCGTACGCCGGCGACTGAAAGTGCGGCAACAAAGACTGGCATTAGCCAAGGCCAAATCACGCAAAGAGGGCAACTAGTATGACACCGTCTATCATCAAGGCAGGAGCAATCTGATGTTTTGGCTCAGAGAAGTGATGGGATGGGCATTGGTTGCGATCTCGCTGATCGTGCTGCGCGTCGGAATGAACTTCGCGATGAACACCACGGAGCCGAAGATCGTCGAAGCCTCCGTGGTGCTGTTCGCCGCCATGGGAGTTCTTCGCGCCGGCATCCTGCTAATCCGAATTTCCACCGCCGCCCGCATCTGCCGCATCGACCGTGAAAGCGAGTCGAAGGGTTGAGCTGTTGTGGGCTCTCGATGAATCAGTTCGTTGCTCACTGGGCCAGTGTGTAAATCTTAACGCTGCACAATTTGCTGGTGCCCATTTCAAAAGCGACTTCTGTTGCGGAATTCGTGAGAGTTTCGAGCGTTTCCAGAAGTCTCACGACTTCTGCTACAGGTTTAGAGACCGTCGCTAGCTCATAGCCTATTGACAGGAGGCTTGCGAGATCGCACGCGGACATCGTCAATGACGTCGTGAACGAAGATTACAATGGGTTCGCTGGCATCACAGCAGCATTTGCAGGTGATACAACTCCTTCGACGACGTCGATATGAGTGTCCTCATTCAGATGCAACTCTGAAGGAGTCTTGAGAGAGATCATCCCCATGGGATAGTGGATGAAATAATCAAAGGACTGGCACTCGAACTGGTAAAACCCCGGGTTCAATGAGTCCATTTCAAAATATCCATCAACATCGGCTTTGGTTTCAATTTTTTCGAGTGCAGATGTTATTGCCTCTTCGCCAGTGTTCACGGAATCCAACGTGGGGATACGTCTTAAAGTCACGCCGGAAAATGGCCGCGTTCGCCCCGTGAGTTTTAGTGGACCTGGTTGCCAACTTACTCTGAGACCGACCGTTTCTCCGGCCTGGATGTCCATACTGATATTGTATGAAACAGGAGACTGTTTAGAAGTTGATTTCTCCAGAAGAAGCCTGTGTTCGCCTGTGGCCACGGAGTCAAGGCGGAAGTGGCCATCAGCATCGATAGGCTTTTCGTTCATTGGGTAAAACACATGGTCTGTTGATTTCTGGTAGAGCTTGACCGTTCCCATGCCGCCTGCCGCATAACCCTCAATAATGCCGCCGTGATTCAAATAGACTTTTGTAACTCCGCCAGTCTCTGGTTGTGGTCTTTCATGAGGGTTATGATTGTTTGAGGATATCCAGGGACGCGAAAGATCAGCGTTGCCGTATTGGGGATCTCCGAAAAAGAGAACCGGCCATTCGTGTCGGAGGTAAGCTTAAGGACCGATTCCAAGTCGACATCTTCCCTAATACTAAGGCTCGACGGTTCCCACCGGGGCATCCCATCAAAGAACCCCTTGACGGGCCCTGCTATGATTGAAGCGTTTTCGATCGGTTTCCGAGATTCTTGATCGATCAGGAGGAACTCGGCCGTGGTTGTTGGGCTGAGTTTGATCACATGAGGATTCTCAGGATCCGTCGCGTCCGGATCCACATTCACGTTTGCTGTGGCAAATCCATTCGCGACCACGGTCAACCAGGACCTGACCGAAGGCTTCTCTTCACATCCGAAGGAGAATCGCCCCTCCGGATCATCAACATCAATCGAATCTGTATCGTTATTTCGTGTAACACGATAATTTCTAATCGGCTGCCCATTGGCATCGACGACCTGGCCATAGAGGGGCGTAGTCGCAACTCTGCGAAGATACGGGTTGCTTGAATTCGGGATGACGACTCGAAACCGCCCCAGAGAACGTGCATAATCTCCTTGCGAAATATCCTCTGACTTGATCCTCAGGCCATTGGCCGAAATCTGCAGAACCAGCCAGCTTTCGCGATCGGACGGTTTGGCTGCGTTGAGGCTGGTTTCCAGCTCGTCCCCTGAGAGAAAAACGTCGCTGAGTCCACTTGGGGCTGGGTTCAAACCGCTTAGCCGACAGAGTCCCGTATCATCGACGGGTACTGCACTATCATGCCCCGGTATTGGCAAAAAGTAATCGTAGAATCTCCATGCAGCCTTACCAGGATTCTTGAGAACCTGCGGCTTTACTTCGAATCCCGTGAGAGGCAAGCCTCCTTCGTCCACGATGGAAATTTCAATTTCTCGGTCATCGTCCAATTGGAAGTCTTTTTCCAGCGGCAGTGACTTCGGGCCAGGGCTTGGGATGTACTCAGGTTTCGGGCAGAATCCTTTTGCGTGAATGCTTACGCCGTATTCGACTCCGACGTTATTTGTTTCGATTTCGTAAGCCCCATTTTCTCCTGTCGTGACCGTCTCTTTGTGGGCGTCATTATAGTAAAGCTGTCCCCACGAAACGATCGCTCCTGAAATCGGCTTCCCGGCGGTATCGGTGACTCTTCCCTTGATCACTCGAGGAAACTCGGGCTTATGGCCCGGCATGACCCTTACTCGAATGAAATCCGGATTTTGACCTAACGCGACAAGCGGTTCGCGGCAGGTCAGTGCAACCATCATCATTAACAAAGTGAAGGTCGCTTTTGCATTGCGGCCTGATGCAAATCGTGAAACGTCAAAATCAGTCACCGTTCACTCCTTGTGATGGTCCAGCCAATTCTTCCAACCTCGGTTTGGACAACGTGTTTCCGACATCAGGTTATAACCCGGGACAGCACACTATGTAAGTTCATGAGACCCCCTTACGACACAAACCGTTTTGGGACCCGGCGCTTCGTAAACATGGATCTGTATTCCGTCGCGTCAGCGTTCTTTTTCTTTGCTCGTGATGCCAGCACATGCCCTCATCAGATCCCCTCGCCGACTCTCCTGCTGCGAAAAATGCTTGAGAAAAAGCAGTTTTCGTGGTGTCGCTGAGAAACCTGGAGCGGTTTCAGAAAACCGGGCTGCACTCAAACGCGCAGTTTTACTATCCTCGCGCGGCTTATTCAGAATTTTGTGCCCGTATGAGACCGAATCCCCATGGAAATCAAGTTCTACAACACGCTCACGAACGCCACCGAAACCTTCCAGCCGGCCGACACCGACTGCGTGCGAATGTATAGCTGCGGGCCGACGGTCTACGACTTTGCTCACATCGGAAATTTCCGATCCTTCCTGTTCGCGGACGTGATTCGAAGAACTCTGGAATTCTTCGGGCACAAAGTTCATCACGTAATGAACATCACCGACGTCGGTCACATGACAGACGACTCAAACGCCGACGGTGGCGGTCAGGACAAAATGCAGGCAGCTGCCGCACGAGTCAAAGAAGATAAGAAGTCCGGCAAGGTTCCCGAAGGAGCCGTTCAGAATCCCGACGATCCGTATCAGATCGCCGAATACTATATGAACGCGTTTCTGGACGACGCGAAACTGCTCGGCGTAAAGGTCGCCTCAGAACCCGAAAACATCCTGCGCGCGACGGAGAACATCGATGTCATGCAGGAGATGATTACTCAACTGCTGAAGAACGGACATGCGTACGTTGGTCCGGATCGAGTTGTCTATTACAGCGTCGAAAGTTTCCCGGCCTATGGCAAGTTGAGCGGGAATACTCTGGATCGTCTCCTCACCGGAGCTGGTGGTCGCATCAGCGATGAAAATCAGTCGAACAAAAAACATCCCGCCGACTTTATGTTGTGGAAGCCCGATCATTCTCACATCATGAAGTGGAAATCACCGTGGGGCATGGGTTACCCTGGCTGGCATATTGAATGCTCGTGCATGGCTCGCAAACGTCTGGGCCGTGACGTGATCGACATTCACACGGGCGGCGAAGATTTGATCTTCCCGCATCATGAATGCGAGATTGCTCAGACCTGCGGAGCCACTGGCAAAGACAAGTTCGCCAATATCTGGATGCATGCCCGCTTCCTGATGGTCGAAGGCGAAAAGATGTCGAAGAGCAAAGGCAACTTCTGGACAGTCCGCGATGTGCTCGAAGGCCGCGCGACGGGAACTCAGGTACATCCGGCCGTGTTGCGACTGGAACTGATTAAGTCGCACTATCGTGCCAATATGAACTTCACGAAAAAGGGTCTGCTGGATTCCGCGGGTGCCGTGAAGCGTCTGACGGATTTCCGAGCCAAGCTGGAAGCGGCTTGCGGGGGCAAAGCGGAGCCAGTCGATTTGAGCTATCCGATTCTGAAGGAGTTCGCAGAAGCTCTGGCCGACGACCTCAACATCGCCGGCGCGCTGGGAGCAATTTTGCCATGGGCCTCGTCAACTCCTGATGATGCCGGTGCCGCTCTGGGAGCACTCAATCGCATCAACGAGGTGCTGGCCGTCGCGCCGCTGGGAGCCAATGCCGCGGGTTCCGGTGAGGCGTCGGGCGAGCAAGTGGAGATTGATAGTCTGTGCCGGCAGATCGATGACGCTCGACAGCGTAAAGATTGGCCGACTGCAGATGGTCTTCGGAAGGATATCGAGAGCCGAGGATATAACGTCAAGAATTCACCAAACGGCACGATCGCGGAGAAGCGGTTGGCGTAGCCTGCATCAGCCAAACCGTTTTAGCTCTTAGCTGACAGGTGGGGCAGGTTTGTAACCTGCCAACTTTCTGAGATGACAGGCAGCTTTTTTTGTTCCTGGTGTGCTCGGCAGGTTAAAAACCTGCCCCACGCTTGTCGGGTGACGACTGGAAACACCGACATTTGCTCCGAACAGTGGCCCGACCGGAAACGGCGGTTGCTCATGCGGAAAATTTGGGTAAAGTGAGGATCCCTCCACGGTTCTTCCTGCCTCAAAACCGCCGCATTTT
>CAIXQV010000806.1 GCA_903921605.1 uncultured Planctomycetaceae bacterium | reverse complement strand
CGTACAACGACCAATGCATTTCCGCTGTTGGCAGAAAGACGCCTCGATAATCCGTGTCTGACGCATCATCGTTCAGACCATAAGCCCGCGAGCCAATCACACAACGCAGGATGACTCGAGAGAACAGAGGATTACTTTCGAGCAGCCTGCGTGAATCGCCGTCTGTTCCCTCAGCTCCCGATGCGTTGCCCTTCAGAATCGCGTTCTTGTAATGGGCCAGAGCAATAAGATCATCGGCGCGAACCGGCTCTTCCATGCCATCCGGAAATCGGACTCGGTACGAATGGCTTCGATCTTCCGGCGACTTGATCACTATCGCGACGGCACCGCGAGGATGAACGACACGAGAGCCCTGCCCCGTGACTTCTCGCAGCACAACGACCTGGCAGCCTTCCGGAAGAATAAATCGATGCTGAGAATCAGAAGGTTCCGTCATAGTTGCGAATATTGGAAATGCTGAAGTGGTGCATCGACGGATAGATCAATTACTTTCGCAGAAGTTCAATCAGCTCGGCTCGCAGTTTTCCGCCCTGCTGAGGATTCACCATGTCAATCCAGCCGATCATTCCAGCCAGCCAGCTTTCGAAGTGAGGGTGTTCGTTTCGATTCTGAGCCGCCAAGCCCGTGCTTTTTGCGTTATACAGAATCGCCCGGATCTCTCGAATCGTATCTCTCGAAACACTCAGGCGATCATTGACCACAACGCCGGTCACCGACTGCTGCTGACTTCTGCGCTGGACACGAGTCTTCTCATGATTCACGCTGAAACCTTCGTCATCGACGATGTGACGAATCCGAGCCAACACATAGCCGACCGAAGGCGACGGCTCGGCCTCGATCGACCACGTCAAATCGTCCGCATATCGCGTATATCGCCAACCGAGTTTACCGGCCATCGCCGACATGCGACGATCCAGCTTGTGCGCGATCAGATTGGAAATGGCCGGACTTGTACAAGCTCCCTGCGGAAGAGCTCGCGGGCCGATCGCTGCGTGATAAGTTGTGCCGCTGAAAGTGACAGCGTCGCGAGGACACTCCGTACACAACAGGGCCAGGATCGTCGCGATCGCCGGTGAATAACCGATCCGCCGAAACAATCCGTCGACGCGTGCCAGCGTAATGCTCGGAAAGAAATCCTTTAGGTCCACGTTGATCACTACTGACGAACCAACATGCGGCGTTGCATTCGTCACAACGGAGTGCTGTGCCACAAATCCGTGAGCGTTCTGATGAACAGGGATCAGGTTCAGGATGTTTGTCAGTATCCAATGTTGAGCGGCCGCCAGTTGCTGATGCGGGGCTGCAAGTCGTCGAGTTCCACCGCTCTTCTTTGGGATGTTGAACGAGACATAGTGCACTCGCGTCGGAGCATCGCTGTGAAACGCCAGCCAGCGGAGTTTTGAAATTGTCAGCCGCATCGCATTGGCCAAATCAGCCGGACTCGACAACAGCGGAAGTCCCCCGGCCTGCAGCTTTTCGATATTCGAGCGACGATCAGCAAGACCTCGCGAGACACCTCGTCCCAGAAATATGATGTCGGTCGCTCGCCTGTGAGCCACTTGTTGGCGCCGCAACACTCGTCTTTGTTCTGCCTCGGCCTTCTTTTGTTCTTTCAGTCTCTGGCGTTCTTCGCGGCTGATCGCGACTGCTCTTTCACCAGCCTGATGAACAAAAGCCGCATCACTCTGGAACTGCAACATCTCACGCCCGATGTCGTGAATCTCAGAGAGTTCCTGTTCAGAAATCAGCCCCATTCCCACCATCGTGCGATCGATGACCTGAATTCGCGGCAGATCGGCAGGCGGAATGACAGAACGAGAATCAAAGTTGGCGGAACGCCAGTCGGCAGCAGCGGTCGCAGATAAAGCCTCAGCGACCGACATCGGCGCGAACTTGTCGGTACTGAGCCCGGATAGCGAACTGCCCTTTGGCGCCGCGGGACCACTTGAACTGACTGTGGTGTTTGCCACCGAGGAAACAGTTCGCGACGCAGAGCCCGGTTGTCCGGACAGATCCCTGCCAGCCAGCGACGAGGGCGTATCGCGCGGAGGTTGCGGGGTTGGCAGAGCCAGTCGAATCAGGAACCGCAGCAGTCGAATGAGCATGACTACAAATTCTGCAGCAAGCAATGAGCGGAAAAATGCGGGAGAGGCAACGTCTAACTTCGATCTGCGGACCAGAGGCGTTCACCAAGGCCAGCTCACCTAGTGGGCTGAGCGAAAGCCTTGTGCTTGTCTTGGTCGAACAGCCCACTAGGTGAGCTGGCCAAACGAACAACGACTCTGGGGACGAGTTGGGAAGAATAATCAACCACGGCGTAACGCCGCAGCAAGATGGTCTTAGAACGCTGCTCTCTCCCACTCGAAACCGAACGAATGTTACCGTTGTCGACCTCAGAAACAAAGCCTGGTGGTCGCGTTCGTTTCAGGCGAGCGGCTGGGCGTCAGCCCTCCGTGTCCACGCGCAATGCCAAGTCTTGCCGGACAATGAGGATGGCTGACAAACACGACGTCTGGTAGGCTGCTGGTCTATCACGAAAGCCTTTAGTTCCATGCTCTCTGCATTCTTGCGACTTAACCTCGCTCAACTCTCCGCCATCGTTTCGATTGCGAGCACGGCGTTCGCAATTGATGGCGCCACGGTCTCAGTGGCCAACGCCAGTCAGCCACCCAACATCGTCTTGATCCTGGCCGATGATCTTGGTTACGGGGATGTCGCTTGCTACAACTCAGAGTCTCGCATTCCCACGCCGAATCTGGATCGACTGGCACTCGACGGGATGCATTTCACCGATGCTCATAGTCCGTGTACGGTTTGCACGCCAACTCGATACAGCCTGATGACGGGCCAAATGGCGTTTCGAGTTCCCAACGGCGGGCAAGTTTTCACAGGCGCTGGCGGACCATCATTGATCACAACCGATCGAATGACTCTGCCAAAGATGCTGCACGAGCAAGGTTATTCAACAGCGTGTGTCGGCAAGTGGCATATCGGACTGACGTTCTACGACAAAAACGGCAAGCCAATTCATAAGGATTCCCCGGAAGCCGTTGAGTCGATCGATTACTCGCGACGCATTGACGGCGGGCCGCTCGATTGTGGCTTTGATCAATTCTTCGGCACAGCCTGTTGTCCAACAACAGACTGGCTTTATGCCTATATTGACGGTGACCGAATTCCAGTTCCGCCAACGGGACTGCTGGACAAAACCCGTCTGCCCAAACATCCATACGCAAACGATAACCGACGCGGCTGGCATGCTCCTGGCTTCGACCTTGAAGAAATCGACATGAAGTTCCTCGAACGAAGTCAACAGTTTCTTCGCCAGCATATGAAGGAAACTCCGAACAGACCTTTCTTCCTCTACCACGCTACGCAGGCCGTTCACCTGCCATCATTTCCTGGCCGAAACTTCAAAGGGAAAACCCAATCCGGTCCCCACGGTGATTTCATTTTCGAATTCGACCACATTGTCGGCGAACTCATGAAGACTTTGGATGAACTGGGAATTGCTGACAACACGCTGGTAATCGTGACCAGCGACAATGGGCCGGAGGTGACCTCCGTTGTCCATATGCGACACGATCACAACCACGATCCCGCACGACCTTGGCGAGGCGTCAAGCGCGATAATTGGGAAGGCGGTCATCGAGTTCCCTTCATCGTCCGCTGGCCTGGCCACATCGCGCCGGGTTCGACATCAGATCAGATCGTTTCGCTGGGCGACATCTTCATGACGACCGCGGAAATTCTCGGCGTAAAAGTCCCCGACGGCGCAGCCGAAGATAGCTTCAGTTTTCTGCCTGTGTTGATGGGCAACGACGACGAACCCATTCGTCCCTACTTGTTGCAGCAGGCCTTTTCCGGTGCGAAGAATCTGGCGATTCGTCGCGGCCAGTGGAAATATCTGGCTCACAAAGGATCCGGTGGTAACAACTACGAAAGCAATCTGGAACTCAAACCGTTTGCGCTACCTGATACGGCACCAACTGCGGCCGGTCAGTTGTATAATCTCGAAAGTGATCCGGGCGAAACGATGAACCTCGCGTTGAAACACCCTGAGGTTGTTATCGAACTGGAAGCTCTGCTAAAACAATCACTCGCCTCTGGCCGTAGTCGTCCTTTGGCGGACGAACAACCAAAATTAAACGAATAGAAAATGACCATGAAGATCGATTCCGTCGATTTCTACTACCTTTCCATGCCTCAGGTTTTGGACATCGGCGATGGCAGTCAGGATGCGTTACTGGTTCGCATCGCCGCTGGCGAATATGTCGGCTGGGGCGAATGTGAAGCGGCTCCGCTGGTGTCGATTGCCAGCTTGGTTTGCCCAATGTCTCACAGTGCATGCAAGCCCGTGATTGCATCCGTTTTGGGTCAGGAAATCAACGACGTCAATGATATCCG
>CAIXQV010000805.1 GCA_903921605.1 uncultured Planctomycetaceae bacterium | reverse complement strand
GGAAGTAGTATCAGTGTTTTTGGTTCGATTGGAGGCGAGCTGAAAATGTCATGGGATTTCGCGTTTTGTGCGATGCTGAGTGTTTGCCATTCCCGATGGTCTCTGGCTTCATCACTCAAAAACGAGGCTAAATGCTCCCGGGTGAACGTTCATCTCGTGTATCCTGAGTCGCATTCCTGATCGGCTGACCTTCCCTGGGTTCCTTGATAGGGCTTTCTCATGTCTCGACGTAGTCCCGTTTCAGTTCTGGTTGTTGCCTTAATCATGGGCTTTGCGCATTTGTTGCAGGCTGATGAAATCAAGATGCTCGTTTTGCCAGGTGAGGCGTTTCGTGTTGAAGGGCGACCGGCCTTTATTCTGTGGCCCGAAGAGTCTCTGCGAAAGACGCCACAGCCGTGGGTGTTCTACGCGCCGACTCTGGCCGGATATCCGGATGAACATGAAAAGTGGATGCACCAGCAGTTTCTTTCGGCCGGCGTTGCTGTGGCAGGGATTGATGTGGGAGAAGGTTATGGAAGTCCGGCTGCTCGAAAGCTGTTTGATGCCTTTTATGATCAGATGACTGCCCACCGCGGATTGGCGAAGAAGCCCTGTTTGCTGGGACGAAGTCGAGGAGGACTGTGGGTGACTTCCTGGGCGTGTGATCATCCGGAACGCTTTGCCGGGCTGGCTGGCATCTATCCCGTGTTTGATTTTCGCACGTACCCGGGCCTGGAGAAAGCAGCACCGGCTTATGAGATGACTGCCGCAGAGCTGGAGCAACAGCTCGACAAACACAACCCCATCGCACGCATGTCCGTTCTGGCCAAAGCCAAACTTCCGGCCCTGATGATTCATGGGGATGAAGATGTCGTTGTTCCGCTGAAGGAAAACTCCGCTACGTTTGCTGAAACCTACAAGGCCCATAGGGCCGAAGATGCAGTGACCGTCATTGTGGCCAAAGGTCAGGGGCACAACTTCTGGGAAGGATTCTTTCGATGCCAGGAGCTCGTGGATTTCACCATCGCTCGCGCCAAGGCCGGTGCGGAAACACCGTAGGCTGCTGAGTTCGTCGCGTATTGAGTATTTTTGTTTAACGGCGAGCCGCAGGCGTAGGCGAAATCAGATGACGACGCCTGCGGCTTGCCGTTAAACGACTCAATCAACAGGCCGTTAGAAGAATCACTTCTCATCCGCCCTCTTGAAGTCCAGCGTCACGTTGCGATTATCGAAGCTGAATTGAATTTGCTGATCGGCAGAGTTGATATGCATCCATAGCAAATTCAGCGTCGTGCCGATGTCGTCGTCGTTGTAGAGATCTTTTCCGGTGCGAACATCGATCACACGAGCCCCATAGTGGGTGCCACGGATCGGGCTCCCGGGATTTGTCGTTCCGCCGCGCGATAACAGCAACAGGGCTGGGGAATTCGGAAGCAAAACGGATCTTTCAGAGACCGCCAGTCGAATATGGCGATGGTCGAGCGGTTCGTCCCACGCGAGTGTCATGTCGTTTTCACGTATTCCGTACATCCGGCCATAGACATGGAGGGCATCGATCACAGGATCATACTCGGCCAGATTGTCATCGATTGAGTCCGGCAGGATGACATAATGACCGCTGGAGTGTTGCAGGATGAGTTCTCGCGGAAGTTTCACAGCGGTGACATCGTGTTCCGCCAGAATTCGTCCAGTATCGGTTTGTATCAGCTTCAATGACCGTCCTTCACTCAGGACGGCGATTACATCGTTAGCAACATTGGAGAAGACCGTTTCCTGAGGCAGATCGATCGACCACTTGACGGTATCCGTCAGCAGATCTCGGTTCTCGACAGTCGCCTTGCCTGCCGTCAGACGAAACAGCACGCACGAGTCCCCCTGCAGGACGATTCTCCAAAGGAGTTCAACACCGGCTTCGACTTCGATATCGCGGACCGAAGAGCCAACATTCAAATTGGCGTCACCCCACCACTCGGGAAGCCGTGAAACGGATCGCACTGAGCCATCAACGAGACTACGAACTTCGATCTGACGTGAACCCTCCGAGAGAACCAGCACGTTATCTCCGCTGCAAAGCAAAACGGCATCACGAGCGATACCGTCCGTTTGCCAACTACGCATCCCGGTGAGCGGATCCAGCACAATCAATCGGCGACCCGCAATGACCGGAATACCAAGGGGTGTTGCCGGGCCGACGGGATAAAAGCCGGCTGGCTGAGGGTAATACTGAGGAACTCGTTCCGATGGCGGCACGTAGTCACGGAAGTTGTCGATATCAGTATCTGCTGCAAGCCGCTCAATGTTTCGACGCCAGAGCTCTCTCGGTTCACCTGCTGCATTGAGTTGTGCCGGATCAACCGCGATCAAAGTTCCGCTAAGATTCAGCAACAGCAAGTGTCCGTAAGCGACAATATACGATTGCGCACCGTACCCATAGTTGTTTTCGACGGGAATGCCGAACGTTTTAGTTTTCCAGCGGATCTGTCCCTGAGCATCGTAGGCATAAACTTCGCCGGCAGTTCTCACGCGGACGAAAGACCAGTCGCGATAAACGCCCTGAGGCCCGAAGAAGGGAATCAGCTTATCTGGTAGACCGTCCGGCAGCTTTGTGGGCTCCATCATGGTGCGGTCCGGCGATTCTTCGACTTTCGGGGCATCGCCCCAGATGAGCGGGGGCTTAGCAGCAGCAGCAGCGTCATCGGACTTTTCCCAGGCAGCAATGTGCTGATCGCGCAAGGTCTGGTCGGCCATTTTGAAATGAAGCAGGTTGTTCGCGTCAATCGGCTGGGCCAGATCCTTGAGCCATGACTGGATAGCCGAATGATCATTGGCTGATTTCCATTGCATCAACAAATCGGTGGCTGCGGACGCTGCTGTCGACGCTGAAGACTGACTGATTTCCAGTCGAGCAAACTCCTGCAGCAGCCAGCGATGATCGTCCATGGTCTGCATTTGAGAATTCTCCAATGAGGCCAGCGTCAACTGCGGCAACCCGCAGGACATCAGGCAGCATAGAAACTCGAAACGCAGGGGATCGTCTGGCAGAGAATTCAGGGTCTCCACGGACGAATCCCGCAGGCTGTCCTGAATCTGCTGCTGTTCCTCCATCGTTCGAGCTGCGACCGCTCGTCGCACTCCGGCACACAGAATGCTCGCTTTGCTTCTTGTCAGAAAGCCGGATACAACGGATTCACGGCGTGCGGTGGAGATTTCACGCAGCAGCTGGCGAATATTCTCGGTGAGTTCTGCGACAGGCAGATCGTGGCTTGTTTCCATGCCTCGGGTAATCAATTCTGACAGATCGCCGAGGTAGCGATTCGTGCGTCCTTTGAGCTGACTTGGAATGACTGCCGCATCGGTGATGTTCATGCCAATCACTGAGTGCAATAAAGGAGCGATCGCCAGATCCGCCGAAGATTGTTCAATCAATTCGCGAATACGGGGCACTCGAGATCGGTTGCTCGAAAAGTCTGTTCGCAGTTCTTCCAGTAGTAACTCGATCAACAGCTCACGGGCCGCTTTATCGCCCTGCCCTGCTATGAGTCCCTCATCGAGCAGTGCGAGTGCTTGAGCCTGCTTTTGATCGAGTAGAAGCTCCGTGGCTTTATCAGCCAGCGACAAGTCTGGTGCGGACGCATTTGCAGCAAGATACGTTACCTCACCGAGATTCTGAGTTAACAGTCCCTGCTCGGTCATCAGCAGATTGCCGGGCATACGGTTCAGGTCCTGCGATTGTCGAACCAGTCTTGCTCCTGTTCCAAGATCGACAGTCACGATGGCTGGCTCATCAGTCGGGATCTGGATGACTCGGCCATCCGATGCCGATGAGCCGCAAACGACACCGTCGCGAATCTCGGTCGACCAGATTGGACTGCCATCGGTCGTGTTGAACGCGGCTACTCGCTGATTGCCCACCAGAACAATGCGATCATTCGTGATCGTTCCAATCGCATGAAATGGACCGCGAGCCGTTTTCCAGAGTTCTTTGCCCGACTGAAGATCCAGACAATAAAGCTGATCCGAATCGCGCGGCGTCACGAAGACTCGATTATCGACAATGCGAGGCAACGAATCGACCCAGCGAGAATCCATGTCAACGCTGGCTGTATCGAGCGCATCCCGTCCTCCGAAGAGTACGAGATTGTCTCCACCCAGTTCCTGTGTTCTGACATTTCCGGCATAACGAAAGACCCAACGCAAAGATTGATCCTCGGCTGAGACAGCGACGACCCGCTGATCACACGTTGGACAGACCAGTAGTCCCTGAGCAAACGACGGAACCAGGCCGGCATGTTTACGAACCGGATGTCTTGGCAGTTTATGTTCCGGAACCGTCAGAATCTGCGATCGTACGATGCTCGGATTTGACGAGGGTTCAACAGCAGGATCGCCGGTTGAATCAATGACATTGGCGGCCGTTTGAGGTTCCGCGATTTGAATCAGGAAGATCCCTTCCCCACTCTCAGCAAGCACATAAGTTCGCTGACCAAGAACCAGAGGCGCGCCGAGAAAATAGAACCCTGCCAGAAGATTGCCACGTCCGGCGACTTGGCCACCATTCTGAGTCTGTCCGCCGACTTCCCACTTGAAGAGCCCTGTTTCGAGATCGTAAGCTCGCACAAAATTGGCCGGAATGGTTTCGCCCGAGATACCGCCAATGCCATAACCAAAATCGTCTGTCCACGTCGCAGCCGAACACTCATCCACGACAAACAACGTTGAACCGCTGATGGACATTTGAGAGGCGGTGTTTGTTCTGATCAACTGATACAGCAGTCTTGCGCGCGGGTCGACGTATTGCAGAGTCGCATAGCCGTCGCGAGCGGCCATGTTTCGGTCGCCGTTCTGGTTTGTTCTCTCATCGATCGCGGCTCGCAGTCGACTATCAGGGCGTGTTACCTCCCACTGCAGTTCGCCGGATGCAAGATCCACAGCGCGAATTCCGAAGGGGCTACGAAGTATGGCAAGATGACCTTTGACCAATGGCTGGGCAGCCGGCACAATCGTACTGTTACGCTGCAAAAGTCGCTGAGCTTCCCGCTCGATGGGTTCTCGGTATTCCGCCAGCAGAGGATTATACTGCTCTGCGTACAACACATCCTGAACTTCAAAGAGATTCGACTTCCATGAGAAGCCAAACTTTGCAGGACCTCGAGACTGACTTGCCGCACGGCGATAGCTTCCACCGGGTTGCGACCATCCCGTGGATTGTTTGATTAATGACTCCGCGTGCTGTTGAAGCCACGCGGGAGTGTCATCGGGAGTTTTCGGCAGAGGAATGCTCTGGCCAGCCACCTGAAGATTTGCATCTGTCTGTTCACGAATAATCAGATTGATCAGATCGGCGGCGTCGGTTTCAAGACCCGCCATGGAATAACACAAAGCGATTTGCAGCCGGATTGCGTTGTCTGGCTTTTCGTTTTGACGAAGCAGTCGACCGAGCAACAAAGCCGTCTCAAGATATTCGCCTCGGTCCAACGCTCTGCGGGCAAGGACAAGTTGTCCTCGTCGTGCGGCCGAGCAAAAAGCGTAGCGCATTGTCAGCCGACGAAGTTGTTCATTATCTCCAACCTGAATGGCGTCTGTAATAAGCTTGTCTGCGAGGTCGGAGTATTGTTTGGAGAACTCGTCTCGAAAATCCTCCGGAGCGTTTCGGAACAAAGCCTCCAGCCTCGCTTTGCCGCCAGCCAGAAGTTCAGTTTCGCCAGGTGCGAGCTGGCGTGTGTCAGCTCCGGTCTGCACCATCAGCGGATCTTCTTTTTCACAGGCCATCGTCCAAGCCTGATCGAGCTTCTCGACGGCTTCCAGCCAACTTTCTTTGGCGAGCGATTCTTCCGTCTCTCGAATCAATTGCTGTAAGCCGCGCTGTTCCACTTCGTCGGGCAGCTGAACGCCGAAAGCGGAGAAAAGCGGGCCAGTCGTACAGATCAGCATCGCAAGCAGAAGTTGTCTGGTCATGTTCAGCTTCTTGTGAGTTTCAGAGAAGAGGTTGCGACGCGCGGAAAGACTGAGAGTGTTCCATTCCCGGTGGCTCGTGTCAGTTCTGTGATTTGCAGAAGGGCCTCTGCTTGCCAGAGAACGTAAAGCAAGCGTTCTGTCGCTCCTCGAACCGCCCGGCAGTGTAGCAACTGCCCGATTCACGGTCTTCTGACTGTCCGTCAGACTTCAGACTTCTGCGGTCAGGGATTATCCTTCCACCCATGAGCAAGCCCATAATCTTCACAATCGTTGCCACTCTCTGCCTCATGACCTCTGCCATCGCACAGGATGCCGATGTCACGCTGGACGCGTTTTTTCGGAGTCATCTGGAAGAATCCTTCCGGATGCGGCCCCTGGAAGCCACGATGCTGGGTGATCATCGGTTTGATCATCTGATGGATGATATTTCCGCCGATGCTCGCAAAGGGTGGCTGGAACACTATCGAAAGCAACTCGCGAGACTGCCGCAGGAAGTGGCGTACGACAAGTTGTCGCGAAACAGTCAGATCGACTTTGAGATTCTGAAAGACGAGCTGCTGCGAAATATCTGGCTGGCAGAGAATACTCGTCCCTTCGAAGAGGACCCTCGCACCTACGGCAGCTATATCAGTGACAGCGTTTACACCCTGCTGACTCTGTCAACGTTGCCCAAAGAGACGAACCTGAAGAACGCGATTAGTCGCATCGCCGAGATTCCGCGCATCGTCAGAACCGCTCGGGAAACGCTGCGTGACTCACCGCCAAGTATTCTGGAAACGGCGATCCTGCAGAATCGAGGAGCCATCGGGCTGTACGAGAAGGGCATTTTTGAACTCGTGGGAGAATCGCCTCAGCTCGATCAACTGCGTGCTGTGTGTGTTGCGGCCGTCACATCGTTGAACGAACACCAGGTGTTTCTTGAAGATAGTCGCAGACTGCGCGCCAATGGAGAATGGCGACTTGCTCGAGAACGGTTTGCTCAGAAGCTTGAGCTGGTTCTAAACGCCGGCATGAATGCGGATCAGGTTCTTGCGGATGCCGAGCAGGAGTTTGTTCGCGTGCAGCGTGAGATGTACGTCGTTTCGCGTCAGCTCTGGAGCCGATACGCACCTGGAAAAGTTCTGCCTCCGGATGATGAGGCCGGACGTCGCGAAACGATCGCCATCGTGACAAAGGCTGTTAGTCAGGAACATGGTAGCCCCGAATCGCTGATCACAGATGCTCGCGCGACCGTAGGAAGTATTCAGGAGTTCATCAAAGCCAAAGACATCCTTCGGTTGCCGGAACCGGATCGATGTCAGGTGATTGAGATGCCCGAATTCCGGCGAGGGAATTCACTGGCGTATCTGGAATCCGCATTACCCCTGGACCCCTCTGGAATCAGTTCTTACGCCGTTAGTCCTCCTCCGGCCGACTGGGGTCCGGACAGAGTTCGTAGTTTTTTGGAAGAATACAATCAGCATATGCTGCAGGTGTTGACGATCCATGAAGCCTACCCAGGGCATTATGTTCAATTGGAATACTCGAATCGTTGTCCTTCATTGATTCGCAAGGTTCTGCAATCAGGGGTCTTTATTGAAGGGTGGGCTGTCTACACTGAACAGATGATGCTGGATCAGGGATACGGCGATGGCAGCCTGCCTCTGCGGCTTAATCAATTGAAGTTCTATTTGCGTGCAGTGGCCAACACGATTCTGGACCACAAAATGCACTGCACGGAAATGACCGATGATGAAGCGTTTCAGTTTTTGACCGAAGGTGCATATCAGTCCGAAGGTGAAGCGAAACTGAAGATTATTCGAGCTAAGCAGAGTTCAACACAGTTGAGCACTTACTTCGTGGGACGGATGGCGCATTACCGTCTGCGTCAGCAGATTCAGCGAGAAATGGGAGAGTCTTTTGAGCTGGGACGATTCCATGAAGCCGTGCTGGATCACGGCTCAGTTCCTATGAAGTATCTGCCAGAGCTGGTGCGAACTCGATTGAAGAGTGCCCGCTGATAATGAGACTGGTTTTGTTGTTTGAACGTTATTGATGCCGCCTCTGTTCTCTGCAGAATCATGCAGAGAAGTTCTCTGACATCTCTTCCGCCTTTTTTTGAGTATCGCAAAAATATGAGCACCGTACCTGCAACTCTTCATGAACGGCTGAAACTGTTCTCACAGACGTCGACGGTTCGTTTTTGGAGCAGGCTGGACGAAGCTGAACGGCAGCAACTGGTTAGTGAACTGGAGACTGTCGACCTTAAACAGCTTCAGGAGATCTGGCAGAGCAGCCAAAAAAAGTCGACTGATGGGCTTTCCACAGCGGAACGCATTCAAAAAGCTGCGGCGCCGAAGACCGTCATTCGTCAGGCGAAATCAACCGCAGACGTTGCGAACTGGCAAGCCGCAGCAGCACGTGGTGAGTCAGAACTGCGCGCTGGCAAAGTGGCGGTTGTTACGGTCGCTGGTGGTCAGGGAACTCGATTGGGGTTCGATCATCCGAAAGGCATGTTTCCGATCGGACCCATTTCGGACCGCACGTTGTTCCAGATCTTTGCCGAACAGATTCAGGCTCGCCGCCAGCGATACGGGGCCAGTCTTTTGTGGCTGATTATGACCAGTGATGCCACACATGCCGAGACTGTCGACTTCTTTGAGTCGAAGCAGTACTTCGGACTCCCGACAGATTCTGTGGCGTTCTTCATGCAGGGCAGTCTTCCGGCCCTTGATGCCGCGACAGGCGAAATTCTGCTCAGTGGCCCCGGCAGTCTGGCGCTGTCTCCGGATGGTCACGGCGGACTCATTATGGCGCTCAGGAATTCCGGGTTGCTGGATCGAATGACACAAGAAGGCGTCGAGCACGTCTTCTATCATCAGGTTGATAATCCCACTGTCATCATCGCAGACCCGGCGCTGATTGGATTTCATTTGCAGCAGAAGTCGATGCTGACGACAAACGTGGTTTGCAAGACAAGTCCGACCGAGCGAATGGGCGTGCTTGTGGATGTTGATGGTAAGACCGAAATCATTGAGTACAGCGAACTGACCCCGGAACAAGCCGCGTCGAATGATGCCAGTGGACAGTGGATTTTCTGGGCCGGCAACACGGCAATCCATGTGTTCGATCGAAAATTCCTGCAGCGGCTGGCTGAAGATGGCTGCCGACTGCCGCTGCATATTGCTCGGAAGAACGTCCCGTACCTGGATGCAAGTGGTCAGTTAATCCAGCCGTCGGATGCATCCAATCCGAATGCCATCAAGCTGGAGCGATTTATCTTTGATGCTTTGCCGCTTGCGGAGCAGACTTTGATCGTCGAAGGCAACCGTGATCGGGAATTCAATCCGGTCAAGAACAAGAGCGGCGCCGACTCCGCCGAGACAGCTCGTGCGGCGTTAAATCGGATTGCAACGGAATGGCTGAAAGGGTCCGGGCACTCACTGCCGGAAGGTCAAGCGATCGAGATCAGCCCTCTGCAGGCATTGGATGCTGACGAGTTAAAGCAGAAACTGGCCAAAGGGAAGCTTCTGATCTCCGAAATTACCGCTCCTGCCTAACAGTCAAATTAGGCTTCATTGGCAGCAGAGTCGGCATCAATAAACAGAGAAATCACGCTGTTTCTCTGGCCGCAGGTGCGTAGAATCGCCTCGGCCCTCGGATTGGCATTCCGCCAGAAAACGGTCCATAATGCCGCTCCGATCTGCCGTAATTTCCTACGCTACGAAAGTTCCCTGTTGGGTGTGGTTTCGCTAGACTCCCTGGATGTGACTGGAATCAGTCCGAGCATTGCGGCGCGAATCCCGATTAGCAGCCCGTGCAGACCTTAAAAAGACTCCTGTTTTCGAAAGTTGGACCCATGGCAAAAGCACCAAAGAAACTTCCCTCAACGAAGGCCGCCAGCGAAGACCAGTTGATGCTCGACAATGCCGTCGGGCAGATTGAAAAAATGTTCGGCAAGGGTT
>CAIXQV010000804.1 GCA_903921605.1 uncultured Planctomycetaceae bacterium | reverse complement strand
CCGCTCATGAACATGCCGTTGTCACACGGTGAGCACCATTCAATCTGCACGTTGTATTGAAACTGTCGAGTCTCGCTGGCCATCTTGACAATGACCTCACCGGGAGTGACAGCTCCGCGATGCAGAAGGCCAATACCCGTACGGCTGATTTCGCGAGTCATTGAGGCAATCGTGTTGCCGCGCGAGGTTCGGATTTCAGCGGGAACCGACAATTCCAGACGCTCGTTCGTCCGCACATTGGTTGTATTGGGCTTGCCGATGCTCTCGAGAACTCGGCGTAGATCGTCAATCGTGGGGCGACTCCATGGATCCTGCGTCATGACGGACTCCTGCTGTCTGGTCGAACGACCTCTTCAGCAATTGGGGACTGCGACTTACTGGAAAAAATGCAGACGACATCCACTCATGTCGTCTGCTCGAATTGAACAGTAGGTCGCAACTCAGGAGTCAGCACGAATCGTTCATGGAAAACCAGGGATTATTCTACCCCTGAACCGGCAATTGATTCGCTTCCGTCGGCTTTTTACGGCCTGGAGCAAACAGCAGGGCCGCAACGATTATTCCGCCAATGACAAGCACGATGTTGCGGAAGCTGAATGCTGATGGCAACTGAACGACCTGAGTCGCAGCTTTGCCACTTGCATTCTCCTGAACAACAGGTGCCGCAGGAGCCGATGCCAGGGCCCGATTCATTTCACTCTCAGGGACGGCTTGAAGATTTGTCACCAGCGGTGGATTGTTGCCGCCGGTAAAGAACGCGTCTTCTCTCAGCCCTGCTGGAGTATCCAGCGATGTTCCCAGTTCCCGCCCGTTGGAGGCTGTTCGCACCGGTACGCCTCGACGACCACCATTCCCCGTCTTGCCCTGCGAAGCGGCGGTCCATTCATCGGAATCAGGGGCCGTTGCACGTGGTGCTCCGTCCGGAGTGCGGGCTCCGGAGAACATCTCGGCAAACTGGTCCACCGTTGTGTCGATGACTTTTCGAGCCAGCTCTGATTTCTGTCCGGTGCTTGACTTAACGTCAGCATCCGCTGAGGCAAGATCAGACTCGGATTCTTCACCCTGCCAACCGCCAGCCATCGATGGCTTCTTAGCCTGGCGGCCACTACCAGCTGCGGCGACGGATTCTTTTCCAAAGATGTCATCGGCCTTCGCCACTTTTACGTCCACTGGCTGGTCGGACGACGCTCGATCAGCTCCCGTCTTTTGCTTCTTTGCGGCGACTGGCTTCTCAACCGTTTCAAACAGGCTGTCAAATTCATCCACAGAAGCAACGGCCTGCTTGCCGCTCTTGCGAACCTGCTTCTCTGCCGGCTTGCTCGCTTCCACAACGCTTTCCGCGAAATCATCGGCCGCGTCTTCTGCGGCTTCGAACTCTTCTTCAAGCGGCACTTCTTTGCGAGATTTTGCTGCAGCCGATTTCTTTGCAGCCATCAACTCTTCAAATTCTGCAAGCTTCTTATCCGCTGCGCTGTTTACGCTGTCTACTGAAGTCGCTGCTTTCTTCTTCGCAGCCGAAGCACCTGCAGCGGCTCCTCCGATTCCGGCGACGATTAAGTCCGAACCTTCGTCTGCAGCGTTGACGGTGCTTTCTGTCGTCTGCTGGAAATGCTTTTCGAACTTCTCGACAAGCAAGTCGTCTTCTTCTCCCGCTTCCGCGGTGGTGGCACTGACAGTCTTGACGGCTTCATCTTTAACGGCCCCGACGTCTTTTGTCGCTTTGGTTTTGGCTGTAGAAGCGACCTCTTCCGCTTTTGCTTTGGCTTCCTTTTTGCCCGCGACCACGACTTCGGCAGGGAGTTCGTTCTCAAGGAATGGATCAGCTTCGATCGTTTCCTGACGGCGGAATGGGTTCCTCCACCATCCACTCTTTTTGGATTCTTCGGATTCATCAACCGCATCATCTGCTGCGGCGATGGATTCGGTTTCCTCGGCGGTCTTTTTGCCGAACGGCAACCACGATGCAAATCGTGGCCCGGATTCGTCGTCGCTATTCTTTTCCGCGGCGAGGCGTTCTTCTTCCAGCTCTTCCAGGGTCTTATAGCCCGCTGTTTCATTGCGAGAAAACATGTTTCTCAAGCCGTTACCAGCACAGCCGGAAGAAGAAATCAGAATCAGGGCGAGCCCACCGTTGATCAGTTTCGCAGACTGTGTCATCTTCATCACCCTTTTGATGCTGTTGAGATGCCGTTGTGCCACACCGAATGTGCGGAGTCAAAGTATCTCATCGATCGTATCGGCCGGATGAATCACAGCTAAGAACTCTGTCATAGGGGTCGCAACAGTTCTGCTATCAAAAATTGCCGCAGGTTCGGGTCACGGAAAACGGGCAGCAAGGCGAAGCATCAAGATCTGTGAGGGCGACCGGTGATCAGCTCCCCAAAAAATAAGGCAGTCTCCAAAAAAACATTAAAGTTGTTGGCGTACATCCAGCAGCACATTACTGAAAAATCGCTACTCGCCTTCTGACGACGCAGCCGCCGTATCGGCACCGCGGATCATCGTGAACTGAGGACTGGTAACGATCGACTCAATCGCCACAGAGAAGCGATAATCATTGGCTTTCAACCGCGAGATCATGTCGTCGATCAATGGCTCATCGGACAGTTGCACCGATCGCCCAAGCCCGTAGCCCAGCAGACGCCGACAGAACGTTCTCAGGAAGTCATCTCGGCGAGCATTCAGGATGTAATCTCGCAGCCCATCAACTCCGCTGACTTTCGTTCCGTCCGGCAAAACAGCCACCACATCGATTTCATGTCCACCGGCATCTTTCGAACGCAGGCGGCCAATCGTGTCGAATTGCTCAAGTGCGAACCCGAAGGCATCGATTCGCTGATGACATTTCGCACACGCAGGATCGCTGCCATGCAGTTCGATTAATTGGCGTTCGGTCAGCTCAGCGGGCACCTCTTCAGGAAGAACCGGAACGCCCTTCGGAGGCCGCGGCATCTTTTCGCCCAGCAGGAACTCCGACACCCAGTTGCCACGCAAAATCGGACT
>CAIXQV010000803.1 GCA_903921605.1 uncultured Planctomycetaceae bacterium | reverse complement strand
TCGGAGAACTGAAGTTTAAAGGTATTCTCACCAGAAATCGTATTAAGAATACTGGATGGAACGGTGCCCACAATCGCCAATGGGCGACTTCGATCCGTCACAACTCGGTGGCGAGGACCGGGATGTTCAAATTCGACAGCAGCAGTGCCCGAGAGTGACGAGAGTCGTGAAATCCGCCCATCGCTGCTAACGATAGCCTTTCCATCATGAGTCATGCTGAAGTCAACGTAATTCTCAAACAGAACAATGCTATTAGACTGGTCTGCAACGCTGAATTCCCGTAACGCGACAGGATCGCTGTAGCTGGCAAAGATCTGGCGGCCATCAGGGCTGTAAGCCAGTCGCTGTGTTCGAATCTCAGGAAATCGTTTATCGAAAAGTATACGCGGCGGATCGCAATCGATCTGCCAGATTGTGATATTGCCGTTGCGGGTGCCAACCGCGATCTGCTTGTCATCAGGCGAAAAATCCAACGCCCACATGCCTTCGCTGTTGATTTTTCCGCACCAGAGGCCGCGGTCGGTGAGTTCTGACCGAATGCCGTCCCATGTCGTATCAACCGAACATTCACGAAAGAGTTCAAAACTGACACACGGACGATTGCTGCCATTCCGTGTTGTGTGGATCCGATAGATGCGCACCTGACTTGGATTCCCCCCGTAATCGCCGGCTGCGAGAAACTTTCCGTCGTGACTGACTGCAATTGCGTGCGTGTTGGGGACGCCTTCAATTCGCCCGATTTCACGCATATCCGGAGTCACCAGCGTATCCGCGATCAGCGAACGCACTGCGACCGGATCTTTACCGTCAGCATCTGAGGCCGCCGCTTTCTCCCGCAGATCCAAAGCCTCCCACGTCCAGCCGGCTTTGGGTTCCGGCTGCATCCGCATTTCACGGACTTTCATGATTGAAACGAAGTATTCCTGCGTTGCCGCCCGCGCCGCATTGGCGGCCGCCAACTTTTCAGCCTGCTTGCGACTCTGTTCTTCTGCCTGGTGAGCAGACTCGGCCTTTCCTCTGGCGTCAACGTCGCGCTGCCGCTGCAGTTCTGCCAGTTGCAGTTTATTTTGCTGCAGCATGATTAGTGGAATCGCGGCTGCTATCACCGTCAGCAGCATGACACCCATGAGAATCGATGCGGCCGATGCGGGCCTGCGAAGACACCATCTCCATGCTCGCGCAGCAGCACTTATCGGACGCGACTGAATCGGCTCCCGATTGAGATACCGATTGAGTTCCGCAGCCAGCTCACCCGCCGACTGAAATCGTCGCGATGGTTCTTTCTCCAGACACTTCAAGCACAGCGTTTCAATTTCAACGTCGACTTCCTGATTCAATCTGCGCGGCGAGACAGGCTCGTCCTCGTTAAGTTGCCGCAGAACTTCAATCGTGGTGCTCGCCTGAAACGGAGGACGGCCCGTCACGCAGCGATACAGTGTCGCGCCCAGTGAATACACATCGATCGTGGGTTCAGAGACGAGGCGAATTCCCCGAGCTTGCTCCGGGGGCATGTAAGCCGCAGTGCCCATGACTTGCCCTGTGCCGGTCAGATCCTGATTCGCGTCGATCAGCTTCGCAAGTCCGAAATCCATGAGCCGCGGTTTGCCGTCAGGTCCGATCAGCACATTGTGCGGCTTCACGTCGCGATGAATGACGCCATTCTGATGAGCATACTCCAGAGCTTCCGCGAGATCTCTGCAGATAGCGGCCGCTTCGCGACAGGAAAGAATCTGTGCACGAGCTCTTATCTCCAGATTCGGACCATCGACAAATCCCATCGAGAAATAGTGCAGCCCGTTGTATTCTCCCACGTCGTAGACAGGCACAATTCCGTGATGATTGAGTCTTGCGGCCGCAGCCGCCTCGCCCTGAAATCGCCTGACTTGTTCCGCTCCGGCCAGATGAGGAGCGTGAATTGTTTTCAATGCAACAAGACGTCCCGCTCGAATCTGCCGAGCCTTATAGACAATCCCCATGCCGCCTCGCCCAAGTTCCGACAGGATCTCGTAACCGTCGATCTCCGGCTTTCCGATTCTGGCGTCGAGCCTTACCGTAACGCGGTCATATTTCTTGCCTGCAGCGACGTGATGATCAGCGACGATCGGAGTTTGTACGCCACCCGTTATCCACGTAACGTCTTCTGACAACTGCTTCAGCTCGCCCGGATCGACACTCAGCAAAGCCGCGTACTCATCAAGACTCGGGGCCGCCCCGTCACGTGCCCGACGATACTCGGCATCAACCGCCAGCAAATGAGGCAGGGCCATTCGTCGCAAATCATTTTCAACCTGCGATGCATAGAATGAACCAATATCCGGATCAGCCCCCGACCTCCACGCCTGCTCGAACGTATCACAAACCGCATCAAGTCTGGCAGCAACTTCAGGATTCATAACACCGGCTCACGGAGATTCATCGTCAGGCGTCTTCGTGCGCAGGATAACAGGGGTTTTCTGGTTTCCAAACCCAAGCTCGACCGACGCAGGCTCGGTCGGGGTCGAATTACAAACGGCACTGCGATTACGCAGACCCGCGGGCTCTGTGCCAGCGGTGAACGAGTTTGGCAACGAAAAACAGGAAATCTACAAGCACTAACGGCCCCGCGATCGTATTCGCCAATCGTCCCCACGGAATATTCGAACTGATAATTCGGCGTCATCCCAACAGTATACGCCAGATTATTGAGATAACTCAGGGCGACGTCTTCCGGTGACTGATCAACCACGCATCCTATCGTCAGGTGCACATGATCCGCCGGCAGACCCGCTCGGGAAATACGATGGCCGTACTTCGATGCCACGCGATCGATCATCCGGCTTAGCTTTTCCAGAATCGCCGACCGAATCTCTATCCAGCGATGATGGTTCACCAGCACCAGACGCAGGTTGAAACAGCACTGACCATGAGCACTCGTTACCGGATGACTGAGATCAACGTCAGGAAAACTCTTCTGATATTGCTGGAGCTGGTTCTGAGCTGTCGAGTTCGCCACGGGATGCCGATCAAGTATGCCTCGCGGTATAGTCTTCAACCACGCAGCGAGTGGCCGCACCAATGCTGCGTGCAGAATAGTTTCGTTGAATCGCTTTTGGTTGTTGGGATTGGATGAGGTCCTGAAGTCGACCATTTACGCTGCGAATCATTTGTGAGGGCGAGACATGCGGCTTTGTGCTGACGAAGAATTGACTCGCGTGGCCATTAGTTGCTCAATGTTTAATCACGCGGACGCCGTCAGATTCTGTTGCGGCCTGAAATTGCATGAGCCATTGGCTGTCTGGCGCTGGATATTCTCGCCAGAAGATCGTGAGTCTCCATTTGAGCTGATAAGCGGACTCGACGGTCTTTCGAGTGTGGATGGTCTCCCGATGCTCTGGTATTCTGCGGCTGGAAACTCAGTCGTTGAGGACGACTGATGCAGGTTGCACGTTCCGGCAAAACTGTTTTGAGAGCTGCGGTCGAAGGGTGTTGGCCTCGGTGGGAGACCGACAACAGCGAGTGGAGGGTGGTGCCTCGGCCCGGTGACCGGCCACAACCTGAATTCGGATTCCGCATTTCAACGACCGTCGCCACGTCGAGGGAATTGTGAGGTGGCGGGTATTTTTTTCGGGCATCACTTTGTAAGAAGGGGAGATGGGGCATTCTCGGTTTGCGTTTCGACGGACTGTGCAGGGAGCAAGAAATGACAAAGCCCGATGAGAACACAACACCTTCGAATCTTCCTGCCGCAGGTGCAGACATCGTAAGTTTATTATCAAGGAAGCAGTCGTTTCCAGTCTCGGTTGATTCCGTTGAGGTGCGGCAAACACATATCTCCGAAGTTTTTCTCGGGGACAACGTCGTCTACAAAGTCAAGAAGCCGGTCAAACTTCCATTCCTTGATTTCTCAACCGTGGGGCTAAGACACCACTTCTGCGAGGAGGAAGTTCGCATCAACAGCCCGTGGGCTCCGGGGATTTATCTGGGCGTTGTGCCGATCACGACTGACCCTGACGGGTATCGATTTGAGGGCGATGGGCCGGTCGCAGATTGGGCGGTCAAGATGCGGCGTCTGCCGGAATCCGTGACTCTACGATCTCGACTGACTCGAGGCGAACTTACCAAACACGACTGTGAACGGGTTGCTCGTCGTATTGCCGAGATTCATCGAACATCAACTCCTGCGTCCGGCCATGACGCAGCAAACGCGGTCACGACGTTTCGCTCTCAGTTGAATGATAATTGGCAGTTTGCGGAACAACTCCCGGGCGGCATTGTCGATCGTGAAGTGATGGAAAAAATTCGAAGCCTCTCCGATCAGTGGCTGGACCGTTGCGGTGATCTTTTGCTCCAGCGAGCGAAGCAAGGTTTGGTCCGAGACGTCCATGGCGATCTGCGGCTTGAACACGTCTTCTATTTTCCGGAGTCTTCGCCGCCTGGTGATATCGTGATCCTCGATGGGATTGAATTCGATCCCGGACTTCGACTGATCGACGTGGTGGCCGACATCGCATTTATGACCATGGAGTTATCGTTCGTGGGACGACGCGATCTGGCGGAGGCATTTGCGGACGCCTACTTTACAGCATCCGGTGACTCGACAGGCCGGGACGTTCTGCCGCTCTTTGCCGCCTATCGATCTGCCGTGCGAGCGAAAGTTGCGGCGATCCTGGCGACTGAGTCGGAAGTTCCTGAGGTTGATCGCAACAAGGGACTGGCGCGATCCCGATCTCATTGGTTATGGTGTTTGTCTGAAATGGAAACACCGGGCCGGCGTCCTGCATTGGTGCTTGTGTCGGGGCTGCCCGGAACCGGGAAGTCAACGCTGGCTCGATCTCTGGCGGAGAAAGCACACTTCGAAGTCATTCGCTCCGACGTGATTCGTAAGGAAATCTTTACGGCCGAAAGCTCAGAGCCGTCAGGTTCGTTGTACACATCGGACAGAACTCAGCGTATCTATGACGAATGTCTGCAGCGGGCTCGTCGATTGCTTCAAGCCGGTAAACGCGTGATTATTGACGCGACATTCCAGCGTGATCAGGATCGTCAGGCTTTTCTCCAGTTAGCGATCGATTGTGGATCTCGCGCGATATGGCTCGAATGCACGGCTTCGGCGGAGATCACAAAGCAACGTATTGATGCACGCCATGGTGATGCGTCCGATGCAGATTGGTCGGTCTATCAACTTGTCAGTTCACGCTGGCAACCATCATCGGAACTGACGGAGCGTTTTCATCAACGAATCGAGACGGGGTCATCCGGTGAATCGGCCTGTAACGCCGCGATGATGATTCTGAGGCAAGAAGGGATCGCTGATTGATCAATGTCAAATGCTGATCCCTCAAGCCTTGCCGAGATTCATTGAAGCCTGTTACGATCGGCACGTATGCAGGCGAATTTGACTGGGAATCTCAGTCGACTTTTCTCTGCACTCGATGCTTCTTCGCACTTCGATGTTTGGATACATCTCTTGCCTGCTTCAGACGGACACTCGAAAACGCCAGCCGTGGACTTAGTGTTTCCGTTGCCGTTGTCTGACTTTGAATACTATATGCTGCTGGATGATCGGCCGACTCATCCGATGGTGTTCGTGATGGTTGTCGATGTCAGCGGGGTGTTGCGTGAAGCTTCGTTACGCGAATCTTTGAGCCAGCTGATTCAGTCGCATCCATTGCTGAACTGTCGAGTTGAGAAGCGTGCGCAAGCCGGTTGGTGCTGGGTTCCCTTTGCGACACAGCCTTCTGTCATGAACTGGGAGAATGTTACCGCGGATGCAGTCCGTGGATTTGTGCCTGCGGTTCGAAGTCTGGATATCCACTCCGCGCCGGGAATCCACTTGCACGTGAAAGCTGCGGAGTCCGCTGCTCGCATTGTCCTTTGGTTGCATCATGCGTGCTGTGATGGCATTGCGGCGTTGCAGCTTGTGGGCGAATTGATGGCTCGATACGGACAACAAACGGCAGAACCCGGTGCAAAGCAGCCCGAGTTTCCACCCGTCGATATCAACAAGTTGCGGGAGCGGGAAAATTACGACACAGGCGACGCAGCCGCGCGACGGCAAAAGCGATCGCTGGGACGCATCATCGGGAAAGTTTCACGGCTCTTGTTGCGAGCACCAGTGATCCTCGCCGGGTCCACAGATCTGGCCAACAGGCCATTGCCTGGCACACCGCTTGATACCGTGACTTCTGCCGCTCAGGCCGCGGGATCATCACTTTTCGCGATCCAGAGTGCAGTGATCTCAAAGACAACATACCGTGCGCTGCGAGCCGTCGCGGCTCAGCAGGATGCGTCCATCAATGATCTGTTTATCAGAGAAATGATTCTGCAGATTCGTCAATGGAATCGACGCGGCGGGATCGCATTCGGCCGACGCTGGATCCGTCTTGCGATACCGCTCAGCATGCGAACCAATGTGCATGACAATATGCCGGCCGCGAATGTAGTGAGCTACGCTTTGGTCACGCGCCGGGAGAAAGATTGCGAAGATCCTGGGGAGCTCTTGCGATCGATTCATCAACAAACCAGTGACGTGTTGTACAACCGCGAGGGCATTGTTTGTCTCAAGGTGTTCCGGATTCTGCGCAGGATTCCGGGAGCGATGAGAGCGTTTCTGAGCTTCAAGACAGTGCTGAGCACGATGGTGCTGGCCAACGTCGGGGATGTTCGCAAGCGGTTCAGTGGTCGATTTCCCCTGCTTCGGGGCAAATGGGTCGCTGGTAATGTTGTCGTGGAACAGATTCACGGGGTCGCTCCGGTACGTCCCAATACTCGGGTCTCGATGTCGATCGGCGATTACGCAGGCGAGCTTTCGATCAGTCTGCGAGCAGACAGTCTCGCCATTGACGCCCAGCACGCGAACGAGTTTCTGTGCGAGTATGTCTGTCGCCTTCAGGGCCTTGCGACCAATCCGGCGTTAGCGACAACGGATGCATTGTCGGCCTCCGATGAAGTCGACGTCGGATGAGAGTTCAGGCGACCCTCCGGAATGAACCGTTCTGGGGCGAGTTTCGCGGGGCGAAGTAATTTCGCAACATTTATTTGACGCACCGCATCCTCGACCTATGTTTCTCTGGCTGACGCGGAAATCGACTCACGGAGTGCAAGCGATGACCACAGCGACAGCAAAGAAATATCATTCGACTTAACAGCGCGGTAAGGAAAGCTAGGAGCTTTGAGGGGACCTTGCCGCGCTGTTTATTTTTGCGCGCGCCACCCGATTTCAGGCCGGAAATGCCCCTGATTGGTAGAATACGTCAACTGAGCTGACTTTTCTGATTTTTCCGTAAAGTCTGACTTTGACGATTGCCGATGACGACCGACAGGCGATCCTGCGCTGTCAGTTTTCTGCAGGATCGAAGACAGATCTCCTGCCGGCGAAACACGGATGAACGCTAACAACTCGTTCCGAACATCAATCACCGTTCTGACTGTCGCTACGATCGTCGGCTGTGTCGTGCTTTTGTTCAGTGGCCTTTCGCAGTTTCGACTTCGCTCCGCCGGCAATGATAAATCGCTGGTCTCTTCCGCAGATCAGAAACTCCGAAATCGCTTTGGTGAGTTTTACCCGGCTGAACGCCGGGTTCCGGTCACTGAGCCCGGTGTTGCGGCGACGTCGACCAGCAAAGCGGCTCCGAACGTTATTCACAGCGCTTCCCAGAGTAGCACGTTCAACGAAGTCGTCACGACGACTTCAGGTTACGATAGCTCTGAATACGATAGCTCTGATGTGATGACCTCATGGACTTCCGGTACGTCGGCTGGAACGCCTCAGGTTTCCGTGCCAGTGACGATCAACGTCAATAACGGCGATCTGATGGCGACACTGATTGAGACTCGAGAAAAGCTGGCCGAAATGAAGGTGCAGCAGTCCGCACTTCGAGACGACCAGCGAGTCTTCTCTTATCAGATCCACAAGAGCGGAGCGAAGACCGTCGCTGGTTCCAGCGTTGGTGCGGCCGTCGCAGAGTCATCAGTCGTCCGTGCCACAAGTTCGGAAAGCAGTATCGCGGAACAATCGACGCCGCGATCCTCAAAGGCTGAAGTTAAGCTAAGAGCGAGCTCGCCACCGGCAACGAAAACTTCTGATTCCAGCATTGAGGAAGAGGTCTCGTTTGAGCCCACCGCTCCGCCTCAGATGCCTGCTGCGGAAGCAGAAGATGACACGAGAGTGCCAGTGATTGAACCGATCAGCTACTTCGTCGAAGAGATTGTCGATGAATCGGCTCGCGTGACGCATTCGACGCGGGCCACTGAATCGACTCGGGCAAGACAGACAGCCAGAGTTGCAGAAGAGACCGTCGTGCAGTTTGCTCCACTGGATGAAGTCGAGCCGAATACCGAGGCACCGGCTTCACTACCGGAACTGAGCTTTGAACAGTCGTTGCCGGAGGAAACTTCCGATGTTCCGGTACTGAGCATCGAGAGCAAAGCAATAGCCATCGAAGACAACAAAAGCGATGCGGTAACGACCAACTCTACAATGATATCCGCTGAACCGACTCTCTCCGATTTTTTTGCTGCTGATGCCAATCCGGCTTCTAAGCAGAACGTAGCAGAGGCGGGCCGATCCGAGAAGCCATCGGCCACTGAATCATCGGCCACTGAATCATCGGCTATCAGCTCGACGCGAACACGCGAGGAGCTTTCAAAGAGTTTTGCGGCTGTGCGAGGGCTACCGCCAGAAGATTTGTTCAGTGACCGAAGTACGGTATTTGTAAAGCCAATGGACCCCGCAGAGCCTGTTCCGGAAACGCCAGTGCCGGAAGTGCCATCCACTGAAGTACCAATGCCGCCCGTCACTCTTGAGAGTTCGGATTTGGCATCGGCTGCGGACTCCTCCGAGAACGGGGAAGTCTCCGCGGCATCTCCGCCGACGATCTCATTCATCGAATCTGCGGGTGATCGTTTGGTGGTTCATCCATCAAGCGCTGCGTCGCCCGTGGAGCTGGAATTTGGTGAGCCATCCGCCCCAAGCCCGGGGATGACCCAAAGCGAGAACCCCGGCAGCCCGAGTGCTCCAGCGATTCCGCTTGCTGAGCAGAAGCCGGAACGGTGGCACAAGTATCGCTCTCGGATCCACCAGCGGTACGACTCTTCCCCGTCGACACCAGTGCCGCCGGTTCCTGAAATTGCAGTCAACGAAATGCCTGATCTGCCGGGCTCGTCGATCATGGAGCCCGCGTTGGTCCCGCCCTCCGTCGACAATTCATTAGCCGAATCGGGACTGGATAGTTCTGACATTGGCAATACGATCACTGATTCTCCATTGATGATGCCGGATGAAGACGGGACAACTGAGATGGCACGGAATAGCGACTCCGAGAAGCTCAGTTCGTCATCACTGCCGCCAGTTCCTGAACTGGCTCCTGTTCCGATGCAGGGAGAGAAGTCCACTGATGCCGGGAATAAGCCCCAGGGCAGTCTGGTCTATGAACCACAGCCCGTGATGGACCGAATTCATGAGATCCAATCCGAAATGAATTCTGCACCGATGGTCTCGTCCGCGTCACCGATGATGCCCCCGCGCAGGATGCCACAGAACTCCGGGAGCGACTTGCCGTTCTCGACAACGTTTCGAAGAATCCATAAACGAGTCGCATGGATGTCGGATGCGATGCATTCGCCGGAGAACAAAACGGCCCAGCACGCACCTCGGGCGACTCAGAAGCATGGCTCGGCTGTGGCGAAGAAGTCATCACCTTCGCGGCCGATGCAACTTCCAAAGTTGACGTTGCCAAAGTTCACCGTTCAGAATTTTGCGTTGCCAAAGGTGAATTTCCAGCCCATACAGGTCCCGTCGCTTCAGATGCCGATGCTGGACACTCCTGACTGGCTGGCTTGCCCGCCTGACTTACTGGCACCGGTCCGCAATTCGACCACGTTACACCGAGTGATGTCGACGGTGCAGTTTGCGGGACAGCCGCAAGTTCTGAAGTGATGCAATCCGAAGAACAGTGTCCTTCACCGAGAAATTGCAGGTTATTTTCAACGTGATCACTTCTGCTGCCGTGTTCTCAGTGTCGGGATGGCCGAGCCGCCTCTGGAAATAGTTTCCCGTCCGAACTACGATCTTCTGCCTGTCTAGCCAACGTCCTGTGTCGCTGAAGCATGAGAGCCCGCTGCAATGCCAAAGGTTAAGTTTGTCAACGAGAAAGTCACGGTTGACGCAAACCAGGGAGATGACCTCCGGACGGTCGCCCGTAAGAATGGCGTTCAGATTTATTCAGGGCCTCACAAAATTGTGAACTGCATGGGCATGGGGACATGCTGCAGTTGCAACGTGATCATCACCAAGGGCAAAGAGAACGTCTCGAAGAAGGGCGTTCTGGAAATGCTTTGGAAATGGTTGAATCCTCTGCTTGGCCTGAAGATCTTCAGCAATCCAGAGAAGGAAGTTCGACTGGCTTGTCAGACCCGGGTGACTGGTGACGTTGAGGTGGAAACACATCCTCCGATCAACTGGCACGGCGAGAAGTTCTGGAATTAGTAGATTGCCGGACGTTCTTAAATGTAGGTTGGACATTCCTGTCCGACTGAGTTTCGACGTGTCAAACGCAGATCTACACCAAGAGCAATCCCAAACTCAGCCTTGGTAGTCCACGCTATCAACCAGCGTCCCGCATTGAGTTTGGGTGCCATGGGCGACGGAAGTCGGCTCTACGGTACCACGAAGAACCAAATCAACAGCCAGAAGCGTAGTCACGCCTTAGCGGCTTTCCCGAGAATCCCACCCTCTCGCGAAACCGACTGAGAGATTTACGGCACACGTTTTATAGCTCGTCAATCAGATAAACCGTCAGCGATCTCGCGCCGTGAGCTCCGATGACCAATGATTGCTCGATGTCAGCGGTCTTGGATGGGCCGGAGATAAACCCCGCGAAACGATGCTCACCGATCTTGATGCGAGCGTACGCTTCGTGCATGTTGTTGACGATCTGCGAAGCCGGAACGACCAGAGAAATGTGCTGTGGGATAAAGTAGAGCACTCGATGATGGACCGTATCGTCCGTCACCCAGATCGCCCCGTTCTCCGCCACGCAGAAGTGACCACGCAGAACCGCGTAATCGACGTTCTCCAATTGATGGGGATCGTTAATCGCTTTCAGATCGAACGTCGTATCACCAAGCCCCGGAACCATCGTGCAGCGAACTTTGCCCCTGGCCCACGGCTCCAGTGTGCGCAAATGAGCATCAGCTTCGGCGACAGTTTTCACATGCACCGTCTGACCGCCAACGAACTTCAGGACTTCTGAAAACCGAGCTTCTCGATCCTCAAATGTCTGCCATGCCCCGGTCGCTTCCAGTTCCGGCAATGGTGCAGACTGCGGCAATGCCGCGCGGATTTTGGCGAGGATTGTGTCACGAGAAGATTTGGGGGCTTTTGCAATCATGACTTTCCACCGCCCTTCTGTTTCTGGCGTTCGGCGTACTGTTGCCGGAATGATTGCTTCGGAGCATCCGGCAGGTCACGTTGCTTGCCCCACGCATTCAGCGGGTTATAGATCAGGAATCG
>CAIXQV010000802.1 GCA_903921605.1 uncultured Planctomycetaceae bacterium | reverse complement strand
CCCCACACCCTCTTCTTCAGTTGTCGCTCCTGGACGGATTGTGCAGTTTCTGATCTGGGAGACTTCCGCAGCCATGACCAGCAGCGATTGATAAGTCGAGATCGCCCTCGGAAGATCGCTTGACAGGCTTCGCAGCATCGCAGAACTGAGCTTCTTTTCAGCCTTCTCAATTCCTTGCAGGTTTTCGCTGTGGAGTTGGATACGGGTTCGCAGCGCATGATTTTCTCGCATTTCTTGGGACCAGAGTGGCAGTGCCATGCCCCAATCCTGGTCCCAGCCAGCGCGAAGTCCCAGTGCCAGCAGGGCAACGCCAATCAGTGCTTTTCTCGCGGTTGTCATCTTCGCTTTTGTATCCATGGCGTTATCGTCCTGATGAGCGGAGGAGGTATGTTTCGAACGAGAACGCAGTGGGAAAGTGATCATCCCCCCCAGCATTATCTATTCCTTGTGGATGCAGTTCGTACTTTTCCTGAGCCTTGTTGATTTCCTGTTGCATTTGGACTACCACATCGGAATCAACAGCCCGACCAGCGACACGAACCGCGGTTTGCTCACCGACGGTATGTCGATCCAATTGGAGTTGTGTCAGAAAAGCCTGACTCGTTTCTGGAAGGTACTTCAAGAACTCCGCCAATTTGCAGCCCACGCAATCCGATGAATCAGTCCATTCATCGAGGTATGCGGCCGTCTCTAGACGGCTCTTCCTCTTTTCGATCTCAGCTTTCATCATCTGTTCTTTGCTGTGGAGCCCTCGATTCTCATGAACGAGTCGGCGGTACGCTACCATCCCCCACAATGCAGCTATTGCGACGGATAGTACTGCTACCAACAGCAGTCGCGAACTCCGTTGAAGCCAGGCAGGCCTCCTTCGCGGAAGACGCCTCGTGCTGATGGCATTGAAGTGCAGCGGACGCGACAACAGCCGATTCGAGATACCCCGCAGGAGAGCCTCTCTGTGCATTTCCTCATGTCGGGCGCTTTTCCGCGATTCCACCTCGCCCTGATCGCACCCCGCCGTCGGAACAGAACAGTATTCGAGGCAAATCTCCGGTGCCGCTGCCGACGTAAGTCCCGGGGGAGCGCCAGCCATCAGGCGACTCGTCTCTCGGCGAACAATCCCCATCAGATTGTCCGTTCCACACTCCGGCCATGGAACTGTACGACTTCCCCAAGGAATACCGGATTCACTTGCAACCATTGTTAGCCCGAAATCCGAGCGGATCACATCAACTCGACACCCGGATTCACCGGAAACATCACCACTTGCTTCCAGTTCTGCACAGGAGATCCCGGCCAGAACATGCCCAGCCGCAGATACCAGGTCACGCCACTGTTTCACGGTTTCACGACGCAATGTGAAAACAACCGTGCAGTGGCGCCCCGGCACGTCGAGATGATCTGCGGGGACCATCTCTGGGCACGATGCCGCCATCGCGTCAACACGCAACTGGATTGCGGATCTCCGCTCACACTGAGATAACCCGAACATGGAGACACACTCGAACATCACTTTCTGCAAAGGGAGAAGAATGTAGACGTCTCGTGAACTCGCATTCAGCCTGCCAAGTGACTCCTTGATCCAGGACGCGGAGATCTCAACATCAGAAGTCGCGGCCGAATCGACTGGCCAAGGCACATGCACATACTCATGTGGCGACACTCCTGCAGGGCATGCCCGCACTTCTGTCAAAGAAATACCAGAGTCGTACGGACAGATCACGATGCATCCATTGCGACTCTTGAATCGCTGTTGCCAAAGTGAAACACGTGGTGCCCAATTGCTGCGTAACATCTTCAGTGCTCCGGCCCCCTCTCGTTCGATTCCAGCAAAATCGCTGGAATACGCGACGAGTCTATGGTGAATTCCATTTCCCGGGCAAATGGCGTTCCACGGCTCACGACGCTCACACCTTTATACACGTTCCCATGAAATGCTACATACCCTGAAATGTCCCTTATCTTTCTCAGTTCCTCCTTGTTCATATATTTTAGCGTGTCATAAAACGCAGTGTGTTTACCACCACATCCCAGAATATGTCCTGCAAGTTCACTGGTCATCCCAGGTATCGTCATCAGAACAGGCCGTCCGGCGACTGCAATATTAATCTTTTCGTTCGATGTGTGGTCATCAGTAAATGCAACGATATCATCGACACGACGCAATGCCTCAGCCAGATTCTCTGAGGTTGACCTCCACGGACTGACCAGAACCTCCTCTTTATGATTGATGTCGATTCTTACTCGAGTCTCTACGAGATCCAGTAATGACTTGATTTGATAGGTGGCGTTTCGCTCCAGATTGAGTCCACCGCGGGTCCGGCGCGGTTGATTCGCAGAGTTGTTTCCCTTTACAACTGAAGAGGTTTGAGATTGTCCCAGCTGAGACAGCGCTCGAAGTCTCGCGATCTGAGGTGCCGTCTGTCGCGCACTCGGTTCTCGCTGAGTACTCTGGCGGATCTGCGCTTCCACCTGCACCTCGGTCGTTCCAACCAGTCGAAGTGCGACGACAAATCTTGCGATTTCTGGTCCGAGTGACCTGTCCAATGCATCGTACAAGCGAACGAGATCGTTGTCATTGAGGTTGATCTTTGGTTCCCCGTTCGGCAGAAGGTTCGATACTGCACCGCGAAGCGTCAAGTAGCGGCACCACGGCAGATCGTCGCGGTAACGATCATCCTGCGGAGACGGCTTCCCGGACGACTCTGAGCCCAGAAGCAATTCTTTCGTGACTCCACGAATCGCGAGCATTTCTTCGATTCTTGAGATCCTTCCTTGGCGAGGCATCACCGGGCTTTCCTGCATTCGATAAAAATCTGTTTCCGCTCCAAATTCTGACGGGATATCATCTTCATCCATCCAATCCAAGATGGCCTCAGCCGTTTCGCGTGTCATACCAGGAATCGCCTTAAGTCGGTTCCACGCTTCCATTCGGCGATGGTGCTCAAGTGGAAGGCAGTTGATGTTGAGACGGCCCGACAGGTCCTCCAGGCCAAACCTCTCACCCATCGATACTGCATGATTCCCATGGTTTCGATCGGGAAGAAGGATATCTACAGGATATCCGAGGAGTTCTCGAGACCCGTTAGTCTCCGCCAGAAAGCCCGGGAGCGAGCCTTCCAGCGGCAATCGCGAGACTCGTTGTTCTTCTGCGTAGTGCTTCGCAATCTCAACTCCAGACTCAAGTGCGAGGTGTCTACGGCATATCTCCGCTTTTCCTCGAGAAATCTGTCGAGCACCGACGGCCCGCTCCAGTAATGCATAGCCCGCGAATCCGATCGGTACAATAATCACCAGCACCAGAAGCAATGCAAATGCCTTGCGTTTCGGCTTCCATCTTGAGGAGAGGGCTTTCATTGAATCAACTCACGGAAGCGCGATGAACACGGTTGTCTCTGAGGCGTCAGCCAGGCGGAGCGTCACAGACACTGCCAGCGGATATCCCCCGTCTTTGTCGCAGTCCCAACTCGTGCGCCAACGACTTCCATCGTAGTATCCAAAGATCACATCCTCCGCGGACTCGCACTGGACTATGGCACTCTCCTTTCTGAACGTCGGTTCTGTGTATGAGTCAGGCACAGAAATACGAACCAACCCTGATGTCCGTGGGACACAATCCTCAGGCAGGTAACGAATGTGATATCCAACTCGACCGGAAGGAACTCTCTCAGCGTTCTCGCCTCCACAAAACCAGAGTACGCGATCAACTCGCACCAGTTCTTGTGATGACTGAATCGGGCCGCTCATCCGCGGACCATTTGCTGCGAGGACAGACAGTGTGCGTAGAGTTCCATGGAAGTGTAGCGGTTGGCTCACGACATCCGGGATGAGTCTTAAGTATTTCTCCGTCTTTTCTTTCTCGACAGTCAGGGACTGCGGCATCCCAGTGCGGGAAGCGTTATAACGTGTTATAACACGAGATAGATCGTCTCGCAGATCACGCACAGCTCCGTCAAAGTCCTGACTGTTTCGAACTCGAGTGCGGACCAGAACCTCTGCGCGAAGGTGAACGAGCAGAAGTTCAAATGCCACCGATGCGATGAATGCAGAGATCGTTAATGCGAGAATCGTCTCGATCAATGTCATTCCTTGGCCGAGGAATCCGCTCTTCTGCTTGCACGCACGTTTCAATTGACTGTCCCGTTCGAAAGAGACTGCTGTCCTACAAACCGTCTGTATCGCCACGGCCACTCAGTGCTGCCTCGCTTGCGAAGAGTCAAGTCGACGACGTCGCCCCATGGAGCAGTCGACGTCTCGCGATCGAACCTGTATTCCCAGTCTGATCGTCCCTCAACACCAGTCCATGTCCCTTCGTGAATACTCTCTGGCGCGAACTCGATTCGATCAAACAGTGATCGGGCCAACACGGTCGAATACGTTTCTTCCTCGGCCTCTCGAGCGAACCGCTCTCCCATGAACACCAGAGGGCTGATTGTTGCCAGACAGATTCCGAGAATTGCGACGGCCATTAGAGCTTCCATGAGTGCCATTCCCTTGGTGTGAGATGTTGTCCTCGTCGATGTTTTCGTTAAGTGCATCAATCTTCTCCGGTGTGCCGATGAATCATGATATCCCGTTCATCCCCCGTCTCATTGACAACGCGGATGAGCGATTGCTGGCATGTGCCATCGGGGAGGAACCATATCTCGTTCTCGCCGCTTCCTGCTGATGAGGCATTCCTCTGTGAGAATGTTACCCCATCTGGCAGCTCTTTCCTTTTTGACCAGGTGTGTGAGGGGGTCAAGAGGACGTATGTCCTTGCACCTGATGCGTAACGCATGATGACAGGGGCTGACTTCTCAACCGCCAGAACGCGAGCTGCATTGAGTTCTGATGAGAGTATGCGACAGGACTGCTCAAGTGCCCGTACATGCCCCCAGGCTTCGAGGCGTGCAATGCACACTGATCCGATTACCACGAGTACTGAGATCACGAGAATAATCTCGATCAACGTCATCCCGGGTTTGTGGCTGCGGGCTCCCATATGTTCGATCTTCAAAGGCGGATGTGCCAGCGTGTTATTGCAGGATGATGTCATCTTGCGTTCCTTCGATTCGATCTTCTCCCAGAGAGAAGACATCGTATGAAGATGGGTGTACCTTACCCGGGTAGACGTAGCGCAAGGGCTCCCCCCAGGCATCGACAGCCTGTTTCTCCAGGTAGGGTCCTCGCCATCGAACATCCTTACGAGTGGGTGGAGTCAAAAGGACCTGGATTCCATCTCGAGCTGATGGGACACTGCCTCCATGGTCCAGCGCGTACATGCGAATCGATTGTTCAAGCCCGTGTAGGCTGATTCTAGTGGCGTCTTCGTTTGCGTGGCGTTGACGCCCCATCACTTTAGGGATCACCATCGACATGATAATTCCCATGATGGCAAGAACGAGCAGCACCTCAATCAGGGTGAATGCTCTGCGGCACAGGGCCATTGATCTGCGTGACAACTGAGTTCTCCAGTGGAGTGTCATTGACCTAGATTCCATTTCCGGCAAGTACGGGGAGGAGGAGTGCGATAACCAGAAAGCCGACCATGACAGCGATGAACAGCATCAGGCAGGGTTCAATCAACTTGATGAGAGCATCAAGCTGTCGATGTATCCGGGTGTCCATTCTCTCCGAGATCTCGCTCATCATGATATCGAGACGATTTGCGGACTCTCCGACTGAAATCATCTCGACCACCTCTCGCGTAAACACGCGTGACGAACGCAGTGGATGGGACAATGTCTTTCCGGTGGCAACACTGCTTGCAGCGTCAGAGATCGCTTCTGCGACTGCATGATTTCCAGAGGAACTTCTTGATATCTGCAATGCCTTGAGCAGTGGAACTCCATTTCCCAGGAGGGTACCCATCGTTCGACAGAACCGGGAGAGTGCAATGTCCCGCCACACTGATCCCAAGTACGGAACTTTGAGTCGCCACCGATCCCAAGTCCTCTTTGCATCTGGCAAACGAGAAGCCCAGAGCAACAGCCCCACGAAGAAGAGCAATCCAATGCCGAGCAGGAGACCGTGATTCTGACAGAAGCGACTAATCGCCAATAGTACCGATGTGGGAATCGGCAGTTCATTGCCAGCCCGAAGTTTCGCGAACAGTGGTTCAAACTTCGGAACAAACCAAACCAGCATCGAACTGAAGACCACAGAGCCGACAACGAGGAGTATCAATGGGTAGATCAACGCTCCCTGAATGCGACCACGAAGGTCTTCCTGCTTGTCCAGTAGGTCATGGATTCGGCTGAAAGCTCCCTCCAGGAATCCTCCTTCTTCGCCAGCATAGGTGACACTTACGACGAGTTCGTCGAACACACACGGCCAATCTGACATGCAGCGCGAGATCGTGCTGCCGTTTCGAATACTCTCCCGGAAACTCTGCAACACCGTTCGCAGGTTTCGGCACTCGGCTTGCTCGTTGATGATCGTCAAAGCACGGAGCAGAGGAATTCCTGAGCCGATCAGTTGTGAAAGCTGATCAAAGAAGCGACTCAACTCCTTCCGCGACAGTCTCAAAGATTCCGGTCCGCGTGAATACAGTGCCGGCGCATTGAGGGAGAGAGAAATGACCAGTTTTGATTCAGAGCACAGCTTCGAAAGCGCACTTTGTCGATCACTGGCGGAACAAACGCCCCTGATCATAGCTCCGCTTGAATCGCGAGCAGTGTATAGAAAGTCTGTCATGCGGTCCCTCTTTCGTCGCGAGTGGCACCCGGATGTCCCAAATTGCAGAGATTCGGGATTTCGTCGTAAATATCT
>CAIXQV010000801.1 GCA_903921605.1 uncultured Planctomycetaceae bacterium | reverse complement strand
GTCAGCCTGGTAGACGATGGCGAAGTGAACCGGCCGTTGAGTCGCCTCCGCTTCTTCCGTACCATTGAATGGCATTGTTCGGACAAAACCGTTGCTTCCGGCCATCCATTTGTGAGCCTCTCGTTCGCCAAACACAATCGCATCAAACGTAGCGCCATCTAAGGTCTGCAGGCTGATCGCTCCTCCCCCGCCCTGCTCCAGGTTATCCAACTGAACCCATGCCTCGAGAGTTTTCTCGGCAATATCAGTCGCAATCGGGGCCGAAGCGATGAAGCCATCTTTGCCGTCAACGACCAGCGTTCCGTTCTCCAACCTCGCTCCGCCACTGAGCGTCGCCTTGATCGCGCCCGCGCTTTCATTGACGTCTTCGTTGAATTCCCATCGTGCCAATGCTTTGAGAGGCTCCGGCCCCTTGTAGCCTGCTACTTTGCGTTCTGCAATGATGGCATCCCGAACCGGTTTCTCAATCGCATCGAGTTCGTTTTGCAGTACTTTCGTTCGTTGATCAATCCACTGAATTCGTTGCTGCTGTTCGGCCGACAGTGGTACTCGAACGGTCCGTTCCCCGTGAGTCACTCCGTTCAGCGTTGCGGCAAATTGGTAATAGTTCTGCTGAGAGATCGGATCAAACTTGTGATCATGACACCTTGCACAGTTAGCCGTGAGTCCAAGAAATGTCTGACCTACAGAGCCAACCAGATCTTCCAACTCATCCTGAGCCATCGACATCCGCATCTTGTCATTCGATGGCAGAGTTGTATTGTGCGGTCCAGCGACCAGAAATCCGCTGGCCGAAATCGCGTTGAAATCATCAGGATGCAGTACATCACCGGCTAACTGCAATCTGACAAATTGATCATAAGGCATGTCCTGATTCAACGCATTGATGACCCAGTTTCGATAGTGCCAAAAGTTATCCCTGGGCTCGTCGTACTCGAACCCGTTGCTTTCTCCAAACCTGGCAACGTCCAGCCAATGCCTTGCCCAGCGTTCGCCATAATGAGGCGAGGCCAGCATGCGGTCGACAAGTTTCTCCCAGGCATCATCAGAGTTGTCGGCGAGAAACGCATTGACTTCATCGGGAGTCGGTGGAAGACCCAACAGATCAAAACTGAGTCGCCGAATCAGCGATCGTTTATCAGCGATCGGTGACGGCGACAGACCTGCTTTTTGAAGTCTCTCCAAAACGAACGCATCGACAGGATTCGTCGACCAGTCAGCCAGTTCAACCTGAGGTGGTGTATGGCTCTGCAAAGGTTTCAGGGACCACCAATCAACACCAGCTCGCGAATCCGTCGTGAATCGAAACGGATCGATTTTCTCAGTCCCCCACTTCGCACCGCCAGTGATCCAGGCTTTCAGCGTCGATTTTTCTTCATTCGTCAACGGTTTCTTCGGCGGCATCGTGTCCGATGCGACATGCTGCCAAAGAAGACTATTCTCCAAATCACCGGGTTCGACAACAGGTCCCGACTCTCCTCCGGCCATGGCGGAATCGCGACTGGAGAGATCCAGCTTTCCCTTGGCGTCCGGCCCCTCGTGACAGCTAAGGCATCGCTGTACGAACAAAGGTGCAATCGTTCGATCAAAATCTGTAGCTTCGTCAGCGGCGACGATCCGCATCGACGTCACAAAAGTCAAAAGCACCAGAATATTTCTCGGTGCAATCATTCGAAAACAAAACATCCCAATGGCCTCGCGCGTGGGCTCCCGTGTCAGTCAGGGACTACTGCGACATCAGGATAACCAGCGACTGGAGACGTGTCACTGAACAAGCTATCAGCGAGGCGATTCCACGATCTTTCTTTGTAAGGAAATTTGGTGTGGTTTCGCGTTGGAGGGCGATTCTACACTCCGGTGGTATCGGAAAGAAATCTGGCACTCACTACAAATCTTGTGCGACGATCCTGGCTCACTGTCTCTCTGAGGTTTTGAAATGACTTTTGCTGATCATCGAACAGAGACGTACGGGCCTTTTAGACTTTTCGTTTCCTTACTGACGGTACTGTCTGTCGTTGCATTGCCGTTAAATGGGCTTGAGCCAGCGAGTGCACAGGCGGCTGATGTTCTTGTCACAGGGACAACTTCAAATCCGCTGCTTGGGAACTATCGCGGCACTTTGACAGGTGCGATTTCAGGCATCGGCATTCCTTCCCAAGGCATTGTGACATCAGTCGACCAAACCGGGAAAATGACAATTTCGATCCCGGGACTTGGTACTGGCACAGTAACTCCAAACGGTCAATGCCGAGCAACGGCTCGCTTCGTTTTGAACCGCAATAATCTGACCGTCTCTTTCGTCGGAGCTCTTGTCGCCGTCAAGAGTCCTTCAACAGGCAAGGTTATCAGCGTCGTTGGCGTCGGGACATGGCGAGTCACCACTCCGGGAATTGTGGGCGGCGGCAAGTGGATTATTCGGCAGACGCCATAGGGTCGTTAGACATCGGACATCCTTGTCGGCGGACGACTAGTTCATGGGACCCGAAGTTCAATTGCCTTCAATTCATCATCACGGTTGATCGTCAGAGACACTCGCTGGCCAGTGCGAAAGGTGGCGAGTTGTTGCTGAAAATCCGTGATGCTGGTGATCACTGCATCCTCAACAAGCACAATCAGATCCCCTCTCTGCAGGCCCGACTTTCCGGATAAAGAATCCTTTGCAACATCGTCAACAAACGCGGGGGTTCGTTCAACTACGTTGGGGACCATTGTCAGACCGTACTTCGCCGTCAGATCTTTATCTGAAATCATGGCCACATCAGCAGTCGCATCTTTAGGCTTCTGATCGACTTTCTTGCCAGCCATAATCGCATCAACCACCGGCTTCAACATCGTCAGAGGAACCGCATAGTTGACCCAGGTGCGACTCGACGCATGACGAATTTCTCGACCAATCAAACCAACCGGCATTCCTGCGGCGTCAGTCAATAGCCCGCCAGCAGCTCCGGAGTTATTCGTGATGGCATCGATCAGCCATATTGGAGATTTGACAGGAAACTTCCAGCGTCCCTGCGTTGCTTCAAGGGGAACTCTGGCCGCGATAACTCCATGAACAACCGAAACGGGTTCATTGCCTGCGGCTACTCGAAACATGTTCGAAAAGGCATACACCGACGCACCAACGTCAGGATCTGTGGCCTGTACCAGATCCACAAAAGGAAATGTCTCACCCGGCTCTGTTTTCAGCTTGAGTAACGCTGCGTCATGTTCCGCACTGGTGCCGATCGTGTCGACCGGAAACCTTTTACCGTCAGCCGTCACCGCGGTCAAAAAGCCTGTGCTGACGAGATGATTCCAGACCGTCAGAACGTGGCCTTCTTTCGAAACCAGAATGCCTGTTCCATACGAATCCAGACTTCCGGCACTGGCCCCAAACAGCTTGACGATCACAGGCTGCCGCAAGGCGACAACTTCCAGATGCGTCGGTGAGGGCGTCTGAGCCATCAACGTTGCTGTGGGACTTGCCAGAACCACAATGACTCCGACAAGAACCTGAAAGATCACTGTGTGGCTGCGAAGTACGGATGTCATTGTTTCACCTTCACTTCGCCAATTGTCAACCAGGTTAGCTGCTCCTGAACACCTGCAACGATCCCAATACGCCCCGGGAAGACAGCGTTTTCGGATTCCTGCCAGTTCTCAAAGACCAGCCGCGCTTCGTCAATACCCTGCCCATACTCCACATCAACGCCAACGGGAAACGGTGACTCTGATGTGAAGTACCACCGGGAGGTTCGAGCCCCTTCGCGAGTCACAAGAATATGAACTGACTTCTGCAAAGGCAGATGCAAAGTCTGTCCCATGGCCAGTTGCTCATTGAAGGCAGTTTTCTCACCACTCAACAACTTGCGAAGCTGAAGTACCGACGTCAGCAAACCAGGAAGCTGAACCGGCTCCTCGGCTGCCACGGGATTTTCTGCGTTCTGAAGATACGGCACGCCGTCGAGCTTTAGCCCCGCCGCAGTTGGGCCAATGGTCAGCTCGCCGGTGAGAGATATCGGGGGCGTCTTCGCTTCTTTTGTTTCTGATCCGGACGAAGCTAATGAAATCTGCCAGACATTCTTCGGATCACCTTTTGTTCCGATTCGTGCCCGCATCGGGTCCAGCAGTTTACTCTGCTGGACTTCATTGAAGTGGTAGTTACAGAAACCATCCCGCTCCACAAAAAGCCTGGTCAGTTCTTTCGGCAGTTCCTCGGGGGCTTCGAATTTCTGTTTCTCATCGCCCGGCCCATCAGGATGTTTTTCGTCTTTCGGCTTTCGTTCCTCCGGAAGCTCCGGTGCCTTCTGAAAATCATGTAACGGACGCAGTCGAATTGTGGCGGAATGCACACCTTCTTTGTCACGCCACGTCAAAGGCAAACGGGTTCCTTCCGGATAGATC
>CAIXQV010000800.1 GCA_903921605.1 uncultured Planctomycetaceae bacterium | reverse complement strand
GGAATCAAGCTCACATCAGAAGACATCGGCCAGTTGCGAGCATACTGCCGAAACTGTCCGTACTCTTCCTTTAGGTCAACCATCGCGTTTTCCAGAACTTCCGGAACGAGATAGCCGCCCTTTGAGTTGTCGTCGCTGGAGCCAGCCATCTGGATTCCATGTTCCTTGAGCCACATCTTCGACGGCTCATGGTTCGCGATGGCAGCCATCAGGAAACGGCCGGTCAGATAGGCGTTTGCCTCTGCGTCTGGCCCCTTGAAATGCTTGACGGTGCCGTGACGCTTGGCGGTTGCTGGAACCTTGATGCGAGGCGGCTCCGATGCAGCAATTGAATTGCCTGCGGTTGATCCGCCGACTTCAATTGAGCCAATCGAGCGAACCCGCGCGGCTGAGTTCTGTGACATGCGAGCAGCACGCTTCTCATCGGCGTACAACTTCTGCAGAACGCCAGGCTTGTCGTCGGTGCCCTGAATGCGATCCACTTCGGCTGTTTCTTCTGCCGACAGGTCTCGATTCTCTTCTTTTGCAAGAGCGACGATGGCATCAACTTTGCCGAGTTCTTCGTCGATCTGTTCGCGAATTACCTTAAGACTCCAAATCATTTCACGGTCCTTTAAGTCAGTTGTGATGCCGACTCAGGCCATGAAAAAAGCGGCGCAAAAAGTCGGCGGAATTTAATCGCCTGACTCTGGCCGCTAACGAGTTGCTCAGATTCAGAATGTTCGGTGCGGGATTTCTCCCCGCGTGCTAATATCTAAACAGGTTTCTGTTTGCCTGTCAACTGCAAAAACAAATCCGGCTGTTGTTCACGCCGACCATCGAGACAGCTCACTGCATACTGGGGGAATCGCTTCATCCATTCCCGAATGCTGTCCTCGCTGTTGTCCGGCAGTCCGTGATAATGAATAAACCCCATGCCGTCTGCTTCCATCTGAACGGTCTTCAAGCGAGATTCAGCCAACCACGGCTCCACCGTTTTCAGGATCGTAAAGTCCATGCCCTGAGCGTCGATGAACAGAAGATCAATTGTCTCAACGCCCATCATCTGCAAGACGAATCCCAAATGCAGAACCTGCACGTCAATTGTGCCTGTTAGTGACAGGTCATAGTCGCCACCGTACAACTGCACGGCATCGGCTGACATCGTGCCGAGGGATGAAGACAGGCCATCCACGTTGTAACAATTGAACGCTGCGTTGCTGAATGCCTCTCCACATGCCGCCTCGAAAACGATTACGCCAGTCATATCGGAGCAGAATTCTCGACAGGCTTTCGCGGCATCTGTAAGCGGCTCGAAGATGATCACGCGATCATGCTCGTTCACGATCTCCTGCAGGTAGAAATCTGGATGATTCTGCCCCACGATGATTGCTGTTTTCATGTTATCGCCCGAACATTGCCTTAATCTGCTGAAGCCTGATTTCCTTTGTCGCAAGCGTCGCTGGTGTCCGACTGCCTGCAAATGGCTCATTTTTCTGGTCGCTGTCTGGTTTTCCGCCGTACATGGCCTTCGCGAATGAAGGAGCGTCAACAATGATGTCACCGACCTCCGTCGCAAAGCCAGCCGCCACAGCCTCCGATGCGGTGTACCATGTTTCCG
>CAIXQV010000799.1 GCA_903921605.1 uncultured Planctomycetaceae bacterium | reverse complement strand
GCTGAGAAGAATCGCATGAACCTTTTCCTATAAACTGATGTCGCTAAAATCCCAAAGACAAAGGAGGCGACAATATGCTTGATCTAAACACTCTCAGAAAACGCTGTGAAAACGGTGAATCGTTCGACTACCTCTACTTCTGGGGACACCAGAAGTCGAAGTCAGGGCAAATCACGAAGTCCTGCTTCAGCCAATGGTATCCGTCGCCATTCCTGATCGACGAAATCCATTACGCAACAGCTGAGCATTGGATGATGGCATCAAAAGCCAGATTGTTCAAAGACGATGAGATACTGGCTCAAATTCTCGAAACAATGGACCCGAAAGATGCCAAGGCGTTGGGCCGAAAGGTAAAGAACTTCAATGAAGTTTTGTGGAAGAACGAGGCTCGAAGGCTCGTCACCGAGGGCAATGCGGCCAAATTCGGTCAGAATGCCGAACTGAAAGAGTTCTTGCTCGGTACAGGCGATTCCATCCTTGTCGAAGCCAGTCCCTATGACAAGATTTGGGGAATTGGACTGAAGGAAGATGATGAACGAGCGAAGCATCCAGCTTCATGGCAGGGGCAAAACCTGCTGGGCTTTGCTCTGATGGATGTGCGGGAAGCGTTGCGGTAATGGACAGGCTTTTTGTGTTACGCCGTTTTGGTCCGAATCAGGCCAACGAACACTCCGCAGACTTCGACCGCTGATGCCGGATACTCAATTTCTTTAAGTCGCTCATTTGCGGGCGTGAGAATAACGCTTCGTCCCTGTTTCCTGAAACGCTTCAACGTCGCCTCACCATCAATGATTGCAACCACGGTGTCTCCATTCTTGGCAACTGTCGTATGACGAACAATTGCCATATCACCGTCATTGATACCGTCCTCGATCATGGAATCACCTTTGACACGCAGGAGAAAATGACCGTGCGGATCAAAGATTTTCGTTAGATCGAATGTCTCAACATTCTCGATGGCTTCGATGGGTACACCAGCAGCAACGTCGCCCAAGACCCGAAACGGCACGGCCTGATGTCCCGATTCTCCCAACAGCAAGTCAGGATCAACTCCAAGTTCCTCGGCAATTCTGGCAAGTGAATCACGGCCAATGGAGTCTTTGCCATTTTCGATCTTCGAGAGATGACTGAAGTGGATGCCAACTTTTCCAGCCAATGCACGCAGAGAGACGCCACGGGCCTGCCGAGCATCTCGGATCATTTTACCCACGTCAGGACTCATTCCTGCACCGTTAATGCAGAAGCGGTTTTGAGAATGATGTCTTCGTTGAATGTCGGAAGTTCGCCACGTCGGATTCGGTAAGAGTTCGGGCCTTCAAATGCCAGACTACAGCTACCGTCTGTTGTTTGAGTGACCACAATTCTCAAGTCGTCATTGACGACGATTTCTTCACCTTTTCGGCGTCTCAGAACAAGCATGGCAACCTCCAATTCATTTGAACTGTTTCTGGTGTTGGGTTTTAACCCAACACAAGGATGTCACCACGACGGATTCCACTGCCTAGACCATTTTCTGAACTTTTCTCACGGGAAAGCCGGGAGGCAGGAAATCCGACTGGCCTATCAGTTGCCACGGATCGCACGTCTCTTCAACTCAGCATTACCGCCTTCAACGGCTTGGATGTTCACCAAGGCTGCTACACTGGCCTGCAAAACAAGTCGCATCAGGTCCGGCTCTCGGACAGCCAGTTCGCTGAAAGTCTCCAGCATGTCATCTGGACGCATTAGGCGAGC
>CAIXQV010000798.1 GCA_903921605.1 uncultured Planctomycetaceae bacterium | reverse complement strand
CGAATCATTTCACGCATATAACTGAACGCATCGGCCTGCACAAAGCGGACTCGAGCCTGATTCAGGTTGGCATTCTCACGAGCAACCACGAGCGGTTCTTCATCGAGATCAACGCCGATGACTTCTTCAGCCTGCCCGAGTGTTTTGGCCTGCACGGAAAACCCACCGGTGTAGCAGCAAAGATCGAGAACACTTTTCCCCTGACAGAAATCTGCCAGTTTCTTGCGATTATCCCGCTGATCACAGAAGAAGCCGGTCTTGTGGCCACCTTCAAATTTCACGCGAAATCGAGTCCCATGTTCGTTGATAACAACCTGCGATGGGCAACCCTCTGAAGAAAACGACGGAGGATCGCAGCCTTCCTGCGACAGAAACTGAGGACTCGTACGAACGATCCAGTGCTTTGTCCCCATCTGTTCCGCCAGCATCGGCATCAACAGGCTCGCACGCTGGTACATCCCAAGGCCGAACGTTTCCGCCGACAACACATCGCCGAAACGATCAACCACCAGGCCCGACAGACCGTCTGATTCCGCGTGGATGACTCGCCATGCATTGGACACGGAATCCAGCTTCAGCACGTCACGTCGCAGTGAGACTGCTGTGGCCAACTTCTGCGCCCACGCGGCATCGTCCGGCATCTCCGGCGAATTCCACAGCATCCTCAGCGCCATTTCACTGCGAGGATTATACAACCCGTAGCCCATCGGGCTGTGATAGCCTTCAGCATAGACCGCCGCAAGATCTCCGGGGCGGGCATCTTCAATTCGTGACAGCCGCTTGCGGAAGAGGATCGGATGCAGAGTTCTGGACTTGGCATACACGATCGGAATCGGCTCAGATTTGTTTGGCCCCAGCTTTGTTCGCTGGCGAATCATCTGCGATGTTTGCTCTTTACTGGCCGGCGGAGCCACAAACTCCTGATCGTCATCATCCTGGATTGGAGCTTCTCTTCGCTGTTGTGCCCGAGGTCCAGATCCGCGTGGTCCGGATGCCCGAGGCCCAGATGACCTCGGGCCAGATGCCCCGGGTCCAGATGATTTATCCCCAGACGATTGAGGGCGTGAAGACTGCGACCTTGAAAATGACGGCCTGCCAACCGGAGGACCGGATGACGCTGGACCTGATGCGCCAGAACTCGGATCAGAAGGGCCGACATAAGGCGGACTGGTCGGATATTGTTTTTTCGGCGTGGTAGACTTGCCGCGATTGTCTTTTCGAGGGCCAGGATTAGGACGACGGTTCATAATGCGACTTCAGGACTGATTTCTCTGGTGACACAGCGACGAAGAGGGTCAGTCTACCCATCGAGGCCACCATAGTGGACCAGGTTTCCAGAGGTTTCAATCAGCCACGGGAAATTCGCTTCAAACTTCCTTTGGAGTGCGGCAGCCCGCTGCTGCTTTCGACTCCACAGCCTGCTGTGGACAGCTGTTTTGCTCTCCGCACGAGTGAACCTGAGGCCGGAAGTTTACAGGAGACCATCAAAGGATAGCCCGAAATCGTGGCCGCATACGGAATCAGATAGCGATTAGCGAAGGAGTCTGGAACTCTGGGTGCCTTTGAAACGCGGCCAGAATAGGCCTCGAGAGAGAGTTTCAAACATCCCCTCACAGCCCCCTAAAACCCCCAAACGAACCACACCCCGGCTTAGCCATCGGCCGCCTCACTAAATTGGCACCAGGCTGCCGCAGTCCAGGAGGGCGGACTCTCCAGCGAAAAGGGACGTTCCGAAGGATCAGGAGCGTGTTTCGGGCCTGTTTATCGCTCTTGACCTGAAACCGATGCCTGAACTGTAATTCCCCTGCCTGTTTCATGACGAAACGGCGACCTGGCGACTGGCCCTAAATCCTTATTTGGTCAGTATTTGCCACGGCGTCAGGAAATACTCACCACTGCGATGTTTACAACCTTCGACCGATATCTGCTGGGACGATTGATACACACGTTCGTCGTGCTGTTCGTGTCAGCGTACGGTTTGTACATCGTGATCGATCTCTTCACGAACGTTGATGACTTCCAGGGGAATGCGTCAACCATAGTCAATCTGTTGACTCAGATTGGCCTCTATTACTTCTATCGAGCGTTCCAGTTCTTTGAAATGGCCGGGCCGATGCTGATCGTTGTGTCAGTCATCGCGGTGCTCGGCCTGCTGCGCAAGAACTCGGAAACATTCCCCCTTCTCGCGGCCGGCATTCCGGCTTTTCGATTGCTCAAACCTTTGCTGGTCGCGGCAATGATCCTTAACGGCGCGCTGATTCTTAATCAGGAAATTATCATCCCGGCCTTTGCAATTCCGCTGCAGACACCGCGCGGCAGCGAGCTGGCTCAGGTGCAGAAAGTTGAAGCCGTCTATGACCACTCCAACCATCTGATGCATATCGATGGTGATCAGGTTCTGATCAAAGAACAAACTTTGATTGGTGCTGGCTTTCAGTTGCCGACGCCGCAGTTGTCGCGTCACTTCTTTGTGTTGAAGGCCGAGAAAGCTCGCTACGTCAACGCAACGGACAAGTCACCTTCCGGCTGGCTACTGCAGAATCTGATCGGTGTCTTCGATGAAAACATTCTGACCGAAGAAGGCCGGCAGCGAGTGATCCCGAGTCGCAACGGCAAAGACGTATTCATCGTGTCCGATGTCAGCTTCGATCAGTTGTATAATCGAGGACGTAATGTTCAGTTTTTGTCTTCGATCCAGTTGATTCAGAGACTTCGCAATCCAGCGACGGGGCCAATTCCGGTGCGGCGTCAAAGCATGGCTCTGCACTGCCGACTCACTCGACCAATCCTGTGCCTGATCAATATCGCGATTGCATTGCCGCTGGTGTTCCGAAAAGAATCACACAGTCTGATTACCAACATGGCGGTCTGTGCGGCTGTCCTGGGACTCTTCTACGGGCTCACCGAAGCCAGCTTTGCTCTTGGCGGAACCGGACTGATTGCGGCTGATCTCGCCGCGTGGATTCCTGTCGTTGTCACCGGAGTCGCCAGTGCGTGGACTTCAGGTTTGGTGCAGACCTGACGGCGACGACGCACTGAGAAGCTGTGATGACTTGCAGCGCAGCCGAAGTGGTGCCAATGCCTGTTGACCACCGGGGTGAACCCGGTGGCGAAGAAAAAGAATCCTCAGGCCGCTAAACCAGCTCTCGCATTGGTTCACGCAGATCAACAAGGAACTGAGGCCGTCCGGTTGGGTCCGCCAACGTCGTGTTCATCACGTCGATACCGAGATTGTGATAAGCCGTGCCAATGATTTCCTGCACATGCACGGGACGAGAAGCTGCGTATTCGCCCAGTCGATTTGTTGAGCCAATGGCCTGACCGGTTCTCATTCCGCCACCCGCCATCAGAGCACAACTGACCTGTGGCCAATGGTCTCGTCCAGCACCGTCGTTGATACGTGGCGTACGGCCGAATTCGCCCCAGACCAAAACGGTGACATCATTCAGCATGCCGCGTTCTTCAAGATCCAGCACCAGCGCGCTGACACCTTGATCGAGTTTTGATCCATGATCGCGAACGAGATCAAAGTTCTTTCCGTGGCTGTCCCAGCGTCCATAAGAAAGAGTTACCGAACGAACGCCAGCTTCAACCAAACGACGAGCCATCAGGATCTGTTCATTACAGGTCGGTGCTCCGTCATACTGGAACTGATAAGGCTTTCCGTCACCGTAGCGAGCGCGAACTTCTGCAGGCTCCTGAGAAATATCCAGTGCGGCAGCCAGACGATTTGACGTCAGAACGCCGAACGCGGCTTCAGTGAACGAATCAACTCCGGCCATCATGCCGCTCGAATCAGTCTGACGCTTAAGCTGATCGAGTCCCTTCAGCAATGATCGACGATCGTCAAGGCGGTCCAGCGTGACGCCATTGAGTGTCAGATCTTCCATCCCATTTCCGTTGGGTCGAAATGGCTGGTAAGCCGCGCCAAGGAAGCCGGCTGGTCCTGGTTCTGACCAGGGCACATGCGAAGTTTTGTCGGCCAGCGCAACTGACGCCGGGATTCCGGGATCACGTGGACCGTAGATTTTTCCGAGAACTGAACCGATTGCCGGACGGCCTCCGACAGATTCCATGCTGCGGCGATCCCATCCGGTCAAACACTGGAAACCATCATGTCCCCCGTCACAGCCAACAACGGATCGCACCACGACCAGGCGATCCATGATGGCCGCCAGTTTGGGGAAGCACTCACCAATTTGAATTCCGGGCACCGCCGTGTCGATCGGATTGAATTCGCCGCGGATTTCGCGAGGAGCCTCGGTCTTGATGTCCCACATGTCCTGATGAGGAGGACCGCCACCAAGGAAAATATTGATGATCGATTTATTCGCGCCGGTCGCAGCGGTGCCAGCGACGGCTTCGGCTCGCATCAGATTTGCAAGATTGACGCCGCCGGCTGCTCCCATGGAGAAGCCGCCGATTTTCATGAAACCACGACGAGAAATTCCATCGCAGTATTTGGATGCACGTCCGAGAATATTCAACATGGCAAACTCCGGCGGTAAGGCGGGGGACCGGATCGTCATGATCACCTGTGGGGATGTTCATGACGGTAAAGGCGGGATTGGGGCGTGTAAAAAAGGTACTGAGCCACGAACCAACTGGCCCAAAGGGCGCTTCGCACGATTGGTTCCTGACCTCTTTTGCAAGACACTATAGGGACATCGACACAAAGAACCTTGCGGACTTGAATGAATTTTCTTCGCCCACATATGAAGAGTGCGCTTCAAAATCGGTCGTGTCCAGCCCCGGTTCTTAGGTTTCCGGCAGATTGAGGTTAAACAGAAGCTCCCCTGCCGTCAAGAAACGATCGATTTTTGACGGTAATAGCGGCACCTTCGAGAACGAGGAAAATTCCGGTGAACTTGTTTCCGAACGGGAACCGATTATCATGTGTCTCGCGAAACACTCTGTAGCGTCAGATTTTGTTCGTGAGGAGAGATGGCAGAGTGGCCGAATGCGCATCATTGCTAATGATGTGACTCCAGAAATGGGGTCCGAGGGTTCGAATCCCTCTCTCTCCGCTTAAAAGCCCGCAGTTTACTGCGGGCTTTTTCGTTTTCCGCCCGCAGAAAACGACCATCCAGCCTTGGGCAGCTCACAGATCTTGTTCGCTGGAACAAAACAGCCGCATTACTAAGCCTGCAACTAATTCCACCCGCAAGCGTGAACACTCTGACGTTTCGGGTGCGACTCAAAAACGAAACGCTCCAAACGCCTTGGCGGCTTCCGCTCCGACACGCGGTTTGCACATCTTAAGTGTCAT
>CAIXQV010000797.1 GCA_903921605.1 uncultured Planctomycetaceae bacterium | reverse complement strand
TGTTTGAAGTCGAACATGCGGCCAAAGTGTTGACGCGGTTTGGGCAGGCCTTTGGAAAGTTGCCCGCCAACGCCGGGAATCTTTCGGCTCACGAACGTCAGTTTGTGAATGATGTCTCACGGGGACTTGCACAGGACGGCAGGATTGTCTCGGTTCGGCTTTCTCTGTTTGCTGACATGGTCAAGAGCAAGCCATGGACGGCTGCGACGCTGCAGCAGGTCGGTGGGACTCAGGGTATTGGCGTCAACTTTCTGGAAGAGACCTTTGGCAGTCGCGACGCCAATCCTCGACACCGACCGCATGCTGTTGCCGCACGTGGAGTATTGCGATCGCTGTTACCGGAACTGCACACGGATATCAAAGGCGGCATGCGATCTCACGCCGATCTGCTGGCGGCCTCCGGCTATCAAGACCGCCCAGCCGATTTCAATGACCTGCTTAGAATTCTCGACGGCGAACTTCGTCTGATCACCCCCACCGACCCGGATGGCGACAGTCTCAGTGGCTCGTCGCGCGACTCGTCTCTTGCTACTCGCTACTACCAGCTGACCCACGACTACCTCGTCCCGTCGCTCCGAGAATGGCTGACCCGCAAACAAAAGGAAACTCGCAAAGGCCGAGCGGAACTGAAGCTGGAAGAGCGTGCAGTCCTGTGGACAATCAAACCGGAGAATCGCTATCTGCCGTCGCTGCGGGAATGGATCGGTATTCGGGGGTTGACAGAAACGAATAAATGGACCGAGTGCCAGCGGAGAATGATGCAAAAGGCGGGACGTATCCACATGCTCCGGACCGGCTCCATCGTGGCGATCCTGCTTGCGGCAAGTCTCACACTGCAGTTTATTCTGGCTGGGCAGAAGGCGGCGTCACTTGTCGAGGCACTCAAAACCGCCAGCCCCGAGCAATTGACCACGCTTATCCAGCAAGCGGATAAAAGTCATCGCTGGGTCGATCGGCTGTTGCAGCCGCTGATTGAAAAAGCGAACGCAGCGGACGCTGCCCCTGCCGATCGTGAAGCGGCACTACCAGCCCGGCTGGTGCTGGCAGGCCGAGATTCTTCGCAGATAAAACCTCTCAGCGACGCGTTGCTCAGCGGTGATCTGGCAAACGTGGAACCGATTCGAACACGGTTGCGTCAGTATGCCAGCGAACTCCGACCGCAATGGCTTGAAGTGTTGCGAAACACTCAGGAACCTGCGACGCGGCGATTTTGGGCGGCACTTGGGCTCGCGGGTCTGGACGGGCACCAGTCACACACGGAATGGTCTGAAGCAGACCTGCGATTCATTGCGGAACAAATGGTATCAAGCTTTGCGGAATACCAACCGCAGTTACGAAACCTGCTGCGACCGATCGGGGGCCAACTGGTGCCGTCATTGGACACGCTGTTTGACGCCGAAACCGCCACTGAAGATCAGCAGATCAACGCCACAATGGCGATCGCGGATTACGCGGGCGATGATGCTGAGTTAATGGCCCAACTTCTGACGCGGGCCACGGCGAGGCAGGCAGAAATCCTGAACCCAAAGGTGGCGGAGTTCAAAAGCGGCCCGGTGCGTGACGGCTTGCTGGCACTGACCAAAGAGCAGCCCGATGAGAATCTCGGACAACTGGACCGAGTCCGACTGGGCCGCCGCCGTGCCAACGCAGCGATCACATTGCTGCGTCAGGGGGAATACGATGCGTATTTTGACGCGTTGAGGATTACCGACGACCCGGAATCAATCAGCCAGTTTGTGGCTCGATGTCAGAAGTGGGGCGTGACGTCTACAGAGCTCATCGAAAGCCTGCACCGGAGTGCGGCACTGTGCCAGTCCGTCAGCGGTGTGGCAAGGAAGATCGAATCGCGAGTGATGTACGGCCTGCTGTTGGCTCTGGGAACTTATCCCGTTGAGCAGATCCCGGAAGATTCACGTGAGGCGTTAATTGTGCGGCTCCTTGAACTTTACGGAAAAGATCCAAGTGCTCCAGTCCACAGTGCCAGTGGCTGGCTGCTGCGTTACTGGGGACGCAGTGCGGATGTGCAAAAAATGGATGAGCAAGAAGTGCCGTATGATCCAACGGGGGAACGAGAATGGTTTCGATTGCGATTGGAGTTGACTAAGGAATCGTCCGGACTTGGCGATCTACAAGGATTGACAACAAAGAAGCATTCATACTCCCTGACGTTCATCGTGTTCCCCATGGGTGAATATCGCCTTGGTTCACCCGAGTTCGAAGGCGGGGAATTGGACCGCCAGAACAATGAAGTTCCTCGCGTCGTCCGGATCAGCCGTCCCGTCGCGTTGTGCGACAGAGAACTCACATGGGGACTCTATGATCTGTTTGATGCAGGACAATGGCGAAGCGAAATGCAGTCGAAGTGGGGGTGGGATCTGTCCGACGACGATGCGGTGTTTGGTCGGAACTGGTATGAATGGGTGGAGTTTTGCCGCCGGTTGACTGTTGAATGGCACGGTGATGATCAGTCGTGGCAATGCTACCCGGACACGGAGTCGCTGGAAAAGGATGGCAACGGGAATCCTGTCTACGGCAAGTTGCTGCTGGACCATGGTGGTTTTCGGATGCCGACGGATTCGGAGTGGGAGCTGGCCGCACGGAGCGGTCAACGCACGGCGTATGGGTTTGGCAGCGACGTGAGCTTGCTGGGGGACTATGGATGGTTCGTCGACAATTCTGAGAAACGCCCGCATGTGACGGCCGTGAAGCCTCCATCGATCGGCGGCTTTTTTGACGCCCATGGAAATCTGTTTGAGTGGACACACGATTGGGATGCTACCATTGATGGCAGTAGTTTGCTGGTGGATCCTCAAGGCGCGTCCAGGGGTTTGAACCGCGTACTTCGCGGCGGCGGTTGGAGCCGCGTCGCGGCGGGTTGCCGGCTGGCGAGCCGCGGCACGAGCGAGCCGACGGCCCCCAACGCGAGTTTCGGCTTTCGCTTGGCCCTGAGTTTACCGTCTGGAATCAAGTTGCCGGCGGCGGCAGAAACCAGGTGAGCGTAGCCATTTGACGCAGGCACGGATGGAGGGAGCGGAGCAACGACCGTAGATGCCGTAGCCGGATGGGGTAGCGGCTGATCTGAGACAGATCAGCCGACGTGGCCCGACCTGTCCTCAGGTTGGGAACTGTGCAGTTCCCGAACCCTCGGTCCATCGGCAAGAGGGCGGTCGGAGCCGGTGTTGCATTTCGTTTTTCTGTCTGTCGTTTCCAAGTCCGTTCACCGCTGGCAAAAGGCCAGCGGGGTGTTTTCGATCTCGCCCCGACGGACGCTGCTTCGATCGAACCAAGGTTTGGCAACAATCAACAACGGCTTCTGTATTTCGAATCCCTGTACTACGACATACGAATTGTCTGAGACCGATCCGGCCCTACTGAAACGAATTCAATCGGCTTCTGAACGATCTCTTCGATCGCTCGGCAATACTGCTGAGCAGACTCGGGCAGCTTTGAGAATTCAGTGATCCCGGTGATGTCTTCTTGCCAGCCGGGCACTCGTCGTAAAACTGGCTTGGCGACCGCCAGATCTTCGCAGCGACTTGGCAGCGTGCGAGTTACCTGGCCGCGAATCTCGTACGCTTCGCACACGAACAATTCATCGAAACCGCTCAGCACATCCAGCAGAGCAATCGTGATGGAATCAACACCGCTGATCCTCGCGCTGTAACGAGTAGCGACAGCATCGAACCAGCCACAGCGACGAGGACGCCCGGTCACGGTGCCGAACTCGTTTCCTGCGATCCGAATTCTCTGGCCGATTTCGTTGTCGAGTTCTGACGGGAACGGTCCTCCGCCAACT
>CAIXQV010000796.1 GCA_903921605.1 uncultured Planctomycetaceae bacterium | reverse complement strand
TTCTGGACGCAAACTCGACTCAAGTCCTGGCGAACGGAGGCCATCACCGGCAAAGTCCCCGTAGAAGCCACCGAGCTCGAGAAGATCCGTCATGACCGATCTTTCTTCCTTTGCGACTTAGCGTCTTTGCGTGAAATGAAAATGTGTCACGCAAAGTCGCAAAGGCGCTAAGAGAACAAGGGCTATGGATGACCTACTCTTCGGCAAAGTCCCCGTGAAAGCTGCCGAACTCGAGGAGAACCCTGATGACCGATCTTTCTTCCTTTGCGTCTTCGCGTCTTTGCGTGAGAAAAAACAATGTCTCACGCAAAGTCGCCGGGACACAAAGAAGACAAGTAGGCGGTGTAAAGTCGATCCCGACTCTCAGGAACGAAAAGGCTCGCTCCGCGACAACGGAGCGAGGATGGCCTTATAGACCGGATGGGACACTTATCGATCTGGTGGAATTCATCCTCGTGGAACTCAGAATTCGACCAAAGCTCAGTTGAAGAAAGTTGTTCAACCGGAATCACCCGTCGAAAAGGGGGACAGACCGGGGTACACGGCTTGCTGAATAAAGGAAAAGGCGAATCAATAAACGAGAAGAACCCCAAAAAACGTAACGTTTTTCGGGGTTCTTCAGATGGCTTCGTGACTAAAAATTACCCCGTAGGGACTCGAACCCCAACTGACAGTGCCAGAAACTGTAGTGCTACCAATTACACCACGGAGTAGTTTGCCAATCGAGTTGCCTCGTTTGGCGGGCGGAATGTAACAGTGAATTCTGATTGTGTAAAGCGCTGGTTTTAGGAACTTTCACGTGCTTCCGTAAGCGAGATTTTCCGGGAATCGTGAGCAGCGGGCCCAACATCAGCGACAACGCGACAGCCAAAAAGTTCGACAGGAAGCCTCAGTTCCCGGGCCTGACTTGCTCGAACGGCAATGAATGTCGCAGAACCTCTGCAGAGTAAAGTCTGGCCAGAGACGTGTTGATGTCGCTCGCAGTGACAACTCCAGTCGACAATATTGCTCAAATAGATGCGGGAATGCTGGCCGAAGCCAGCACGACAACTGTGAACCGCGACTAAATTCGGCCGGTCGTTAACAGAGTACCGCCATGCTGCACTTATTGTTTCTTCGGCAATGCGTCCGGTGCTGCCAACTCGGATTCAAAACTGCGTTCCGTACCCGAGCGAACCAACCGCACAGCTCGCACATCCATCACTGCTCCGCCGGGTTTTGATTTTGGTACCAATTTCAATGTGACGGTCTCGTCGAGAGGCAGCTCGACAGTGCCGACAGTTCTCCAGACGAAGTTCTGAAAATGGCCGGTCTCTTCGACAACAAACGATCGTGACTCATTGCCGATCTGCATCTCAACCGTGCTGCCACCGTGACCGGTACCGCAGCCTTGCAGAATGTCGATCTCGTACGAACCTTTTTGGGATGTCGACAACTTCCATTCAGCCGTCGCCTTCACATTGCTCCAGTAACCCACTGTGTTTTTGTGGGGCTGTGGTTCGTACCGCAGATTCTCACCGGAAGTCGTCGCCAGCTTTGCCGGTAGAAAGATCAAGCCCTCTTTCGTAACGCGGGTCACTGTGGATCCATCAAAGAGAAGAGGCGGAGCATCGAGGTTGATAATCAGCACATCGCCATCTGCGGCCGGAGGTTTTCCGTGGCGAATGATCCAGTGATCCGGTTCCGGCTGCAGTGAAATCATTGTTTCGGGAGTCGACTGCCACTTTATGGACTGCACAACATTCGCCAGTCGCGGAATCTTCAGTAACGCATCGTCGGCGGCTACTTTGATCTCTGTGTAGAGCGAGTTGCCCGCGGCATAGAGTTTCACATTTTCGCGGCCAGCGATTTCGAAGAGAACAGCGTCCCGGGGAACGCCTACTGTGGTGTCCTCCGCAGAATTCACTATGGCCGATGGGTGTGACACGAAAAGCACCCAAAGCGTCAGGAAGAATGCTCGTCGATGGAAAAGATGAAACATGATGTGTCGTTGCATTTTGAATGTTCAGTGGCGGTGGAGAGCTTAACATGTCGACTCAGACCGCTTGATACTCTTTTTTCCTGTCCGGGTCTAATCGAAAAGCTGGAATCGCCGGGGTCGTGAGCGTTTTCACGCTTCAACAAGAATTTGCCTACTCCGTCACGGATAAATGCCCATGGGATCGGCGCTGGTCAGTCACTCGTGCGGCAAGATTTCCACTCCTGAAAAGAAAGGTGGGGGACAGAATCGACAGGTCCGCGAACATCGATAGACTGATGACCTACAGCATGACCGCACTGACCTTGCCCGCTTTCCCACCCCGCCGTCGCGAGACTCATGTCATGGCGTTTCTGAAACGTACCAGCAATGAATCTGTTCAGGTGATTCCTCTGCCTGACGGAACGACAACGATCGGCCGTTCGCGGCTGTGTGATGTCAACCTGCGGTTTCCTGTGGTCAGTAAGATTCATGCTGTGATCGAATGTTGTTCAGGGTCTTGCACGCTAAGAAATGAAAGTTCCAAGGGCACCATCATTAATGGGGACAAACTCCAGGGAACTCGACAGCTATTACCGGGTGACCAGATCAGAATAGGATGGGAGAACCTCACCTACTTTGATGCCGCACCTCCTGAGATCGATGGTGATTCGGACCGGTCGCCTCGTCCAGCAAGCCGGCCAGGTGATCCGGATGATTCGATCAGCCACAAGACGGCTCGTCCGGGTCGTGCGATTCGAGTTGAATCAGCAGCATTCATTGCTGAAGACAAAGTGCGTGGAGAAATTTCGCTTCGGGATCAGTCGATCGCCAGCCTTGCCACGACAGATTCGGTGCGAAAGCTTTCGCAAATGTTGCGGCTGAGCAGAATTATTCGTGACCGTGGTGAACCAGATCAAGTGGAAGCCGCTATCGTGGCTCTGTATCAATTCTTTCCGCAGGCTTCTCAAATCGTCCTCGCTAAGGAGACGGTACCCGGCTTTCAGGCGTTTTCGGTCAGTTTGGCTCATTGTCGGGCTGCATCCTCGGCGGCGATGGTTTGCGATGATGTGATTATGCAGACGGCCAGGATGAATAAGTGTTTTCTGCTGGCCGATCAGTGGCGCAATGAACCAGGGGAAAAACCCCGTTTGTCGGCGATGGGACGCGTTTCTTTGATGTCAGTCCCAATTCAGACTGTGCAGGGAAACTGCTATGCGGTCCTGCAGATGATCTCTGGAGATCCGGGGCCGGAATTCGATATGGGTGATCTGGAGCGACTCGCCATCCTGGCCCAGTTACTGGCAATCGTCGTGCCAGTGCCATCTTCGCGATAACGACGGGCTCGACATGAGATTCGTGCGTTAGGCTGATACACTACCACCGTGCACGGAATTGGTGGGATCTCCGGACGGTTTCGCCGCTGCGTGCAAAGCAGTCTGATGATCAGTTTTTGTGTTGGCCGCCGCGGGAGACTTCATGAACGAGCACGTCCATTCTGTTGCCGACGTGCTCGGTCCCGGAGGTGTTATTGCTCGCAGATTGCCCGGCTACGAACCGCGGCCGGAGCAACTGGCCATGGCCGAAGCCGTCGAAAACGCGCTGGCCAACAAGAAGCATCTGATCGCAGAAGCCGGCACCGGCGTCGGCAAAAGCTTCGCCTATCTGATTCCCGCCATTCTTTCGGCGCAGGGAAATCAGGGAGACGCAACTGAGGGCAAAAAGAAGAAGCGAATCATCGTTTCGACGCACACGATCAGTCTGCAGGAGCAGTTGATCAATCACGATATTCCATTTCTGCAGGCAGTGTTACCTGTGGAGTTCTCTGCGGTTCTGGTCAAAGGGCGAGGCAACTACATCAGCCTGCGTCGCCTCGATAAGGCAGTACAACGATCGTCTCAGAAGTCGATGTTTGAACCCGAGGGTCAACGAGATCTCGCACGCATTCGACAGTGGGCGCACACCACCAAAGATGGCAGCCGGTCGGATCTGCCTTTTCAGCCGCGTCCGGATGTCTGGGATGAAGTGCTCAGCGATCATGGCGATTGTCTTCGCAAGAAATGTCCCAACCATGGCGACTGTTTCTACTACGCGGCTCGACGGCGAGTCTGGAATGCGGATCTGCTGATTGTAAATCACGCGTTGTTCTTTTCGGACCTTTCTTTGCGGCGCGACGATGCCAGTATTCTGCCGGAATATGACACCGTCATCTTTGATGAAGCCCACACCGTTGAGGCTGTGGCCGCCGATCATCTGGGGCTGTCTGTGTCAGAAGGTCAGGTCGATTATTTACTGAATCGGCTCTACAACGACCAGTCGCAGCGCGGGCTCCTGGTGACACACAGTCTGGTCGATGCTCAGCAGCAGGTTCAGAAACTACGTTCCGAATCGATGCGGTTCTTTGAAGATGTCGGTGACTGGGCTGCTCGATTCTGTAAACCCAACGGGCGACTTCCTGGACCCATGGAGATCGATAATCGTCTCTCCGCTGAACTGACCGCGTTGGCAATTATGATTGCGGAGAAGGCCGCGGCAGCGAATTCAGAGGCGAATCAGGTCGAGCTGCAGTCGGCTTCCGATCGTTGCAAAATTCTGGCGGATAATCTTCTGTCGTGGACTCGTCAGAGTGTTGGCAATTCCGTGTTCTGGGTGGAGAAAAGCGGCGTCAACAAAAATCGCCTGACGCTGATGAGTGCTCCTATCGAGGTCGGGCCTATTCTGCGCGAGTACTTGTACAACAACGTCCCGTCCGTGGTGATGGCTAGTGCAACGCTGGCAACCGGCACAAAAGACTTTGGATTCTTCCGTTCTCGAGTTGGGCTGACTGAAGGCAAGGAAACTCGCCAGGGAAGCCCGTTCAATTACGAGCAGCAGGCACGCCTCATTCTGTCGACCAATATGGCAGACCCTGCTGCGGATCCGAAGCGATTCGAACAGCAGTGTTGTGATCGTATTAAACGACATCTGCTGGAGACCGAAGGTCGCGCGTTTGTCCTGTTTACCAGCTATTCGATGATGCAGAGCTGTGCGGAACGTCTGACCGGCTGGTTGGCGCAGAACGATCTGTCGCTCTACTGCCAGGGAAAAGGATTGCCCCGTACGGCAATGCTGGAGCGCTTTCGTGCCGATGAGCGAGCCGTCTTGTTTGGGACAGACAGCTTCTGGCAGGGCGTGAATGTTCCCGGTGACGCGCTTCAGAACGTGATTATTCCACGGCTGCCTTTCAGTGTGCCTGATCATCCGCTCCTGGAAGCTCGCCTGGAAGCCATCAAAGCGCGAGGAGGTAACCCGTTTCGTGATTATCAGACGCCCGAGGCGATCATTAAACTCAAGCAGGGCTTCGGGCGGCTGATTCGGCACAGAAATGATACCGGGCGAGTTGTCGTGCTGGATCCTCGAGTGCTGACGAAACCCTACGGTCGATTGTTTATCGCAAGTCTGCCCAAGTGTCGCCTGGAGATTGATAACGGCGAAACGATTGAGCCTGTTATAGAAGATGGTCCCTAATATCGTTTAACGGCAAGCCGAAGGCGACCTTGCATCGGCAGCAGTCGCCTGCGGCTTGCCGTTAAACGAACGGAGACAGTCCTTCGACTGAGTGCGGCTCTGATATTGTTCGCCATCGACTTCCGTCACAACATCGAAACGTAGCCAAAGCACTCGTTCGGTCAACTCAGTTGGATTCCCTCGACGCATGAACTCACCTGCCGCCCCTGAGTATCGCACGGATGTTTTGACAGGGCTGGTTTCTCTGATTGCTCCCGCACGTTCGGCGCGGCCTTCGGCCAGGCATCCGGTACCGCATATTTCCAGGACGGATGACCCGTTTGCCGAAGGTGCTGAAGCAGAAACTCCAAATGAAAGCTTTGCTGTTCGAAAGCCCGGCACCGCTCCGAACACACCAGGCTGGAACCTCAGAGTTGTCCCGAATCGTTACCCGGCTGTTGTGCCCATCACTGCGTCAGTGTCCGATGTGGACAAACCGCCCGCGGCGTCTGAGTTCTTTCCCACGGCTGCAGCTCGAGGTGCTCACGAAGTTGTCATCGAATGCCCCGATTCGCGTTCACGTCTGGCAGATCTTTCGCTTGTTGAAATCACGCAGGTGCTGCTCGCCTGGCGTCAGCGAGTACAGCATCTGAGTGAATCCGGCGAGTATCAAAGTCTGGCCGTGTTTCGCAACGAAGGCTTTAGCGCGGGGGCTTCGTTGGCGCATTGTCATTCGCAGATCATGGCCACTCAGACCCTGACCCCTCTCGATCAGCAGCGGCATCAAATTGCGGTCGATTATCACCACAAAACGGGACGTGAGCTGCTCATGGATCTGGCTGAGGCGGAGCTATCAGCGGGCGAACGAGTAATCATGAAGACTGCGGACTTCATCGTGATGTGTCCGTTTGCTTCGCGAGCTCCCTGGCAGGTCCGGTTCATTCCGTTACTCTCAGCTCCAGCATTTTTCAGTGAAGCGTCAGATCACTGCCTGAGCGAACTGGCCAGACTGTTAAAGCAGACAATTAACGCTCTGGAAGTCGCGCTCGAAGGAGCGTTCTCGTTCAACCTGATTCTGCCGCATCCTCGACTTGATCAGCCGCCGCAGTATCGATGGATGCTTGAACTTCTGCCTCGCATCGGAAGACATGCCGGCTGGGAATATCTTAGCAACGTGGAGATTGTGACAGTCGCTCCGGAGTATGCGGCAGAGACGCTGCGTGAGCTGATAAAGGCCACATAAACAGCTCTCGGCGCGAAATGAAGTGTGCGCGTTTCCGACCCGGAGGGTCGAAATATCCAATGCCGGTGGCGTGAGCCACCGGTATGTGAACACACAGAATCCAAGGCCCAGCGGGCCGACACAATTGCCAATGTGTCGGCCCGCCGGGCCTGAATCACCATACTATCCGCACTCCGGTGGCTCACGCCACCGGCAGAGGATGTGCCGGGCTTTCAGCCCTAACGAATTGCGCAACTTCAAAACTGACGCGTCGGCTCATATGGGCCTGAAATTACTTCAGCAGATAACGATTCGCGATCGTGATTCCGCTGAGCATTGCCCCGACGATTCCCAGAAAGCCCTGATCGGTTCCGCACAGGAACAAATTATCCAGCGGCGTCTGGCCATTCACAAACTTCTGCGGCGCGCCATATACACAGCCGTTAAGGTGGCCGGTGAAACGGCGAATAGTTCGTGGCGTAAACACATCCGTATCAATCACGTGAGATCGAAAATCAGGAATGTGCTGAGTCGCACACTTGATGATTTCATCGTTCCAGTGCTGTTTTGCGGCGACGTATTGGTCTTCGGGAAGATTCATCCAATAGTGCGGATCCGCCAGCGCGGTGATACGTATGCGACCGTCTTCCAGAGGCTGTGAGTAATCAAAGTTATTCGGTGAGCAGATGATTCCGCTGCGCAGATCGACCGGCACATCCGGACGTTCATAGTGAAAGTCTTTGGTGTCACTATAAAACACGATTGTGTCACGATGCCCCAACTGAGCAGGCTCACAATCCAGAACGCTGATCGATTCAACAAAGGAAATATCGCCGGGCTCGGCCTTCACTGGCGGCCCATTGGGATCGATCATCCGCATCGTCTCTGCTGCACCGGCCGATGACAGAATATTGTCGGCTTCGATTTCGGTACCGTCATCCAGAAGCACAGAGGTCGCTCGCCCGTTGCTCTGGCGAATCTCCTGCACCCCCGCACGAAGTTTCAGGTGCCCGCCAAGCGATTTGAAGTGTTTCACCAGTCGCTTCAGGATCAGGCGAATTCCATCGAACGGCCGACCGAATCCTTCGTGGAAAATGCTCTTGAACATAATCACGAACTGGCTGAAATCCATATCTCGCGGCGTTGCGCTGCCGTAAAACATCAACGGGCAGAACAACATGTCGACCAACAACGGGTCGCGAATATATTCCGAAACAACCTGGCGAGCTGACACGCTTTGCCGTTCCAGATCCAGAGCGTCGTGTTCGGCAATGCGAGTCACCAGGCGACGGAACCCATCGATCTGCTGAGGAAATGCGGATGCAATCTGTTCCACAAAATAGTTGAACTGATTTGTGAAATGAAGAGTCGCACCGGGAAAGACAATCGAAGACTGCAACTGAGGTCGCAGATCAAAGTCTTCCCATTTCATTCTCAGTTGGCGCAGAAGCTTGCTGAGTGGTCCCTGCTTGGTACCCGGCTCTGCATAGTTGGTGACAGCATGCAGACCGACGTCGTAGTTCCGTTTACGAAGGCGATAAAAAGAATTCAGGCCGCCAATCGTAGTGTGTCGCTCGAGAATGCAGACGTTCTTCTCGTAGTACGCCAGACGCACTCCTGCGGACAAACCGGACATCCCGGCACCGATAATCACGGTGTCATAACGCACAGCCATCAACCCCTTTGAACCAATTGAAGCCCGGCTCTTTGAAAAGACCGGGCTTCGTTTGGTTGTGTCTTCAATATGTCGTATCCGCCGGACGCATCAGGCGCCGACTGGAACATCCTTCAGCCGAGGCAGCAGATACTCCACCGTCCCGCCCATTGTGTTCAGGTTCGGATAGTCCTCTTCCGGAATCTGAATGCGATACATTTTCCGCAGTTCCATGACGATGTCGAGGAAATCCATGCTGTCCAATTCCATCTGTTCACGGAACGGACGCGCGTCGTCAAGATCGGTGAGATCCTCGTCCGGAGCAATTCGCCCCAGAATGTCCAGAATCACCTGCCGGATCTGATCAGACGTCATTAAACCACCCTCTCAAACTATCCCTGAAACTTGCGAATGATGACGACGGAGTTTATCCCCAACATCCCGAAAGAGTTATTCAGAATGCACTTCACTGGACCAATTTCCCGAGGCTGATTGATCACCAGATTAGGCAGCGCACATCGTGGGTCAAGGTCGTCAAGGTTGATTGTAGCGTGGACAATCCCATCGTCAAATGACGGAACGTTGCCAAGCAACTCCAATGCACCGGCTGCTCCCATGGCATGGCCGATGAAACTTTTTGTATTATTGATGAACGTTTTGGGGCTGTTCCCGAAGACTCGCCGCAGCGCAGCGGCTTCTTCAATATCGCCCTGTTCTGTCGCCGTCGCATGGCTACTGACGATGTCCACATCTTCAGGACCAATGCCTGCTCGCTTCATAGCCAGGTAAATGCATTCTGCCTGACGGTTTGAATCAGGAAGTACGAAGTCCTTCGCGTCCGAATTCATCGCGTACCCGATGACCTCAGCGTAGATCTTCGCGCCGCGTTTCAATGCATCCGGCAAGCGTTCCAGTGTGCAGATGCCGCCGCCTTCCGCGACAACAATCCCGTTGCGATTCCTGTCAAATGGTCGACAGGCCTTCGTTGGGTCTTCATGAGTGGCCAATGCACCCTGAGCCGCAAAGCTGGCAAAAATTCCGAAGGTGTGAATGCTCTCCGAAACACCGCCCGCAATCGCGAGGTCAACTTCTTTCAGCCGCAGCATCTGCACGGCCTGAATGAACCCCGCATTTCCAGCAGCACAGGCCGCTCCGAGCGTCAAGTGTGGGCCCGTAATGCCCATATTCAGAGTGACTTCGCCAGCTGCATTGTTGGCAACTGTTCGTGGATTATGATGATGAGACCAGACCTTGGTGTCGTACTCGAATTTGGAGATCTCGTAGATCTCATTTTCTGTTTCGACGTTCCCGTGCTCTGTAATTCCAATGTACACGCCCACGTTTTCGCGAGCCACATTGGGCCAGTCAATCCCCGAGTCTTTTACGGCTTCATTGGCACAATACACAGCAATCGATCCGGCCCGAGTTCCGCGGCGGAGATCTTTTTTCTTCTGATACCGCAGTTCGTCGAAGTTACAAACGCCAGCCAATACCGGCCCCATGTAACGCGTTTTGTAATTGACCACACCGGATTTGGCGACCAGCAAATTCTGGCGATATTCGGGCAGACTGTTCCCATTCGGTGCGGTCAGCCCGACTCCGGTGATGACAATTCGATCCAGGTCCGACAAAGGAACACCCCAACGCAAGCGGCCAAAAGCAATACTCTGACTCTCAAAGGGCTACAAAAATCTCGAGCATTCCTGCACGAAACAACACGCCTGCACCGAGAGTCGCTTGACGGTGAAGCAGCGTACAGGGATGCCAGGATCGTGACAAGCACCGGGCAAAGATCCCTGATCTTGCGACGAAATCCCGATCTTTCGACCGGCAGAGCCTGGCTATTCGGAACCTTTCCAGCGTACAGCCATTAAGGTGTCACTCTTCCAGGCAAGCCTGCGACGACTGATCTTCTATTCTAATTCCCCGTGGAGAATAGATCAGGCCGCGAACGTTTCCAGCTCCGACTGGCCCTTGCGAGCACAGAAATCGCCAAACGACTCTGTCCCCTGACGGCCCGTTTTGTAGGCCGCCAACAGTGGTGTCAGTACAGAGACGATCTCTTCGGCTGGCACGGAGTCCTTGTAAATAAAGCACAGCCGAGTTCCCTCAGGGTTCCCGCCGAGAAACATCGTGTATTTCCCGACCGATTTTCCCACCAGGCCGACGTCCGGTGTATAAGGCCGAGCACACCCGTTAGGGCAGCCTGTCATATGAACGGCGATCTTCGATGACTGAAGACCCAGCTTCGCAATCGCCACGTCCAGCCCGTCAATGATCCCCGGCAAGGCTCGCTCGGATTCGGTAATCGACAGCCCGCAAGTTGGAAACGCAGGGCAAGCAATCGCATAACGACGCAATAGAGACAGTTCATCCGCCCCCTTAATCCCATGCTCTGCCATGATCCGATTAATCTCAGCCTTATCCTTCGGATCAATATCGCACAGAATGACGCTCTGAAGAGCTGTCAGGCGAGTATTCATGCCGAAACGACGCAAAATCGCGCGGAGCCCGGACTTGATCTGCAGCTTGCCTTCATCCTTGATACGACCGTTCTCGATGTTGATGCCGAGAAACAGCTTGCCATCGCCCTGCTCGTGCCACCCGATGTGATCATCAACGCCGGTCACGTCAGCAGGATGCGGATCAGGCAAACCCTTGCCATAGTACTGTTCAACCATGGCTTTGAACTTGGGGGTACCCCAGTCAGAAATCAAGTACTTAAGGCGAGCTCGCTTGCGATCTTCGCGATTGCCGTAATCTCGCTGAACCTTCACGATGGCTTCGCTGACCGCCACAACCTGGTCCGGAGTTGCAAAGCAGATTCGTTTTGCCAGAGCAGGAAAGGTCTTTTCCGCAGACGGCGTTCGGCCCATTCCGCCACCGGCCAGAACGTTGTAGCCCACGATTGTGCCGTTTTCGACGATCGCCATCAGGCCGAGATCCTGCGTGTAGAGATCGACGCAGTTGTCTTCCGGAAGCCCAATCGCCATCTTGAATTTACGAGGCAGATAGCGAGTCCCGTAGATCGGCTCATCGACGGGCTTGAACTCCGTCACGTCCACTTCTTCGCCGTTGTCATCCTTCAGCCAGATATCAAAATAAGACGTCGTCTTTGGCTTGAAGTGCTCAGCCAACTCCTGAGACAACGCCTGCATCTGTTCATAAACGGCCGACTTAAACGGAGCCGGGCAGGCCATGACATTGCGGTTCACGTCGCCACAGGCTGCAAACGTAGTCAGCTTGATGTCGTTGATCGTACGAATGGATTCTTTGAGATCACTCTTCAGAACACCGTGCAGCTGAAATCCCTGGCGACTGGTGATTCGCAGTGTGCCATTCGCCAGCTTTTCGCAAAGGTCCAGTTCCGCCAGGAATTGTTCGGCGGTGACACGACCGCCCGGAATTCGAGTGCGCACCATGCAGGAATACTGCTTGCCCAAAGCCTTGCCGTCTTCACCTTTGGCCTTACGAGTATCTCGGTCATCCTGCAAGTAGGACCCGTGGTGTTTGAGCAGCGTGGCTGCGTCGTCAGAAAACTCTGACTTATCGTTCAGCAACTCTTCAGCCAAAGTGCCTCGCAACTGATGAGACGCGTCTTTCAGCAATTCGACTTTGCTGAGCTTCATTTCTTCGGACATCGCGGTATTTTCCGGCGGAATTCTTAAATCAGGAGCCTGATAACGGATGCCATCCGAGCACTTCCCGGTGGCCTTTCAGTGCCTCAATCAACACCGCATACCAAATGGAACACGGCATGTGAGGATAGACACAGGAGACCGAGTATAGAGCGAGCCGTTTTTCTTGAACAGCCGTAGAGAGCCCGACATTCCCAGCGAGCGGAATTCCCCATGCTTTCAAGAGGATATCCTTCGAACGGTGTGCGTTTTCAGTCGCCGGATCCGTGAGAATTCGGATGTCTTCCACGGAGAAGCCCCGAATTCTCACGAATCCGGCTACAGAGAAGCACAGTACCGCGACCCCGCGAAGTAGAAATCCGCAATCTCAGTAGGCTCACAAAGTAGCCATCGATCCTTCAAACAGCTTGCGAAGTTCTTCGGGAATTCGAGTCACTCGCTGAGCGTCGTAATCATAAATCACGATGACAGAATGCCCTTCGGCGGCGACCTGCATCTGCTGACGGCTCAACAACGCATGCCCAATGTCCGCACTGGACCGGCCAACACGAGTAATCCGGGAACCGATGTAAACGGTATCCGGAAAATGCAACTGCCGTCGATAGTCACATTTGATCGAAGCCAGAATGGGCCCCAGCCCCTTTCCGGACATCGTTACAGCGGTCGGAAACTGGTCCAGCAGTTCAATTCGAGCCGACTCGAACCAGCGGAAGTACACGACGTTGTTGACGTGCCCAAACGAATCCTGATCGCCCCACTGCACGGGCCACACAGTAATCGTGGTGTAATCCTTTAACGCCAGTTTGACATCATCCGGAATCGGGAACGGCTCGCTCGACATCTGACACTATTCCTTTGGCGCGCTCTCAGTCACTGGCGGCGATACGGCAACCTTGGCTTTCGCATTGTCTCGCACTTTCACAACACCGCTCATCGCGATGATCAGTGACGAAAGCAACAGCACGACAGCCGTCCATTTGCCGGAATTGTCGCGAAACTTCTGCGTTCCCGCGGAGCGACCTACCAGAGCCGAGGCAAAAAAGAAGACAACGAATGCCAGAATGATCTTCGTTCCGATCAGACCATGATAAAGCCCGTCGCCTTTATGCATTGGCATCGAGCGGAAGTAGTTGAAGAACCCGGACAGAAGCAGCAACGCGATTCCACCGTGGACGAACTTCTTCCAGCGATTTCGAATCGCCTGAACCAGCTCCGGAGATTGCCCCTGCAGAACCGGACCAGCAACAAACTTCATGAAGCTGGTTCCACCCACGAGCACGATTGCAGTGCCCACGTGAATCCAACGAGACAACACAGCCAACACCAGATCCATATCCATTCGAAAACCTTCTGCACAGCAGGAAACGCGACCGAGAATTCTTCAACCTGCGGAAATCCTAGACGCCATCCCCACAGATGCGAATCAACGCGGTCCATGACTGTTCAGTTTTCTGGAGTTTGGCGACACCCCAACAAAGCGGACCACGGAGTCCAAAACATCTCCCACACTCTCTGCCTCCTCTTGCCCATCATTTTTTGAAATCTCAAATTTCCAATAGTCAATATCCATTCCCCGCTCGTCGCCACTCCCCATCCCTCAAGCCTTTGCGTCTCCGCGTCTTTGCGTGCCAAAAAAACGACTCACCTCGCCCTTCATTCTGAAATCTCAAATAATCATTAACCATTCCCCGCTCGTCGCCACTCCCCATCCCT
>CAIXQV010000795.1 GCA_903921605.1 uncultured Planctomycetaceae bacterium | reverse complement strand
GCGACGACGCTGTCATCCGCAGGTCAGGCTGAAGAGCTGCACAGACTGGGGCGGACGCTGCTGCAAATGACGGAGTCGGAAGAACGCCTGATACAACTGCAGGAGCAACTCAACAAGAATCTGCAGACGCTTGAGGTTGTGGCCACTCTGGAACAGACCGTCAACAGTCTCAATGCGGCAGTCAACGTACTCACGGCAAAGACCGCGCTTCGTGTCGCGGCTTAGTGCGGCCGTCAAGGCTTATAACGAGGTACGATGGGCATTCTTGCCCGTCGCAAAAAAGTCGGACAGGAATGTCCAACGTACATTTTGCATGATGTGTCGTGATCTCAAAGAAGCTCGTGTACTTCTCAAGGTGGCGTAAACAAACGATTCATGGCTCGGCGACATCACAACAATTCGATTTCGCTGTTTCCGTTTCTGGCTGTACTCGTCTGCGCCATGGGATCACTGATCCTGTTGCTGCTGGTGATGACACGCAAGATGCGACAGGATCAGTACGTAGAACAGACCGCCGTCGTCGAATCGGCAGCGTCTGAAGTCGACGCTGAGCTGGCCGCACGGATTGCTGCCTTAGAGAAGCAAATCTCCAGTGCGGAACTCAATCTGAATTCGTTGCAGGCGAATGCTCAGGCCCATCGATCGTCTGTTGACGAAAGTCAGGTCCGAATTACTGACCTTGAGACAGAGCTGGCTCAGCTTCAGGAGAAGCTCAAAGGCACGGACGCTGATGCTGTTCCGGTCGCAGAGTCGATGGCGGAATCACGAAAGCTGAAGGCCGAGGAAGTTGCTCTGCTGCGGCAGTTAAAGGACACAGAGAAGCGACTTCTCAGTAAACAGCAGCAGCTTGCGAACGCTCAGGATGCTTCCAATGAAGCATCATTGGCTCTGCAGGAGAAGCACTCGGACCTGTTGAAACTGCGAGATCAGGTTGACGAAGCTCGAAGCAGCCTGGCCAAAGTGTCAGGTACTTCCACATTGCTGGAGTTTTCAAATCCGACGGGCACGGAACGTACGCCGATCGTGGTGGATGTTTCCGGGAAGGGTTTTGAAATTTATCCCAATGGGATCCAAATCACGCAGGCGGATATGGAAGGTTTCCCGGTTCGCGACAATCCGTTTCTCGCCGCGATTCTGACGATTCATCAACATCGTTCAAAAGGCAGTGTGACTGGCGCGCCGTATGTGTTGCTGCTGGTGCGTCCGGATGGAGCATTGCCTTTTTATGGAGCTCAACGAATCCTGATGGAATCCAATATCCATTACGGTTACGAGCTTTTGGACGCTAAAGATTCGGTTGTTTCTGGTGCTCCGGATACGACCGAAGTACCACTCGTTAAGAATTCGATTGATGAGGCTTTGCGGCGGCGCGAGAATCTCTATGCGAAGTTGATGGCCATCGCTCAGCAGAAATCCGGTACCTCCGGGCCTGCTGGTGATCCTGCGAACGGCAAAGGGGAGCGTAGACTGACTGTGCGTCCGGATGGTCGAGTGCTGATGGAAGAATCGGCGCGACAGCGACCAGTCGATGGCCGCTTTTATGCAGGGGGTGTCGCGCCACCACAATCGCATTTTCAGAAGCGTCCAGTCGGCGGCTACGGAGGTCAGAATGCTGACCAGATGACAGCGGCCGATGCTGAGAAGCTGGCTGATGAATTTGCGGAACGATACGCCAAGCAGTACGAGTCGGCTCGAGCACTGGCAAAAACCACTGTTGCAGAAGAAGAACCGAAGACTGCAGAAAAGCCTGTGTCGGCCACGACGGAATCTGAGGAGTCGTTGAGATCTCCGGAAGAACGACGATTCGCCGAGACACTATTTGCGAACGATGGAAGTATCACGTCATCTTTGGCCCAAAAACAGAAGAAGTCGGTTCTCGCAAAATCTGCGACGACGAAATCGGATCCATTGAGTCCTCAGGAAAGCTTGTTGACAAGCAGCGGATCGGGGGACGATCAGCCTGCGACCGGGATCCCGGATCTTTCTCGCATTGATCCTGATCTGCTAAATCGTCTGAACTCCGGCAAGCAGCCGTCGGGCAGCGAGATGACTCCGATTGGCATCACCGTATTTGTGGATGAGCACCATATGACGGTGGACCAGCAGACGGCCGTGGAGATTACACCGGATACGCTGGATGACGCATTTGTCTCGCTGCTGACAGGCATCAATGCTGAAGTTGAAGATCGTAAGAAAAAGCCGGATGAGCCTGTCATGCCGATCGTCAAGTTCATCGTCAGCCCCGGCGGTGAGAAGTGGCGAATTCCGTTGGCCCATTCATTGAAACGAACCGGCATTCGATCGGCCACGGTTTATGAGTTGACTCCTTACATGACAACAACCGACGAAACGGGACGTGCCTGGGTGAGTGACGAAGGTGAGTAAACGGCGACTTGATTCCGGCGCCGAGATTCTGCTTACGAGCATCAGAACGAGTTCCAGAAGAACCAAACTCCATGAGTCGACGAGCACAACGACCTGAACTTGAATTCGGATCCGACTCCTTTTTGGACGTCGTGTGTAACATCGTTGGTATTTTGATCATCCTGATTGTCGTTGTCGGTTTGAAGGTTCAACGTCAGCCTCGAGAACAGGAAGCACTGGCCGTTGCGAGAATTGAAGCGACGCGAGCCGATCAGGCGACAATTCTTGCCGAGCGTCAGAGAACATTAGACCAGCTCAACACCGCCGAAGCAGAAGCAGCGCAGGCTGTTAGCACGCTTGAGAGCCAAAGCGCAGAAGCGGAAGAAAAAATTCGACAGGCGATGGAAGCACAGGAGCTGGCCAACCAGCAGTTGCTGGCTCTGCAGGAGAAGGCCGATCGAACTCACAAGCAGGCCGCCGACCTGGAATCTGACAAAGCCGCGATTGCCGCAAGAGTGGCATCGCTGAAGGCTGCGATCGATGAGAAGGGTCGAGAAGCTCTTAACGCGGGAAGGATTCTTGCGACCGCCATGAAGGCTGAGCAGGATCTCAGCAAAAAATTGGAGACGACTGTCGCAGAGACGCAGGAGCTGCGTGAACTTCTGGAAAAGACCGAAGAAGCCGCGGTTCCAAAGAATCGTCTGCAACATCGACTTTCACCAGTCACAAAACCGGCTGAAAAAGAAGAACTTCACTTCAGAGTGAGTGAAGGTCGTGTCAGTCGAGTGCCGCTGGAAGAATTGCTTGAGCGGCTGAAGGATCAGGTCATGACTCGCCGCACGGCTGTGATGAGATTCAACCAGTTTGATGGCGTTGTCGGACCGGTCGATGGATATACGATGAGCTACACCGTCGAGAAAGATGGACCTTCAACGTTGGAAGCCCTGCAGTCCGGTGATGGGATTACTCGTTTGAACGTCACGCGCTGGACAATCACGCCGGATGATTCGCTGGTGGCTGAGACAATCGAAGAAGCTGTGCGGCCGGGTTCACGCTATCGCCAGAGAATTGAAACGACCCTGCCCGATTCGGTGGTTACCATGTGGGTCTATCCGGACTCGTTCAAAGGCTTCTCAGCTCTGCGTGAAGTTGCTCACGGGCTGCAATTGCGAGTTGCCGCCCGCCCCTTGCCTGAGGGCACTCCGATCGTTGGTTCTCCGAGCGGCAGCCGATCGACGGCTCAGTAACGCTCATACGGCAGTGAGTTCGCGGTACCGTACACCCGTCGCTCCGCCGACGGGATTCCTGCGATCATTGCCTCCCACAAATGCGCGCCGCGACCTATGCTGTCCCTCTCAACCGTGGCAAAGCCCGGAATTCTCAAGGGACTTTCGGCCCGTAAATCTTTCCTTCTTTTGCCTGTGATTTTTGCTGCCTACAATGGCCCGCTTGTTTCCTGAGGCAACGCGAGATTTGTTTTCTTTCTCCGTGAGTATCCCATGCTTCGTCGATTATTTGGTGATCTGGCCACCGTTGCTGCTTGCGCAATCGGTTTGATTGTCTGTTCTTCTGAATTGTTCGCACAACAGGATTATCGGCCGAAGATCGCTGCTGCGTCTGGTGATGCGGAACTGGCTCTGAAGGGTTTTGTTGTTCCCGAGGACATGAGCGGAAGGCTGATGGCGGCCGAACCCATGCTGGCCAATCCGGTTTGTTTCACCGTTACAAATGATGGTCGCATTTTTGTTTGCGAGACGTTCCGCCAGGAAGTTGGCGTCGAAGATAATCGCAACCATATGAACTGGCTGGAGAATGATCTGCAGCTCGAATCAGTCGAAGAACGCGCGGCGATGTTTCGTAAGTACATGGGCAGCGATGTTCAGAAATGGGCTACGGAGCATGATCGAATTCGATTGCTGCAGGATACTGATGGCGACGGAACGTTTGATCGAGATACTTTATTTGCTGATGGCTTCAATGACATCATCGACGGTACTGGCGCGGGAGTGATCGAACATAACGGGCGCGTTTACTACACCTGTATTCCAAAGCTGTGGAGTTTTGGTGATGCAGACAACGACGGCATAGCGGAACAATCCGAGGCGTTGCATCACGGCTATGGTGTTCGCGTCGCCTTTCGTGGGCACGATATGCATGGACTGGTTGTTGGTCCCGATGGTCGTCTCTACTTCAGCATTGGAGACCGTGGTTTTAATGTTGTGACGAAAGAAGGGACTCGTTTGAAACGCGTCGACACGGGAGCCGTGCTTCGTTGTGACATGGATGGCAGCAATCTCGAAGTCTTTGCCTACGGTCTGCGGAATCCACAGGAATTGGCGTTCGATGAT
>CAIXQV010000794.1 GCA_903921605.1 uncultured Planctomycetaceae bacterium | reverse complement strand
GCGAGACGCGGTGAAACAGGGCGAGTTGGCACTGACGGCTTGCTGGCGATTTCGGTGCGAATGAACGTATCTTTGTTCAGACTGATTCCGTCAGAAAAATTCTGCAATTCGCTCTGCTGTGTGTAGAGCCGCTCGATTTCTCGATCAAGATCCGCCAATCGTGTCAGAGTCTGAGTCAGGATCTGCGCTTTCGCCTGTTCCGCGTTCAGCCGAGCCGAGATTGCTCGTTCGTTCGCTTCGTTCTTCTGAAGTTGCTGGTTGAGATACTGAGACAGTCGCGGCCCAAGTTCCGTGCGAGCCATCTCATCCATGCGCTGACGCTGAAGAGCGGGAAGCTGTTGCAGATAAGATTCTTTGACCAAGATTTCATCATTTAGAGCCACCATCTTCGGATGATTCACCCCGTATTTGAGACTGGCATCACGAAGTTCGGAACGTAGATCCAGCAACTCCTGATTGATCCGCTGAACGTGCAAGGCATCGGTGCTGCCGAGCCCCATAGAGTTCTCGATGAGCTGCCGACCTGCGGAGTCCAGAGTTTCCAGTGCGAACTGCAGAATGTCTTCGCCGTTGTCGATAGCACGTTTCAAAGCGGCCGCTTTTGTACGAGATTCTTCGCTGTCCTTACGAGCAACGGCGTACTCTGCGGCCAGCAGCTTAATCGTTTCTGAGACAACGCTCAGGCTGGTCGTCTTGTCACCGGTATCAACCAGCTCAGGGGCAGACGCTTTGAGCTGGAGTCGCTGATCTGTGAGCGATTCCAGTTGCTCCGAGATCTGGACCAACTTCTCATTCAGCATGCGAAGATTATCAATCGACGATCCCTGATGAGTCTCGTCCAGAAACTGCTTATAAGCCATAAGCATATGCGCCAACACAGCCGCGGCCGCCCTGGGATCTTTCGATTGATAGCTCATATCCAGCAGGTTTGTCGCGTAGGCGGACGAGACAGAAAGATTGTCGCGGATCAGTCGAATCCACTGCGTTTCCGGATAGCCCTTCAAGTCGACTCGATACTTTTCCGGAAGCTGCTTGAGCGCCCGAGAAATGACTTCGTCGCGCGACATGATTTCGATAAACGTTGGCATGTCATTGTTGGGACTGCCGTTGTTATGAGCGCTGTCCTCGGTAACACCGGTGCCGATACGTACGATCAGCAATGACGCATTTGACTGATAAATCCGTTGCGCCATGATGTACCAGGCGGCTCCGGCAATTCCCGCAATCACCAGCGCAGCGATCAGGATCCCGCTTCGCAGCCGAACCGTTCGCAGGAAGCGAACGATCAGGTGAAGCGTGGTTGCCGCGGCATTCTGAGTTTCCTGAATGCCGAGCAAATGTCCGTCTGGAACTGACATCCTGTCCGCCTGTGTTGCTGAGCTAGAATCAAAACAATGCTGTGTTGCCGGAGATTCCGAACCGAATCAGGTTCAGTGCCTCCATAAAGACTGTGCCCGGTGTTTGTTCGACTTGAATGACATCGCCCGGCCCCAGCAGAATATTGGAGTCCGCGCTGCGTTTGGCATCACGAAAACTGATTTCGATCACTGCTGGATCTTTGTGTCCGACAACCGGACGGACAACGTAGATCTTGTTGGCCAACTGATTCGACATGCCGCCGGCAAGATTAATGGCATCCAGCAGATGCAGGTCCTGACCAATCGGATAGTCGTAGCGTCCAGCGGATTTCACGAGTCCTCCGACGTAGATCGGAGCCGGATCTCGCTTCTCAACCATCACAACGCCGCCGTCCTGCACGATGTACTGACCATCTCCGGCTTTGGCCGCTGAAATGAGATCGATCGAATACGAGTTCATGCCGTTCTCGGCCGAACCGGCTGTGTTCGTATTGCTGACACTTGTGCTGCTGGCGTTAGAGAACGGTTGAGAATTCATCCCCGCAACAGCTGGACGTTCAGTCGCGGTGGCCCGATAGGGATTGCGAACTTCAACGTGCTGCCCGGCATCTTTCTCAAGACCCTGAGCGGCCGCAATAGCACTGACAACGTCACTGGCATTTGGTGGAAGTTCATAAAGTCCCGGAGCTTTGACGGCTCCCAGCACTCGAACTTTATTCATCCGCTGATGAGTGACAGTCACTGTCACCGTCGGATTATGGTACAGCTGTTTGCGAATCGCCTCCGCGCGGATCAAAGATTCTGCGCCTTGAGGTTCAACGCCGGAAATACTCAAAACGCCAATCATCGGCAGGGAAATTGTCCCATCGTTGGCTACTCGAGCGGCCATTGTCGATTGATCATCTTCGGTGAGACCTGCAGCGATCTGGACTTCCAGAACATCGCCGACTCCGATGGTTTCACTGCCACCGGTTCCGCTGGCCAGTCGAGACAGGTCGACGGTTTGTGGATTACTTCGCTTCGCCAGCCTGAGAGTTTCGGGCATCTTCTGCCCCCACGTCGTGTCCGCTGCGTAATAGTGGTTTGATGCCTGACAGCCGGTCAACATCAGGCAGATCATCATCAGACAGACCGTTCGCCATTTCTCGTCTCCGCGCGCAGCGATCGACGATTTTGCAATGTGCAAAGTCGTTGAGTTGCAGCGAAGGGATTGCCAGAAACAGCGATGCATGGATCGGCAGTTGAGAAAGGGAGATAGGGTGTGATTGATTCTGTGAGCAGATCGGTGCCAGCCGCCAGTTGATGTCTGAGCGATTCAGACACTCGTCGTGACCTGCGGATGGTTGAATGAGGAGAGAGAAGAGAGGATTTTGAGAGAGGAGAACTTAGCCGGAATTGCTTCTATGGAAAGTCCCCATGTCGGGTCAAGACGAATGCGTTTTTCCGCATAAAAGACAGTGAAAACTGCCAATGGAGCAGCAGTTTCTGCCGGAGTGACCTGAGAGAACTTGCGTTTCGGGGATAATTTCCAGAATACGGTCTGACGCAAAAGTGTGGATCGTCAGTTTTTGACTTCGTGAGGACGCCGTAGAAGGAATTCCCGGGTGTTGTTCAGGTAAGGTTTCACATTCAAATGGCGGTGCGTTACCTGAATGTTGTCGGCAAAGTTCTATTGAATCGCGGCAATTACTTCGGCACCATCCACGTCAGCCAATAGGCCTGAGCCAGCGTCAGCAGGCCCATTAGAGAGGCCAGTGCGACGCTGTGCCAGAAGACGAAGCGGAGGATCTCGCCTTCGTTGCCGGATTGCTTAGTCGCCACGGCAGAAACAACAATGCTCTGCGCGTCGATCATTTTTCCCATAACACCGCCGGTACTGTTGGCGGTGCAGATAAGGACGGGGTCAAGTCCCAGTCGCTCGGCGGTGATTCTTTGGAGACTTCCGAAAAGGGCATTGGCTGAGGTATCTGATCCTGTCAGGGCAACTCCGAGCCATCCCAGCATGGCGGCAAAGAACGGATACAGGACGCCGGTCTTTGTAAATGCCAGGCCCAGTGTGGCGTCCATGCCGCTGTATCGAGTGACATAAGCCAGTGCCAGCATCAGTGCAATCGTGAGCAACGGAAACCGCATCTCACGGATGGTTCGGAAGAAGATGCGGCAGAATTCGGCAGGCCTCACTCCCATACAGACGGCTGACAGGACCGAGGCAAAGAAGATCGAGGTTCCCGTTGCAGACAGCCAGTTGATTTTAAACTCCGCCGCTTCCGGTTTGCTGTCGGTGGACACGTCTTTGTTGCGCTGGACCTGATGATGCAGACCAGGAACTTCAAACTTAATCATCGTGTGAGCGTCAAAGAAGGTCTTCACATCTTTCAGACCCCAGGCGAACACACAGACTGATAACAACACCCACGGAATCCATGCAGAGACGATATCTCTGGTGCTGTCGACGGTGTTCGTTTGCTTTTCAACAACTTCTGTCTGCGCGATCGCATCGGAAGCCGTTGCAGGGGTTTCCAACTCGTCTTCAAACTGCCAAATCGTCTTTGGTTGCCACACTTTGACAAAGAGCGTTAAAGCAATGAGCGATGCCAGACCGGCGGCAACATCGACCAGTGTCGATCCCAGATAATTGGCCGTATAGAACTGCACAGCGGCAAAACTGCCACCGCAGACGAGAACTGCGGGCCAGACTCCGACAAGACCTCGCAGGCCGGACATGGTACAGACCATCCATGCGGGCACCAG
>CAIXQV010000793.1 GCA_903921605.1 uncultured Planctomycetaceae bacterium | reverse complement strand
TGCTTTCGCTTCCTCAGTCAGCAGCACAATCCACGCGGCTTCGGCCTTCGGAATAAATCGCGAAGACATCCAGGCGGCTGAGTCTGCCTCGCTCTTGATTTCCCCGTCGCGGAGGGCTTTGGCTCGCTCTCCTGATAGGCTTCGGAATGCCGATTCCTGACTGTCGAAGACGGCAGAGACTGAATCAGCAGGCGACGGCCCCGGCCCCACCTCAACGCCACCGGCTGACCAGATCCCAGCCACTGCCCCGCAAACAATCAACGCGACAGCCTTGGCCCCACTACGTAACCACGACTGCCACGCGATTGACTCGGTAGGGGCAACTACAGCAGGCTGCACCGGCGTTTTCTTTGCCGGTCGCTTTGCTGGAGCCTTCTTTGCGGGGGCTTTCTTTGCCATTATTTCACCGCCATTCGATACGAGCGTGATGGCGACGATACCGCATCGGCATCACTCCAGCCGCGTTGCAGTCTTCCGAACACAGTTGAGAGAGGAATTTTGTTTTGCGTTGCCCAGTCCGTCATAGTTTTTACCGTGTCGCCAATTTGAATAAGGACCGTCGTGCCGCGATTGATCGCCTGTTCCTTGGATGTTGACCACCGACAATTTTCAGGAGAATAGCCAAGGCTACCGTCGATCCTGTCTAGTGATTCACCCTTCGCGGCGACTCCCATATCCTCTAAAAATGCGTCAAATGACTTCCATCTATCGCAAACGCTTATTCCCTTTCCGCCATACCTCGCATACGACTCAACATTAGGGTTTGTGCATCGCCCCCACATAGCGTTCCACGCTTGCATGGTTTTTCGGCCATTGGCCGTCGAAGTTAGCCCATGAGTTGTGTTTCTCTTGACGATCATCTCTCTCGCAAAGCATCCACATGAGGTCGTTGATTCTCGTTTCACGCGACTGACAGTTGTCACAAGTTTTTTCCCACAATCACACGCGAATACGGCATAGGTGACATTCCCATTTTTTGTTTTAACCCTGAACGGCTGTCCGATTTGGCTTAATTTTCCTTTGACAATTCTTTCGCTTAGTTTTAAGGTTGCCATTTCTCAAATCTCCACAGAAGGTTTGGGGCGATTCCCCGGATGGCTACAACCATCGCGGGGTTTTTCATTCCACGGGTAGGCAGGTAATTAGACGCAGGGCGACATTAAGCACGCCAAGGATTGCAACGATTGCCGCCGATGCCTGGGGATGCTCAGCAACGATCTGCTGACCACCAAGGACGGTGAGGGTTGCGGTCGCAGCGGTAATTGCGTTAATCCAAATCGTTTTGGATTGCCACCAAGCTTTGGTCTTTGCCGACATTGACGACACTCCATGACGCTGCAAACGCGCAAATCTGTGCGCGGAACAGTCAAGAGTCGTCTAAAGCCATGCGGTGAAGACATCATGCCAGGAATGCGGCGGAATGTCAATGCAAATTGAGCAGAGCTTATTTCTACCGCTGCTCATTCTGCCGGACGAGGCGGAACGGCGATTTTCCTTTTGTAGTCTACGCCCCAGCACGTCAACGCATCTTTATTCTGGTCGTTGAAGGCTTGAATTGACGCCCGAAGCTCATCCCTTCCACTCAGATGCTCTTCCATGTCCTCGTAGCCTTCCTCGCAGAGATTCTCAAGCACCCATCCGACATCGATAGACTTTACCTCTGGTGTGCAGCAATAAACGAATTCCGGCCACTCTGGGTGATCGTCTGATTCTGGATCTCCCCAGCCTTCGTCATAAATGTAATCAACATAGTCCTCGATCGATGGAAAATAGCCGTCCTGACTTCCGCAGCCGCTGTCGCAGCAAATCCATCCATCATATTCCGTTACCAGTTCGGCCGCTGCTAATCGCTTCGCGTGACCTTCGGCGCGGACGACATCCCAGCAACCGCTGCACTGAGTGCTGAATCGCTCCGTCTTTGCCCCGCACTTGCTGCACTTCCAGTCGCAACACTGATCTGCATCCGACTGAGTCTTGTGGATTATCTTGCATTGTCCGCAGGCGAACACGCCAGCAGATTTACCGGACTGCACGAATAGCTCAACTGCGTTCATGACTCCAACCTTATTTGAATACACGCTGCCAGCCCCGGCTCACCATAGCAATCGATCCACGCCGGGGAATTCATTTCCTGCTTTTCGAACCCGACAATCACGCCCGACCGTCGATTCTGTTTGCCGTAGCCCTTCGAGATCACAACACGTCGGCCGATTCCACAGGTCGTTTCGTTCCAGCCCTTGCCGTACCGCCGATATTCCACGGTTTTCGATCCTTCCAAGAACTGATCGTAGTACGCTGTTTTGAGCGGAATGAAAAGCGGCCTGCTCATCGACATCTCCGGATCAGTCCGCGAAGCCAGTATTTGTGCGATGCGGTGTCGTAAATCTGGAATGACTGGCCCTCAATTCCAATTCGCCAATCGTCCCGCGACTCCCATTGCAAGCTCGCGACGAACTGACGGCCGACCATTGAACCGGAAATAAACATCAGCCTCGACTGGCCCGGATCACTTCCGAACACGGAATCGATAGCCACAGAGGAGTGACGCTGATGCAGTTCGCGTAAAGCCTGCTCAGTGTTTCGCCGCAGCCGCAAAGTCTTCGTAAGTCGTCTCATGCTATCGGTCCTGTGATCCGCTATTGACGTTCAAAATCCTGATCTGCTTGTCAGTGTCGGTCTGGAACACCAGATAATGCGGGGCCGAATCGCCCGGCAGCGGTTTAGCATCTGACCCGAGCAACACGGCTCCGATCAGCATCGCCGCCGTCACATCATCTGGAGGGGTTGGCACTGGGTTTCCGTCTTGATCTCTCCAAACTACCTTCATCGCTCGCGCCTCTCGGTATGGTTA
>CAIXQV010000792.1 GCA_903921605.1 uncultured Planctomycetaceae bacterium | reverse complement strand
TCCGGGTGAACTCGCAGAGCCTGCTTTTGGTCGAGCGTCAGGTCGCCGATTTCCATCGCGCGAGCTTCCACGGCCTTGAGCAATGCTACCGTCGTCGCTGGGCGAGAAAGCAGCACGCGAATCGCCGCCGATTTCATTTGCGGAGTCATTTGCTCAGATCGCTGAACAAGCTGTTCGCCAAGAGCTTCGGAAGTGCTCAGGCCAGCCGCTTCAATGATTCCCACAGCCAGGTCAGGAGTCGTCTGCAGCGTAATCGTGTCGAGCACTGAAGTCACGACCTCGGCGTTGTCGGACTGGAAGCCCACGGCTTCCTTTGCTGCGTTGATCCGTTCCGGAGTGGCCGCGTCAGCATTGTTGACGACCTTCAGAAGGGACTCAACAATTTCCTTCGCGTGCGATTCCAGGGCCTTCGATCCACACAGTGATGACAGTTTCAACAACTGGCCTTTGGAAGACGCCGGAACCGTTTCCAGCATCTTCAGCAACGACGCTTCGGCTTCGGCAGTGATGGTGATGCGATGCTCGCGAGACCAACCTGAGGTCAAACCGCGAACGACGACTTCTATCAAGGCCGGTTGAGCGTTCTCAAGTCCTGCCAGCAGGGTCTGCATCTGCTCGGCTGTTGGGCGACTTCGAGAAATGTGCTCCGCGACGATTTCGGATGTCTTCAACGCCGTAGGGCTGAGTTCCGGCTTGTCGCTCTCAGACTGAGCAAGGGCATTCAGGAAAGATAGCGAATGAGTCGCAGCTGCCGCAGTGACGGCATCGCCTTCCCACAAGTCGATGTTGCTTCGCTGAGCGACCGTCGCGACGAGCTTGCCGGCGTCGTCCGATGATTCCATATCAGCCAGACAAAGAATGGCCTGCATGCGAACCTGGATGTCTTTGTCGCTGAACAATTCGGCGTTTGCGAGAAGGAGCTTCATTCCGGACTCATCGTGCGGCAGAACTGCGATCGCATTTCGACGGACTCCGGCGGATGGGTGCGACATGGCCTTTTGCAAGACCGGCCCCATGACACTGGCGGATTTCACGTTCAAGTCCAGCGTCATGTAACCAAGCCCTTTCAATGTTTGAAGAGCATGGATCGCGCCGACGTTGAGTCCGATCTCATCCATCGAATGATCGCCAACGAGGGCCAAAAGTGGCAGCAAAACCTCACCGCTCTTGCCGGTCTCGCGTTCAATGAGCAGCCTTTGGGCGTTTAGTCGCCAATTGAAAGAGGGATGCTTCAAGGCTTCAACGAGATCCAGATCACTTGCTTTGCCAAGACTCTTCCATGGATGCACAACATCCTTGCCATCGGCCGTTGGGAGCACTCGGTAGATGCGACCGTGCTTCTTGTCTCGCAGATCACTTTCGTAAGCGTTTCCTTTGCCTGTTGTGAAGCCCTGCGGCGTTGGGTTGTGCTGGATGATAAAGTTGTACCAGTCGATGACCCAGACAGCTCCGTCCGGACCGACTTCCGCCATGATCGGTGAGGCCCATTCGTCGTCACTGGCCAGCAGATTGGTCGGGCTGGTCGACTTGTAGCCGCCTCCGTCTCGACGCAGCACGAATGTACCAATCAAGTGACCGGTTGGTTCGCAGACAAACGCGGTCTTGTTCCACCACTGCTGTGGAAATGTGCGAGCCGTGTACAGAGCATGCCCGGCCGCCGCTGTGTAGCCACCGAACTGGTCCACCTGCCGTACGTTCTCCGTAATCGGGTTGAACTTCCATGAATCCGCAATTGTGCCAATGTCCGGAGCCGCCCAGCCTCGGACCTTTTCGTAGTACCGATTTGGAATCGGGACATACGTGCTGGGGTTGTGATTGGCCGTCGAGCCGAAGATTAGTCCGTCTTCGCTGAGACCAAGTCCCCACGTGTTGTTGTTTGTCGATCGGATGAACTCAACGTCGGTGACTTTCGGGGGATCCGTGTTCGACAGTTTGAATCGCCAGAAGCCCTGACGGAACGAGTCGGCCTTTTTGCCATCGAACTCAGGCGTGCTGTCGTTGTAACCCTGCATCCCCCAGATCCAGTTGTCCAGACCGTAGCGGAAGTTGCTGATACCGCCGTGAGTGTCACCGGCTCCGAAGCCGGTCATCAGGACAGTCTGCTGGTCAGACTTGTCGTCACCGTCCGTGTCCTTCAGATAGATTGTTTCGGTCGCGTTCTGGATCACCGCACCGCCTCGATAGATCATAATCGCGGTTGGGATCGAAAGACCTTCGGCGAAGATTGTGAACTTGTCAGCCACATTGTCACCGTCGGTGTCTTCGCAAATTCGAATTCGGTCGCGGTCCTTACCGAGTTCATTAGGATAGTCGAGCGTCTCGCAGATCCACAGTCGTCCTCGTTCATCCCAGTTCATTGCGATCGGCTTGGCCAGGAAGTTACGTTCGTCGGCGTACAGTCGCAGAGCCATTCCTTCCGGCATGGAATAGTGCTTCATCGATTCTTCAACGCTCAGCGGAAGCTGCATCGTTGTCTTGGGAGCTCCCTGAACTCCCCACTGACGACCGGGAGTGTAGTTGGGAATCTTTGGCCCGACTTCCGCGAATTCAAAGGGCTTCACATCCTTCGTCAGTTCTGTCATCTTCGGCGCGGTGAAAGCTTCGAGGTCCGCGAAGGCCGGCACGATAGATACGTCTTTGCCACAGGCCCAGCGGATGCCTCGCTCAACAAGATTCGGGAAGCCCGGATTGGTAAAGGTTCGCTTATCGTGTCCCCACGCCGTGTAGAAGACTCGACCTTTGCCGTGCGTTCTGATCCACGTCCACGGTTCCCTGGTGTTGCCAGGAGCCTGTTCGCCTTCAACACGATACTCCAGGACCGTTCGGTTTTCTTCGTTGTGCAGATGATGAATGTACGTTTCGTCCCAGCTCGTGAACCCGCTGAAGTCTTTCATAATGGGATGAGTCGGCTCAGCAATCTGAGTTCCAAACACCTGCCCGCCGTGCCGCTGGAACTGCGCTCCCATCAACTTCACCATCTCCGCATTATTCCGCCAGCAGAACGTTGCACAGTGCAGCGGAATGAAGCCTTTGCCGCTCGCAACATAGTCCAGAACTGCTTTGGCCTGTGCGTCTTCGATCTTGTCGATGTTGGCATACAGAACCAGCCCATCGAAGCCGGCGAGCGTTTCCGCGGTCAGGTCTTCCATGCGGTCCGTGTACTTCAGCTCAATGCCGCGAGCTTCCAGGACCGGGGCCAGTTCATGAAACCGCTCCGACGGCCGATGATGACCATTGTCGCCCATGAAGAGCAGCTTCAGGTCAGCAGCGGTTGCGGTGCTGGTGGCTGTCAGAACTGCCATCAGCGCAAGGGAGCGGAGGAGAAAGGCGGCAAGGGAGACAATAGTT
>CAIXQV010000791.1 GCA_903921605.1 uncultured Planctomycetaceae bacterium | reverse complement strand
CTACTCCGCTTCGACACTGACCGCGTTTTTTCAGCAAATCAGGACTTTGGGGCTCATGGGACGTACTGAACGACAACGAGAGATCGCTCGCCGCAGGAAGCGCAAGACAGGTTTGGCCAAGGTGCGAGCACGCTATGCTGCTTCAAAGAACGAAGCCGAAAAGGCCGAGTTGCTTGCGAAAGCGCGCCGCATGAGCCCATTCATTGAACTTGAATAATCCTATGTAACTGTTGCCTAGCCGACCTGTTCAGCAGATCGCCGCAACTGTTTCAAAGAGATCACCAATAGCGCCGAACGTAATCCGTTCGACGCTTTTTTCATGCGCGCGACGATCATTTGTTGCGCTACGCTAAGCTTTTGATCAGCGCATAAAAAAAGCCCGTGACGAATCACGGGCTAGAAGTTCTATGTCTTGAAGCGATCTTTGATGCGTCCCCTCGCGGCGTGTCGCCTGCTTCCCGGCAGGATCGGGACTTCTTCGATGTGTAGAAGAATTGAGAGAAGATCGGTTCAAAACACAGTACACAGAGTTCATCGGCTCAAGAAATTCATCACTCCCGCTTCGTTGCGTCGAACCTGAAGCTTTCCTCGGTCGGTGACAAGTCGACATGAACTTGTTCGGCGTATTCGGGGATATGCGGCCTGTAACGTGTCGCTCTTTGCCGAATCAGCGCTCGACAACCGCTGCAGATCATTCTGCAGGAACGACCAGCAGGACTCCCACGAATAAATCGTAAGCGGCGTGACAGCCAACTGTGATCCCGAAGCCGCGCAACAGAAACACCGTCGCAAAAAAGAGCCCCGCCGCCGCTCGAAACGAAAACGCGAAGAGATTGAACGCATCGGCAGAGGGGCCGATATGGTGCGCCAGTGCGAACAGGAAACTGGTGGATACCGCCGACATGACCGCTGCCCACTTCGGAGGAAACTCAAACATCCGAAACGCCAGAAACGCGGCAGGTACCAGCAAGAGCCGGAACATTACCTCTTCATAAACACCTGCACCAATGAAGGAGACTGCCTGGCCGATGGACCCGCCTACAGCGTGCGAAAGTAACGCATCGGCATGAGGTGCGGCATTGATCTGACGAAACAGAAGATCGTGAAACTGCCCAACGGCGATAAGCACAATCGCCAGCAGTATGCTTTCCGCCAGCATTCCAAATTGAGTTTCCAGGCGGATACGCCACGGATTTCTACGAGCCAGATGCCAGCCCAGCAGCATGCCAATCACAATCAAGGGAAGCAGAACCTGCCCAACGCCTGCTCGAGTAAGCAGCGATCGCATCCAGAAATCCGCACCGTTGCGAACGGCATCCGGCTGATCCTGACCGATGGCAATCACACCCAGTTCGTAGATGGCGATCCATGGCAACAGGAACAGCAGACTGGAAAGCGGAGTTCGGGCTTCGCTCCAGTAGTCGTTCGTCGGATTGTCGGCGGATTCCGTATCCACGAGAGATTTGCTTCCCGTTTCAGTTGAAAAGTACGTCCACACTCACCCAACATCCTGCAGGCTTGTATCGGTTGTATCAGGCAATCGAACCGGTCTTCGATGTCCCTGACGCTCAATCCACTCATCTCTGCTTCTCGCCAATCGGCAAAGATCGCCGAAGTCGTGCAGAAAACTCACTCTTCAGAAAAGACTCGAAACCGCGAGCCTGCCCCGGCGGTGGAGGCCGACTGCAGGAATCGAGGGCGACGGATCGCCTTCGAAGGCTGCTCGGCTAATGAAGAAGATGAATCGAAGCTTGAGTTCTCCTCCGATTCGCTGGACGTTTCGCCTTCGTGCCAGCGGAGTTTGTGGAACAGTACGAGCTTTTCATCTCCGTCTTCATGGCACGTCCGAGCGACTGATTCCGCTGGCTCTGTCAGGCCCAGCGCTGAACAAAGTGATCTCGCCATCTCCTGAGACGCCTCATCCCGATGCAGCAATGAGGGCCATGATTCTGTCAACGCGGAGTAATAGTCGCGGATCGCCGGGGGAACAAGGTTTTCAGCCGCTTTCAGAGCATGCTGCTCAAGGTACTCGGAGAAATCTGTCGCCACATTGACCAACCTCACGCCGTCGGAGCTCAATGGACGTGCGATTGACGATGCCTCCAACGCGTCGGAGAGCTGCTGGATTGCCTGTCGATCAGCATCGTGAAGAGTATCCGCCGAGTCAGGAAAGATACCAGTCCGTTGATTGATGCAGGACAAGAACGTGGCCGCAACCAATTCTGCACCACGGACGTCCGGCAGAATGGACATGCCTGCGAAGACACATAAACGAGCTTTCTCGATGGTTCTGGCCGCGAATCCGTTGGGGCCATCTTGAGCAATCGTGAAGCGGTGTCCGGGTTCAGGGAGCAACAAGATTCCCTCGGGAATCGCCTGTGTTTCCCGAGCGATCAGCTCACACAACTCCCAGATTTCATCGGTTCCCGGCGAACCGTGTTGCAGCACCTGCTGCAGACGTCGCATGAGTTTTCCCTGAGTTTCCAGTCGCCAGATCTGATTCTCGAGACGTTCCGTCCAGCGTTGTTGGGTCTGCAATAATCGTCTCAGGTCCGAGCACAGTTCCTGCAAACGCCCTTCACTGGCTGAATCCGCGCTGATGGCGATGGCATCGGCAATTCGTGACACATCACGGATCTGATTGCAAAGTGCGTGAAGTGGACCACGACTGGCGAGTGGATGGCTGAACGGTGCGGCCGAACGACGGTTTTCCCGAACGAGTTGTTCACGAAGCAAACTTAACCGACGCGAGCGATTCAACGATTCCGCTGATCCCAGATACTTCTGCGACGACGCGGACAGAGAGGGAGCTTGAGCCACATCAAACCTCAGAGACAACATTCTTGTTTCTCAGCCGCTCAGAATCCATGTTCCTGAGCTACGCTGGCGGTTTCAGATGGGCAGCCTTGCCCAGATCGAGGTTTCGGTTCGGGGTTTCTCGGGCCTTCAAAGTTTTCCGATGAAGTAGCTTTGGCAGGATGCACACGATGAACAGACCTGCGCATGACGTAGTGGCTGAGACACAGGATCCGTCTGCACCTGTTGTTCTGAGAATGCAGAACAGGCGACCGCGATGCCGATCTTGCAGGGGCGGAGGGCTGTGGCTTTCGCTGAACGGAAGGCAGCACTGGACTCGCAACATGTCCTGGTGCCCACGAAACCGACTGGCCGTGAGCGTCCTGCTGCTGACGACCAGAACAGACTACTTTCAGGGAACTCTTGAGAAACATCATGTCCCAAAACGCTGCTGAGCAAAGGTCGCTGGAACAGATCGCCAACACTCTGCTGGAACAGCTTGGGTGTTGTGGCGGTGTGTGTCCCGAATCGACGCCGTTGCCAAGCGTGGACAGCGTGATGGCCATCGTTCACGATATTCGTGAATTGTTGTTTCCCGGAGTGCATGGGAATCGCCGTCTGCAACCGGGAGCTGCGACGTCAGAGTATCTGGCGTCGCTGGCGAAGATTCAGTCGCGGCTGAGAATTGAGATTAGTCGAGCACTGGTTCATTCGCGTCAGGTGCAGCTGCGTTTGCATCACGAATACGAAGCCGTCTCCGCGGCGCCGGCGGCTTCAATTCTGACCGATCGATTTCTGAATCGGCTTCCTGAACTTCAGCATGTTCTGAACAGCGACGTGGCGGCCGCATTCAACGGAGATCCGGCGGCAAAGACGCCAGAAGAGATTGTGCTCTGCTATCCTGGCATCGAAGCAATTACCATTTATCGAATTGCGCACGAGCTTTTGACGCTGGGCGTTCCTTATCTGCCACGGATCATGACCGAGTGGGCTCATCGCGATACCGGCATCGACATTCACCCGGGCGCGAAGATTGGCCCGGCATTCTTCATCGATCACGGCACAGGCGTAGTCATCGGAGAGACCTGCGAAATTGGTGCAAGCGTGACCCTTTATCAGGGCGTTACGCTGGGAGCCTGGTCGTTTCCTCGCGATGAAGACGGGCAACTAATTCGCGGGACCAAGCGGCATCCTACGCTGGAGGATCGTGTCACGATCTACAGCAATGCGACGATTCTTGGTGGCACGACAGTCATAGGAGCCGGCTCCCAGATTGGTTCCAGCGTGACCCTGAGCCGCAGTATTCCGGCGAACACTATTGTGACTATCGAGAAGCCATCGCTGCGATTTCGCGAAGCGGCCTGACGTGAAATGTCAGGTGCGGTCTAATTTTTTGGTTCTGTCACCGGCAGTTGCTTCCGGGCCGCCGCTGTGTGTTCAGTCATTGGCACCCCACGCGGAATCTGCACTGCTGGAATTGTCTCCATTGGAACTGTCGCGGTTCGAGTTACTTCTGCTGGTGATTCCATCGACAGTTCTGTCGATAACGTCGACTGCAATAACTCCGGATCGGGTTTCAGGTCGTTGTCCAGAATCATGATCTTCTGCCAGATCTTGCGGCTGATTCCATTTGTCAGCGTTTCGATGTCATTCACCGACTGCAATACCACACTGTCAGAATTGCTCTGAGCGTACAGCGCGGCAAGTTTTCCGACGAGTGATAACATCTCGGTGCAGTAATCAAGATATCGCGTCAATTGATAAGCGGTCAGCGTTCGCTGCGGCGAAGATGGCGTTCGATTGCCCACGCCGGCAATGACCTGACTGGGATCCTTCGTCAGCTGATGCATGTCGATCACATGCGAGATCGCTCGCAATTCATTGACGGCCGAGAGGACTCTCGAACGCTTGATGCGAGATTCCAGAGTGACAAGAAATAACAACGCAGCACCCAACAGAAACACTGCGTTCGCGGCCGCTTCAAGATCCTGGATTTCTAAACCGCCGGCTTCCACCTTTAACTGCTTTAAAACCTGCCAGCCAAGGTACATCGCGAAACCGATCACGACGAACACCGCGATTCGAATCCACGCATGTGGTCTGGACAGCCAGTTGATTCGCCCCGTGGTTTCCTCGGCAATCGATAACAACTCGACACAAACCCGATTAAGGCTGGCTCCCGGAAAGCGTTCTTCTATACGATTGGACAATGTCCGCAGAGTGGCAATCGTCTTCTCGGGATCCAGTGATCGATACATTCAGGGCTCACAGGAAAGATCAGGGGTGTCTCAGGTTGAAACAGCGCGGCGCAGAATGCTGCAGAGATTTCTGCCGCGGCCAGAAGGATACCAGTTTCCCCGACCTAACGGAAAACACCCGTTCACGGATCAGTCAAATCCCGGGCACCGGCTGGAATCAGCGAAGTTTCACCGCTGAATCCTGCACAAAATCGGGGGTTTGACCTGCTTGATCACCTTTGCATCCGTGCGTCCATCACACACCATCCCAACAAACGCTGATGAAAACTGGAAGTGCGGAGTTTTGGCATACGAATTGCCTTGTACTGAGCCGTTGACCTGCAAGTCATGGCCCGCCTTGCAGGACTCAATATCAGGAGCGGCCTGGTCACCCAGGCCGCTCTTTTTATTGTGCACGACGATATTGTGCACGACGATCCTGTTTATCGTGCGCTATTCCAGCGTCATCATCCACGTGATCAAATCCGCCATGGCCTGAGAATCAAGATTCTTCTCAAGCCCTTCCGGCATCAAAGATCGTCCGGTGTCTCGCAGAACTTCGAGTTCCGATCTCAGCAGCGCCGTCTCCTTCGCTTCGGCTCGACGCAATGTCAGGCTGCCGGCAGACTCTGAGACCAGCACACCGTTGTGAGTCGTGCCTTCGATTGTAACCGCGACATAGTCTCGCCAGGCCGGATTGACTTCTCGATTCGGATCCAGCACGTTCGTCAGGATCGCTTCCGGACCGCGATTTTTCATCGTGGCCAGATTTGGTCCGACCTGATTTCCCACTGTGCCGATCTGATGACAAGCAGAGCAGTTTTGTTTGAACAATGCTGCCCCTTTTTCGCGATCGCCTTTTAACGTCAGCGAGACCTGATAGGCTCGAATGACTTCATCGCGAGATGACCCGGCCATGGATTCCAGCAACTTGATCGCTCGAGAGCGTACACCTTCGTCCGGAAGATCCGTCAGACGTTGCACGTCCGTCTGAGTTAATGTCGTTTTCGGCAGCGTTCCCGCGGTAATAGCATCCAGCAGCATGATGCTCCATGACGCTCGGCTCAACAAACCATCGCGAACTCGCTCTGCCAGTTTTGGAGACAACCCCGGCCAGCGAGCCAGCAATTCCTTGGCTACGCCATCGTCGCTGAATTTCACCAGCGTCGCCAGAGCCGCATTCTGCACAGCGGGTGGTTGAGTACTCTCCAGTGAGCTCAGCAGCAGCTCTCCATCAACGGCATAGGTCGACAAACTCAAAGCACTCAAAGAAGCGGCTCGTGTTGATTCCTCCAGTTCCGCATTCGCGGCTTTTGCTCGAGCTGATGTCACCAATTCCGCAACCAGATCCTTGAACGCAGGGCTGCTCTGTGCGGCCTTGTTCGCAGCGTACACTGTCTGAAGAATTTTGACTTGCAGAGCCGGATCATTCGCACGACGACTGACCACAGCGGCAATATTCTTCCAGCCCTCTTCGCTTGAGGTGCGACGAGCAACCAGATCCGCCAGTTCCGGCAATGCAATTGCGGCACCGGCTGGACTTAGACTTTCATCAACAGACATCGCCTGCAAAGCCGCTTCGGCTTCACTGCCCAGCGAAGAAAATACAGCCGTGCGAATCCATCGATCAGAACCAGACCCCGCCAGCAATTTCAGCAATGCTGACTGACGTGTTGGAGAGGCTGGAAATTCGCCAAGCGTGAACCCCAACTGCATGCGAACGCGAGCATCCTTGTCCTCAGGCATGCTGGCCAGTTTGGCCAACAGTTCGGCCGAATCCACGAACTTTTCGGACGCCACCAGGGCTCGCTCACGAACACCAGATTCAACGTCGTCCAGAGCAACCAGCACATCGGCAGGCTGCAATGCGGCCAAACCTTCGAGACACCCGATTGCATGGAAGTGAGCCAGTGATGACTTTGATTCCCGCAACAATTTTCGCAGGTCTTCCACGACAGATTTGTCCTGTCTTTCATAGATCAGGCGTGACGCCGTTTCACGATGCCACGAATTCGGATGTTCCAGCAACTTCACAAGTTCGGCCGTCGGTATTGCACTCAACTTTGGATTTGGTCGAGCCACATAACCCTTCGGAGCAATGCGGTACAAACGTCCGCGATCACGACCGCTGGTCAGGTCTAGATGGCGTTTGATTTCCGGCGGCAAACTGGCCGGGTGTTCGATTGTTTCGCGGTACATATCCAGTACCTGCAGACAACCGTCCGGAGCGTTCGCGTATTGCACGGGACGGAACCAGACGTCGGTCGATGCGACCAATTCTTTTCCGGGATCAATTCGTTCGGCTTTCCAAATCACTCCCTCTGGAGTCACTCGTTTGCGATGAATAATGTTGCTGCCCACGTCGCCGATAATAGCCAAGCCCTTCGTGTCGGCTGGCCACGCATCGCCGCGGTAGATCGTGATCCCGGTTGCTCCTGTGAAATATCCGGCCGGCTTGCCACCACCTTCAACGATGCCCTTGGATAACCCAGAGGCGCGCAGGCGAGTTCTCACGATTCGCCAGGGCTCTACCTGACTAATACGAAACACCGGAGCCTGACCACCATCGACCGCAATACTAACGCGAGCCGGCGCGGCGGAAGGCAGAGGAGAACGGGACAAATACTGATCTCGATAGACAATCGCCTGAGCATGGTCACTATTTGCGCTGACAAAGCGACGGCCCCAGTCATCGAATGACATGCCGTGCTGCCCGCCGCCGGTCTCTGCTCGCAGTTCAAGCGTCTTAGGATCGAAGGAAAAATCACGGCCTCGGCATTCCAGAGCCTTGCGGTCCGGATACTTTGGGCTCGTGATGGAACCACCAACGGTGCTGGCAGAACCATAAATACGATTGTCTGGTCCCCAATGAAAGCTGTTGATCAGTCCCTGAACGTTGTTGCGAGCGAACCCGGTGAAGACCAGTTCTTTCACGTCGGCTTTGAAGTCGCCGTCTGTATCCTTCAGGAAGTAAAGATCTGGTGCTGCTCCAGCGAACACGCCATCGTTGGCACAGATAATCGCGGTCGGCCAGCTCAGCCCCTGAGCGAACTCATGGCTCTTGTCGAACTTGCCATCGTTGTCAGTGTCGAGCAACACTCGAATGGCTCCAAGAGCCTCCTTGTCCTGTTCGGAATAGTCTCGCATCTCCGCCACGAACAAACGTCCATCGGCATCAAACGACATCGCGACTGGATCGGTCACGAGTGGTTCTGAAGCGATCTGCTGCATTTCGAAACCGTCGACCAACTGAAAAGTGGACAGGGCATCGGCCGGTTCGTGAGCCGCAATACGAGGCAGCTCGGCGGCGTAGTCGGGTTCGAATGCGTCCGGCGTATGCTTGAGCACTCGATCCATCACGCCATAAGACTGCAGTCGCATGTCCGTCGGAAAATTATGGTCGCAATCCGGTGTGAGCAGAATCAGCTCACTGCGAGCCTTCAACATTGCATAAATGGAACCCGCAACCGGGATCGCCTTCTTCACACCATTGATGTCGAAGTTGGCGTCTTCTACCGGTGACACAGAAATAAATGTTCGCGGTGCCAGAGCGGCAATTAGTTCGTAGAAGTCGAACGGAACAAGATCCGGATTCAGTTCATACTTGTCCTTCAGCAGGGGCATGTAGCGATCACTCGTCCAGCCTGCGATCTTGCCGCCGTAGTAATCGTGAAACGGACACCAGCCGCAACTGGAAACGATCACTTTGACACGTTCATCGAAGACACCCAGAAAGATCGCGTTATGTCCACCGAGCGAATGCCCAATGGCTCCGATGCGTTCTGCGTCAACAAACTTCAGAGCCGACAGGAGATCCACGCAGCGCATGTGATTGACGATGCCCTTCATGGTTCCCGAAATGTACTTGTCGCCCGCGAAATCGTACTTTTCATATTCGCCGAATGATGGATAGTCCGGAGCGATTACGACATAGCCTCGCTGAGCCATCTCGACGCCGTACTGCCGACCAGCCTTTCCTTCGCCAGCGACAATTCGCTTTCCTGCGGCACCGGTCGGATGCAACGCCACCATCGCGGCCAGTTTCGCGGTGCCTTCAGCGTCCAGCAGTTTCCCTGCGTCGACGGAGTCGGCAACAGCTTTGGGAAGATACAGGTCGAGCGGCAGTCGATCCGATTCGTCGATGGCAATCGTCATTGTCAGGCGTCGCACGCCTTCGATACGGATGTCTTCAGTAATCCTGATGTCGAAGGCCGGCTGCTGTTTGTGTGGAGCAAGCGGGCCTGTCGCTTCCTGCATTCCGGCCAGAATCTGCTTGCGACGAATCGCCCAGTCATCCGCTGTGCGGATAGGCTTCAAAGTTCCATCGTCGGCTTGATAGACGCTTAAATCAGAATGCCTGAGTGTCGCCGTTGCCGGCGCGGCACCTTTGACATCCTGACCGTTTCCTTCAGGTATCGCCCCAAATAACAATCCAGCGAACACACACAGCGTAGACACGCGATTCATCTTCATTCACTCCAACGGAAGGATGTCCATGGCCTGGAAACAGGGGGCAGGAACCAATTGTGCGGTACACATCTTGGTGAGTTTAACGAACCGATTTCCGGGCAGTGACAGAGTACGAGGCGGGAACGGATGTTTTAACGTCTGACGGCACCGCTGAAAACCAAGCAGCACATTTCTGGTCGCATGATTGAGACGAGATTACCAAAGAATCGACTCGGAATTCGTTCTCGATACAATTCGTCCACGAATTTCGCAGATTGGTTCGCTGGGCAAAGGATCAGGAAGGTCTCATGGCTGAGGAATTTCTTTGTGTACGTTGTTCGCGACATCAGCGAACGTGCTGTCAGGATTCGGAGATTTACGTGTCGCTGGCGGATGTGCGAAGGATGCAGCCGTTTGCAGAGGGCGTTGAGTTCACTGAATTCAGGGCTCCGGGCTATCCGGTTTATGACCAGCAAATCGAGGATCCGTTCTGGCACAAGCACGTGTTTCGGCCTGATGGAACTCGCCGAGTTGTCAAGCAGGTCAACAACGGCGACTGCTTTTTCCTCGGGCCCAATGGCTGTCGCCTGCCTGTGGAGAATCGCCCAATCGTTTGTCGACTCTATCCGTTCGACTATACCGCGGAGGGCCTGACAGCTCAGCCAGCTTCCGGATGTCCGCTGGAACTGCTCGCACCGGGGGCCGAATTGCTGCCAACGCTGGGGATGGATCGAGACGACGCCGAGCGACTTCGGGCTCAGCTTTATGAAGAAATGTGCGAATCCTGATCTCCAGCCGCAATATCAACCATCATAGATTCAATGGGTTTTGATACGCTTCGCCTGAAAACTGCAACCTTTCCATTTATGAGCCAATGGGCTGCTGATAGCGCGGTTGATTTATTCGCGCAATGAACGTTTTCGTTTAACGGCGAGCCGCAAGCGTGGGCGTAAAATGGCGTACCGACGCCTGCGGCTTGCCGTTAAAACGATTAATCAACAGCCCGTCCTTCGGGGCGTGCTGAGTTCTTCAACCTCGGACTGTGGCTCTGAAAGACGTGCGATGAAGATTGGGCTGACCTACGACCTGCGAGACGAGTATCTGGCGGCCGGATATGATGAAGAAGCCACCGCCGAGTTTGATCGCGCTGACACGATCGATTCGATTGAGAATGCCATCCGGAGTTCCGGACATGAAACAGATCGCATCGGTCATGTTCGACAATTAGTAACACGTCTGGCCGCTGGAGACCGCTGGGATCTGGTCTTCAATATTTGCGAGGGCATGCACGGGATCGCTCGCGAAGCCCAGGTTCCGGCCTTGCTGGAAGCTTACGAAATCCCCTGCACGTTTGCTGATCCAGTCGTAATGGCCGTGTGTCTGCACAAAGGCCTCACGAAGACTCTGGTAGAAAAGGCCGGACTGCCGACCGCTCGCTTTGCGGTGGTTGAACAGATCTCTGATGTTGAGAGCGTTGATCTTCCTTACCCGTTGTTCGCGAAACCAATCGCCGAAGGAACCGGTAAGGGCGTTTCACCGGCGTCATGTATTTCCTCTGTCGAGGAACTTCGCGAAGTCTGCACGAGCCTCCTCAAGAAATTCCGGCAGCCGGTTCTTGTGGAAACTTATCTCTGCGGTCGCGAGTTCACCGTGGGAATTCTTGGCACCGGCGACGAAGCTCGCGTGCTGGGTACCCTCGAGATCGTTTTGCTGTCAGATGCCGAACCGGGAGCCTACAGCTATATTAACAAGGAACGCTGCGAAGAACTCGTTCGCTACGACCTGGTCAGTTCGTCGAACGACTCGGAAGTCGCCGAAGCCGAACGTATCGCATTGGAGTCATGGCGAGCATTGAAGGCCCGCGATGGAGGTCGTGTCGACCTGCGTTCCGATGGCAATGGTCAGCCAAGCTTTATCGAAGCCAACCCTCTGGCTGGGCTGCAT
>CAIXQV010000790.1 GCA_903921605.1 uncultured Planctomycetaceae bacterium | reverse complement strand
GCTAACGACCGCGATCACCCGGTTGCGGCGAGCGACGCTGTAAAGGGTGAAAAACTAACCACCGCAACTCGGCGTGCATCGCATTGTTCGCCTTGCGATTCAATATCAAAACCTGTGTTAACACAGACGCGGACAACGAAATACCATTGAGGAATGGGATTCACGGAGTTTGCTCTGCTGCCGGTATTCCTTCCCTAGTATTCTTAGCTCGTACTTCTTCAGTGGCTACTCGAGATTCATTCCATGTGCGGAATGCACTTCCAGCTAAACATACACCAATAAAAAAAAGCGTCACTGACGCAACAGTCCAGATTCCGCGATTAACGAGCCGAAGGATATCCCTGGACCAGAGTAACGTTAAGATCAGAAGCCCGGAAATGATCATCAATGCGCCGCCAAAACAACGGTTACCAGCAGTCTGTTCTGGAGGCAATCCAATGTAGTCCCCTGCCAACCCCCATGCTGCTCCACCCACCGCCATGCCGATGGCGAGAAGTCTTCCTATCCTCCAACGCAAGTACGCTGGGGATGATTCTTTATCAACGACTGGAACAATCGGGAACGGTGACTCACTCAAAGTAGTGCCCCATAGTAAGCGAACGGCGGCGGTAACCCGGCCGCCGCGAAAAGACCCCGATTCCAAAACGGCGTGATCAACGATTCCGGTGCATCGTTTTAATCGCCGTCGACTCTGCGATACGATTGGGCACGCGGTTAGCGATCCCCAGAGCCTCGATTACTGTCATGAGTTAAGAATCAATTGAATCCCAAAGCCGACACCGATGTGGGCAACCATGAAAATGGCCCCGATCAAGAAAGATCGTTTGATCTCAAGTCCAAACAACGCCGACAATGCGACACCAAGTAGCATTGCTGAGATTATCACTGCAACAGCGATGCCAGCAGTTCCCATCAGGGCCGCGAGATTGATTGCCAATACTGTTGTACCGATCGACGCCACGAGGGCAACAAAGAATGAAGTACCGAAACCGACGTCGTGGTCTTTCGTTTTGAGGAGCACCATGAGAACCAAGGCGTCCATCATAATTCCAATCACTGATGCTTTCCTGTTGGCTGATGTGGGCGAACTCTGAATTACACGCGCCGTGTGATATTGGCCAAGAGGGGCAAAAAACAAGGGCGAAATGATGGTTTGTTCCAATATCACACGGCGCGTTCAATATCAAATATTGGACGCGCTGCGGACATTACGGTATCAGCATGCCTGAGGGGTGTCAATTTGAACAACATTGTCATGGGCTGCGAGGTGTAGGATGTCTCTTAATGAAATGGCAAGATTGGCGAAAAGCAGTGGTTTGGCAAAGAATGACGCTCAGTGGTGGCCAAAATGGATGGAAACCTATGCTCGGTCCGTTCATCAAGTGGATGCGCCGCGGATCGACATTTCGCGGGAAAGTTTGATCTCACTGCTTCAGCGGATGCGTGATTCCGGAAAGTCGGCATGGGTTCGTCTGCAGGTCGTTCGAGCGGTCGAGTTCTATCAGAAGTCAGTATTGCAGAGCGTTGTTCCAGACCTCTGTGATGTCGTAATGACACTGGAAAAGCTTGCACGAAAAGAGCGAGCCGAGAAACATAGCACTGATCTGAATTCAGGGCACTCCGGTGCTGAGCCGGTCGATGACAAGATGCTGATTGGCCGAATTGATCCTCGTGAACCCTTACTTCTGCAGAAGATTCGAACTCTTATGCGGATTCGGCATTATGCAGTTCGAACGGAGCGTGCTTATGTCGGATGGATTCAGAGATTTGTATTGTCCGTTGGGGGCTGGAACAAAGTCTTGTCCGATGTCGGTGAGATGCAAGTGAAGGAATTCCTGGGCAACCTTGCTGTGGAGGATAAAGTTGCAGCGAGTACCCAGAATCAGGCGTTCAACGCGCTACTCTTCCTGTTTCGTGAAGTGCTGAAACGTGACCTTCAGTTTCTTGACACCGAACGTGCGAAGAAGCCAAGCCGTATTCCGGTGGTCCTCACCACGTCAGAAGTTGCGACCATTTTTCGTCATCTCAAAGGTAGAGATCTGCTGTTTGCTCGAATTCTGTACGGCGGCGGTCTGCGCCACTATGAGGGTTTGCGTTTGCGAGTTAAAGACGTCGATGTTGGATCGCGGCAGTTGATTGTCCGTGATGGCAAGGGAGCAAAGGATCGTGTGACGGTGCTGCCAGAATCCGTGATTGCAGATGTGCTTGCACAGAAGGAGATGGTTCGGCAATTGCATGATGCAGATCTTGCCGCTGGTTTCGGTTCGGTCTGGCTTCCCTATGCTTTCGCACGCAAGGCCCCCAAAGCCGCATATCAGTTCGAGTGGCAGTTCCTTTTTTCCGCCTCCAAAATGTCTGTTGATCCGCACGACGGAGCCATTCATCGACACCATATGCACGAAAGTGTTTTTCAGACAGCTCTGCATCGCGCCGTCGAGGAATCCGGAATCCACAAACGGGTGACGCCTCACACATTTCGCCACAGCTTCGCCACGCATCTCCTTCAGTCCGGAGCTGATATTCGGACTGTACAGGAATTGCTCGGTCACGCCGATGTCAGCACGACCATGATCTACACCCATGTGTTGCAGTCCGGGCCGTTGGGGGTGAAGAGCCCGCTGGATCGATTATGAGATTGCTGGAACCAGTTGATCACGAGGCTCATGGGAATGCGATGGTGACCCCATCGCAAAACATTCTGAATCGGTTTCAGCTAGTCGTCAGGCCCGGCCAACCGACGCGAGATCAGTTTGATTTGTCATGTTGGCAATACTTCACCCTGTTGCGCACTCAAATCGAGCACAAACGCGATTTCATTCAGTATAGAGCTAATCGTATCCTGAATCCGCGACAACTCCATACCGAACTCACTCAGGAGGGCGTGACCTGAGTCAGATTTGTACCACCGATCGAAGTAGTGTCGATACGACAGACCGAACACTGCGACCGAATGCCCGATGCTGTTCCAGCGAGAGCGACCGGAGCGAGTTTCCGGCTGAGTGCAAACTGCTCCGATCATGAAGACCGGTGCGCCGTAGGCTGAATAGGCATACCGTTCGGTAACAGAGCCGGTAGTGTTGCAGATAGCGATCATGTTCCAGTTGCCGTCCTGCAGACCGTAACGGCGTTCGTTCATGGTCCCGTTGTCGACGGTGGAGCGGTCTCGCAGGACAAGGTCGTCAATGTACCTGAGTCCCCAAACGAATTGCCGCTCGACAGTGGTGCTTGTGTCCAGGCGTTCCTCAACGCACTGCCAGCCGGGTGTGTAGTAGTAGTGACGCGATTCGCTCAGCGTACCGCTGGTGTACGTGTCTTTACGAATACGATAGCCACGGGCGTCATAAACGCTCTCCACCAGCTTGGTTGCCCCGTTCTGGATCTCGACCAGCCTGTTCCACGCGTCATAGCTTGCTGACAACTGGGTTGGCACAGTTCCGGAGTCCAGTGTGAACGCATTCCGTCAATAGAAGCCTTCGCAAAACGCGAGGCGTGTCTTGCCGAATTAAACTAGGACTGATACTGTAGTTGGTATACAAAGGCAATACAGTTTGGGGGGACTTCGTTGGCGACCTCGTTTCGATTCAGATACGGGAGTTTCTACACGGCTGCGGGATCCGCAAAGCCTGTGTCAATGGACGTCTCGACCCGCGAAATCAACACCTACCAGACTTCCCTCATTTATGACATGCAGGTCGAAATCTGGCTGTCGGGAAGCGGGCCGGCCGATATCACGTCACAAATCGAAGCCCTGAAGACTGCGATGCTGGTGCCCAGACTCGATGCCGGTATCGAATACTCCACAGATGGCGTCAATTGGTTCAGCACCAGTCATTTCATGTACGCCTCCGGTTGCCTGGTCGGACCGCAAGCCAGGGTAATCAGTCTCCCTTCCGGTCCGCTCCAATACGCCACCGAACAGTACGTTCAGATCCAGATTCAGGCCGAGTACAACAATGCCGCAGAAAGTGTCGCAAACCTGACACTCACCGAAAGCGTGGAGATCATCGGGGAGGGCGGGGCGAAGAACATCCTGCGACCACGTCACAACACCGTATCCGAACTTCAGGAACGAAGAGCGTATACGGACGTCACCGTGGTGCAGTCTGGATCGATCAGTGGACGAACGTCCTATCCGAGTCTGCCGGCCTTCCTGATCGCCACGGCGGGGGCTCGTGACGTGGACGTGACCAGAGACAAGAAACACAAACGTCAGATCGGGACCGCAAACTTCGAATTCATCCGGGACTACTCGTTCACCTATTCGCTCAATGCTCATCCCGGTACGGTGAATCCGGGAGGTCTGTGATATGGCTGATCGCGCACGTTGGAAATATGGCGCTCTGCTGATCGAAGGTCACGTCAGCATGGCGTGCTCCCCAGGTGTCATTCCTGATCAGGGAAGGATGATTCAGCCGCAGGGGACAACTCAGCCCACGTCAGCGATCGCGGATCTGATTCTCGAATGGGGCAACACCGGCACATGGGCGGAGGTTCGACGCTGGAAGAACTGCAGTATCGTGCGGCTCGAGCAG